>NZ_JCATIE010000009.1:0-217007 GCF_059693785.1 Sphingopyxis sp. CR5 | reverse complement strand
TTCAACAAACTCAAGAATTGGCGCAGGGTCGCCACCCGCTACGACAAAACCAAGGAATCCTACCTCGGCTTCGTCGCGCTCGCCTCAGTTAAACTCTGGATACCCTTTGTCCACGAAGCCTAGCGCTTACGGTGGCCTGCTGCCGGTTTGGTGGACACCGAGATAAGTTCATTCAGGCTACCCCAGCTTCACGTTCGAAGTCGATAGGACTGAGGTAACCCAAGGTCGAGTGACGCCGGGTCGGGTTGTAGAAGCATTCGATATAATCGAACACGTCGGCCTTCGCCTGCGCCCTCGTGCGGTAGATCTTCTTCCCGATCCGCTCGGTCTTGAGCGAGGAGAAGAAGCTCTCCATGGCGGCATTATCCCATACATTGCCGGACCGGCTCATTGAGCAGGTGACCCCATTGTCGGCCATGAGCCGCTGGAACTGCTCGCTGGTATACTGGCTGCCCTGATCCGAGTGATGCAGGAGAGCATCGGGCTTGCCGCGCCGCCAGATCGCCATGATCAGCGCATCGGTGACGAGCTGGGCTGTCATGTTGGGAGTCATCGACCATCCGACCACCCGGCGCGAGAACAGGTCGATCACCGCAGCAACATAGAGCCATCCCTCGGCCGTCCAGATATAGGTGAAGTCGGCCACCCACTTCTGGTTCGGCCTGTCTGCCGTGAACTGGCGATCGAGCACGTTGCCGGCGATGACCGAACGATCGCCGTGATCCTTGGGAAGCCCGCGTCGCCGCGGCCTCGCTCGCAGACCCTGCGCCCGCATGAGCCGTTCGATCCGGTGCAGGCCGCAGGACACCCCATCGGCCAGCAGGTCGTGCCAGACACGGCGCGCGCCATAAGTGCGATAACTTCCTACATGGCTGGCACGGACCTTCGCACCGATCACCTCGTCGTCGCGGGCACGCTGCGACGGCGGGCGGATCAGCCAGGCATGGAAGCCGCTTCGCGAGACACCGAGCGCCCCGCACATCCATGCCACCGGCCAGATCCCTCGGTGCTTCGCGATGAACTGGAACTTCATATCGAGTCCCTCGCGAAGTAGGCGGCGGCTTTTTTTAGGATGTCGCGCTCCGCCTTCAACTTGGCCAGCTCGCGCCGCAGGCGATCGATCTCCATCTGCTCCGGCTTCATCTGACCGTGACCGGGAAAGGCATGACCCGGATCGGCGGCAAGCTCCCGGACCCATTTACGCAGCACGTTCGCATGCACATCCAGATCGCGCGACGCCTGCGCGATCGTCACCCCGCGTTCGCGGACCATCCTCACCGCCTCAAGCTTGAACTCGCGGCTGAACTTCCTTCTTTGCATTGTGGACCTCCGATAGGTGGAAACACCCTATCTCGGTGTCCACCAAACCGGCAGCAGGCCACGGATCCTGTATGGCACCGTCTTGATAAGCACGCGCAGGAACGCTGCCGCGGCAAGCTTGGTCGCCCGGCGATAGATGCGGGCGAACACCAGCTTCGAGGTGCGGTCCACTTCGACATAGAGGAAGCCTCTTCCGCCTTCATAGCGCAGTTCCGCGATATCGACGTGGAAGTAGCCAATCTCATATTTCTTGAACTTCTTCGGCTTCTCCCGATCGGCTTTGGGCAACCGACTGATCCCGTGGCGTTGCAGGCAACGGTGCAGCGACGAGCGTGTCAGGTGTGGGATCACGTCCTTCAGCGCGATGAACACGTCGTCGAGCGGCAATCGCGCCTGCACCGGACACCGGATGTGTTCGAGGTGCTGGAACGGGGCTGCGCGCAAGTGGGTTATCCCGCCTCGATCAGGGCTGACAATGGCAGCGAATTTTATCTCCCGCGAGCTCGATCTGTGGGCCTACATGAAGGGCGTGACGCTCGACTTCTCGCGGCCTGGCAAGCCCACCGACAACGCGTTCATCGAGAGCTTCAACGGCAAGGAATGCCTTAACGCCCACTGGTTCATGAGCCTGGATGACGCGGTGCGAAAATGCGAGGCTTGGCGTAGGGACTACAACGAGGTACGACCGCACAGCGCGATCGAAAACAAATCACCGATATCGCTCATGTTGGCATCAGCGGCACATGGCCCGCCCTGATGTCAGCACGCTGGAAGGCTGCCAGCAGGGCGGTCCAGAAACGGGTAGCAGCTCAGAAGCCATCGAGTATCTTGGCAAGTTCTGGACGATCCTGGGATGTCGGTTTGCCCCGAACTTCGTCGTTCTGATCGCAATGCAACTCGGGTACGCAAATCCTTGTCCCTGGTTCACTTGACAAATTTTCACAAGTAGCAATTTTAGCTCCTATCCTGAGTAGCAGGTAAAGATTGTGCTGTTCTTGACTGATTTTCAGCAGGGACTCGAACCTCGGCGCGCAGAGGTTCCTGGGCGCGTTCAAATTCGCCGCGGTGTGCAGCCCATCCTGCTCGTCTGCCGATATGAGTCCAGATCAGATATTCGATGTCGGCCCATTCGAATGGCGCTGGATCGATCGACGAAGCTTGGCTGTAGTCAGGGTCCAACAAGGGAAGAAGGACGAACGCGGGCGCGAGACGGAGCGCCGCTGCGCAACGTAAATGGTCATCGAGCGCCACGGCCGGGTTACCGCTCTCGATCTCTCGTAGCCAACGAACGCTCAATCCAACTCTGCGGGCAAGATGCTCCTGACTCAAGCGACGGCGAAGACGCTCGCTTTCGATGCGCCGCCCAGAGAACTCCTTGAGCTGATCCAGCGAAGCGACGCCGCCCTTCTCGCATGTCCTGGTGTCCGACATGAGCTTCCGTCCGAATAGTATGTGGTGCGCTAGCGCTCCATGCGAGGCTGGCTATCGCTGAGCGACACAGCAAGTAGAGATGCTTTCAGTCTATTAGCTTCGTTCATCTTCAAGGATTTCAGTCTGTGTCGCGCCTGACGCAATTCCCTTCAATTCATTGATTCCAATATGAAAGTTGGAATCACGATGCTCGGCTGCGGCACAATCGTGCCGCCTTGGGGAACGCGCCTGCCCTCACGATTGCCGCTGGCTCACAGCGCGTCCATCTATCCCTCCGTTCCGACCGGCTGACTTATCACTGGCTGCCTCATCGGACGTTCACGCAACCCACATCGAACGGGCGCCGTCGCGCCAGGGAGGACTCATGTCATGCGATTCCGCGAACGATCGTGCTGCGCCTCGATTCCGGTTATCGTCATTATCGGCGAACGGCCCCTTCAAGAAACCTGCCGTCTTACTGGCGGCGGCCGCACTTCTCGCCTCGCCGGTCGTTTGTGCACAAGAGAAGACGGAGAAGGTGTTGCTGGCAAAAGCCGCAGCGGAGGCGGAGCAGCAACTCAAGCAAACCTTCACAAATCTCCAGTTCGATGATTTCGAACCGGCGCCGGTGAAAGGCGCGATCTATCAAGCGAGTGCTGGCGGCCGGATCGTCTATTATGCGCCCGAGAGCGAGCATCTCTTGTTCGCGTCGATCTTCGACAAGAACGGCGTCAATCTGACAGCCCTCGCGCAGGAAGCCGGCATCTCCAACCGTCTGAAATCGATAGACTCCTCACAGGCGCTTGAAATCGGCCCCAAGGATGCGCCGACGGTGATCGAATTTACCGATCCCGACTGCCCCTATTGTCGCGCGCTTAATCGATATTGGGCAGCGAAGGCCGCCGAGGGAAAACCGGTCCGGCGTCTCATATTCTTCGTGAGCGGCATTCATCCGGAAGCCGCGGCAAAGTCCGAGCACATCCTGTGCTCAGTCGATAAGGCGGTAGCCTTTAAAGCCATCTATTCGGGTGCCGCGCCGACAGCGCTGCGAACCTGCGCTGAAGGCCGCGGAAAGGTCGAAGCTCACGCCAAAGTGGTCAGCGCCGCTGGTGTCAGCGGGACGCCGACCTTGATCGCGGGCGGCAAGCTCATCTCCGGATTTCAGCAGGCCGAGATCGAGGCCTTTCTATCCTCGGCGAAGACCAACCGTGTCTCTCGCTGAATTCCATCTCTTCATGGCGGCTGCTCGGACGCAGAGAGCATCATCGCTCTCGGTCCCAACGCACCGGAATGCCGGCGGCGACGCCCCTTCGGGCCGTCCAGCACCGCCGTCGGCCGACAACGATCACCATCGATGCCGGCAGGCAGAGTTCAGGGCGGCCCAATGCCCAAGAAAGCAATCATTCATGGTCAAAAAACTTACCAGAACCGTACTTTCGGCCGCCGATGTCGGCGTACCGGTCCTGCTTCTGTCGCTCCTCGCGGCAAGCGCCCACGCCTTTACCGCGCCCGTGGCGGGGGATCTCGGCTACGACATCTACGACATTGTCGTGAACCAGGGTGTCAAAGGCCCGCTCGGCTTCGTCGGGGGCGTCGCCGCCTTCCTGTTCGGCGTGTCGCGACTGTTCAGCAATATCATGATCGGCATCCCGACGATCGTCGCTGCCGTCTGCCTCATTAAGGCGGACAGCATCCTTCAAACCTTCGGCATGGTGATCTGACGGCATCGGAACGTGGGCAAGCATTCGGGTTCCACGCTCGCCCACGTTCCGGTCACCGGGAGGAAGTGCTCCCGGACCCTCGTCTTCGCTTTCGATTTGCTTCGCTGGTGAGGACCGTAGCAGGAGGAGAAGGGTCGATGGACGAACGCTTGCCCCAATATCTGCACAAGCCGGTTCAGATCCTGTGGTTCGGATCGGACGAGTTCGTGTTGGTGGTCACCACCATCTTCGTCGCCGTCATCGTCGGCGGACTGGTCGGTTGGGCGTTCATCGCGGCCCTTCTCCTTTTCCTGCCATGGAAGCGCGCGCAGCCGCGCGGTTTCCTCGCCCATCTCGCATGGCGCTGGGGGATGCTTCGCTTTCGCCATTATCCGGGTCCGACCCAAACCCGATTTTACGAGTGAGGCCGCAGATGTTCTCGCGTCATCGCAAACCCCGAAGCGCGCCGGTCGACCCGCTGCTCGGTAAACCCGCCAGCTTCGGGATCCATCGGTACATTCAGGGCTCATCGAACCTCTTCGAAGAGAACCGGCTGCTCAAGTTCGCGATCGTCGGGCTGTTCGGCATTACCGCGGTGCTTGGCACGGTCATTTACAGCTCGGACCAGAAAGAGCGCACGGTGGTCGTGCCGTTCGGTTCGGGCGGCGATCTCTATGTGACCGGCTCGAAGCCATCGGCCGCCTATATCCGCACGATGACGCGCAATATCGTCGCGCTCGCCGGGACCTATTCGGCCTACTCGGCCGACCGGCAGTTCCAGGAACTGCTCTCGATCGTCCATCCATCGGCGTACGACAGCATGCGCGACAGCCTGAACGGCATATTGGACGAGCTCGCGGGCAATCCGACGCTGTCGATCGCGACCTACATCCGCCCCGATCAGCCGGTCCAGTGGACCGAGCGTGACATCCTGGTCCCGATCGAGAAGGTCCGCGTGATCGGCGGTGTCATCCGCAAGTTCCGCGGCGAACTTCGCGTCCGCTACGCCGTCGAGAACGGACGCTTCTGGGTCATTTCGCTCACCGAGGAGAAATTCGATGTCCAGCCTCGCTAGGCTCGCGGCGGCGCTGCCCGTTGCCGCGCTGCTGTTGCCCGCGCCCGCATCAGCGCAAGCCATCACCGTCCTTCCCGACCAGATGAGCACGATCCGCCTCTCAAACCGCGACGTCAATCATATCGTCTGCGTCGGCGGCGAGATCGAGGATGTAAAATTCTCGGCCGAGAAGGCGATCGCGGTCGAGCGCGCGGGCTCCGACGCCTGGATCAAGTTTCTCGTCAAGGAAGTCGACGATATGGGTATGGTGACGCGCAGCTATGTGACGACACCCTCTGAGTTCTTCATCAGCTGCAACGGGGCCATCTATCCGCTCTATGCCGAGCCTACGGAAATTCCCGCGCAAACGGTCACGCTTGCTCCCGGACGGCCGCAGCGCGCACGGGCCAATGAGGAGCTGCTCGGGCCGCTAGTCGAGGAAGAGAGGGCAGTGTCGATCACGCTCGCGATGCTTCAGGACCGCGTGCCGGCAAGCTTCACCGAGGTCGCGCCGCGGTCGGGAACGATCACGATTGCCGGCCTCCCCTCGGCGCAGCTCGTCGAGCGCCGGCGTCTCGCGATCGAAGGCTCCGGCCTTTCCGTCTCCGAGTATCGCCTCGGTAGCGACAGCGATGTCGTGCTCGAGGAACAGCAGTTCCTCGACCGCGCGCTTGGCATCGACATCTTCGCAGTCACGCTCGACCGACTGAGCCTCAAGGCGGGCGAAAGCGCGCGGCTGATCGTTATCCGCCGGGGAGACGGCGAATGAACGACACGCCCGAACAAGAGCCGCTCGATCTCGGCGAGGTCGGCAAACCGCTTCCGCCCGAGGCCACTCGCGGCCCCGCTCTTCTCGCATTCAAGGAGCGCTGGGCGACGCTGGGCTCGAAACAGAAGCTGCGCGCCAAGCAGTTGAGTGTCGCGGGCGTCGTCGCGATGCTCGGTACCGGTCTCTACGCGGCGAGTACAGGCGGAGATGAGAAGGCGCCCGAGGCGCCAGCGGTGACCAAGCTCGACATGGGCGCCGGCCTGCGCGGCGACAGCCTCGAGACCAAGCTGCGGGGCGACCTCCAGAAGATTCTCGATGGCCAGACCTTGCTCGGCGACCGCGTCACCGCGATCGAGGAGGGCAAGGTCGTGCCCGGCAGCAAGCCAGGCGCACCTCCCGACGGCGACCCCGGGCTTCCCCCGGCTCTGCCGGGCGCGATACCGGATTATCCACCCGCGCCCGGCGATGCCGAAATCGCGACGGGCGAGATCCCGCCACCTCCTTCACCACCCGCGGCGCCCCCTGCTCCTCCTGCGCCCCCGGTTGAAAAGGCCGTCGGCGCGATCGGCGCCGCGGTGACCGCCCCCGGCACGATTGCCGCGGCCGATGGCAAGGGCGCGCCGTCTGGCGCTAAAAAAAAGACCCGGACGATCTATTTGCCACCTGGTTTCATGAAGGCGCGGCTGCTGACCGGGATCGACGCGCTCGCGAGCCGCGATGCTACCTCGAACCCCGAGCCGCTGATTGCGCGCGTCCAGGCGCCCGCCGTGCTGCCGAATGACGTCAAGGCCAATCTCTCGGGCTGCTTCGTCATCGGCAACGCGACGGGCAGCCTCGCCAAGGAGCGGGTCGAGGTCCAGCTCGTATCGCTGTCCTGCGTCGATTTCGACGAACGCTCGGTGGTCGACCAGCCGATCAAGGGTTTCTTCGTCGACACCGACGGCAAGAAGGGGCTGTCGGGCAAGGTGGTAACGCGCGCCGGCGCGAGTCTCGCGCGCGCCTTCATCGCCGGCACGATCAGCGGGATCAGCCAGACGGTCGAGAACACGGTCGGTGACGTGTCGACATCGGCCTTGGGTTCGGTGCGGACGCTCGATGTCGGCGACGCCGCCAAGGTGGGGATCGCAGGCGGCCTCTCGAAGTCGTCCGACAAGCTCACCGACTTCTATCTCGATCTCGCGCGGCAGGCGGGACCTATCGTCGAAGTGGGCGCCGCCAAGGACGTCGTCGTCGTCATCCAGGAAGGCGTCACGCTCGAGATCAAGCCGACCGCCGGGAGCAAGTTCTGATGCCCCCGCCCATCCTCGGAGGAATATCGATGACCGATATGTCAAACCGGCGCCGCGCGCGCCTCTGCTCAGCCGCACTCTTGCTTGCCGGCGTCTTGCCACTCTCAGGGTGCGCAACGCTCGGCTCAGCGATGTCGCCGTACAGCGAAAAGTTCAGCTGCAAGAACGACGATCACGGCCAGTGCATCCATCCCGAGAAAGCCTATGAGGATGCGGCGGAGGGCCGGGCTTCGCGTTCGGACCCGGCGGTGACACGCGACAAGATATTGCTCAAGGCGAACCAGCGCGGCACCGCGCGCCGAGGACGCAGCGATGCTGATGCCTATGGTGATTACCGCGACAGCGTCTACCGGGAGCTTCAGGGGCTGATCGAGGCGCCCGAGGCGCCGATGCTGCGGCCGGCGCAGGCGGTGCGAACACTGATCCTGCCCTATGCCGATCGGAACCGGCCCGACCGGCTCTATATGCCGCGTTTCGTCTATTCGGTGCTTGAGCCCCCCTCCTGGGTCGTCGGCGGCTATCTCGTGCCGCCGGTCTCAGCCGCGGCGCGCGTGCCGGTGCTCGAGCAGATCCGCGAGGTGCCCGGAAGCGAACTGACGCCGCCGGTTGTGCCCGCGCGCGCGGAGCCGCGGCCATGAAGGCGCCCGGAACCGGCGGTGGTCTTACCTTCTCCGACCTGCACCGCGCCGTTGCGCGCGACCGCTATTCGGATTTCCTCCCGCTCGTCGCCTGGGTCGAGGAAGAGGAAGCCTTTCTCTGCATCGATGATGGCTGGGGCTATGCTTGGGAGTTGACCCCTACCGCCTATATGTTCGCGCATGTTCACCAGGCGCTGCTCGGCCTGTTCAACGCCCAGTTTCCCGAGAACAGCGTCGTCCAGCTTATCAGCTTCGCCGACCCGCTGATTGCGCCAGCGCTCGACGCCTATCTCGACCTCAAGACCCGGCCAGATCCGCTGATCCAGGCATCGGCGCGCCGGACGCACGCTTATCTAAACGAAGGCCGGAACGGGCTTGGCGCGCTCCACGGCATTCCGGTGCGTGATTTCCGGACCTTCCTCGCTGTCAAAACGCGCGCCCCCATGCACAGCGACCTGCGCCGCCAGATCGAAGAGCAGCTTGCCAAGCTCGGCATTCGCCGCGTCGAGCCGCACGAAATGATCTCCTTCTATCGCCGTATCTTCAACGGCGTCTTCGAGGACGCTCCTGGCGTATTCGCCAGCGGTGCAGCCGGGCACCCCGCCCCGCCGATCCGCAAGCAGATCGTCGATGCCGGCCCCGATCTCGCTTTCGACGGACCCGAAGTGTTCCTCGGGGGCCAGGTCGCACGCTGCCTGACGCCGAAAGCGCCGGCGAGGCGGGTTACCGCGGAACACATGAACCGGCTGATGGGCGGGATGCGCGGGAGCGCCGAGGACAGCGACCAGATTGGCGGCCCCTTCCTCTATTGCCTCAACATCCTCTTCGACCATTCGCAGTTCGAAATTCACAAGCGCGCCCAGATATTGTCGGCGCAGAAAGCGGCGGGCAGCTTTGCGGTCGAGGTCGGCAAACAGATCGAGGAAATCGGCTGGGTGCTCGACGAGGCCGGCAACAGCCGTTTCGTCTCGGTCATGCCGACCGTCTGGGTGTTCGGCCGCGATTCCCATCACGCCCGCGAGATGGCCGCGCGCGCCAAGCGCCTCTGGGAAAGTGAACCGCTGCCCTGGATGGTGCAGGAAGAATCCTACCTCAATCCGATCTTGCTGACCGCGAGCCTGCCGTTCGGCCTTTATCCCGAGCGCCGAACGATCAAGATGCTCGAGCGCGATTTCCGGATGCCGGTGAAGGCGGCAGCGCTGATGGCGCCGATCCAGACCGACTTTCGCGGAGGCGGCCGCCCTGCCCTGCTCTATGTGGGCCGCAAGGGTCAGCTCGTCACACTCGACCTCTTCGATCCGCGCATCAACAATTATAATTTTGTGGTCGCGGCCGAAAGCGGCGCGGGCAAGAGTTTCCTCCTCAACGATCTCTGCCGGCAATATTATGCCCAGAACGCCCTCATCCGCATCATCGACATTGGCGGATCCTACCGCAAGCTCTGCACCCTCTGCTCGGGTCGTTATATCGACGTCGGCGAGGAACGGCTGGTTCTGAACCCGTTCGACCTCGGGCTCGCGCTAGACGGCGAGGACAAGCATTCGGCGATCGCGATGGCGGTCGCGATCGTTGCCGAGATGGGGAACGCGGCGACGCGCAAAGGCGTTTCGACCTCAGAATGGAATCTCATCAAGTCGGCCGTCCAGTGGACGATCGATGGGGGCTATGCCGATGAAGGCATCGACTCGGTCCGCGCCTGGCTCGGTGCCTATCCGCAATTTGCCGCAGCCGATCTCGACCGTGTCGAGCATCTGAAGCCGGTCGCGCGCGAGCTCGCGTTCAATCTCAGGGATTTCGGCTCGGATGGCGCTTACGGGCACTTCTTCAACGGGCCGTCGACCTTCGACATCTCCGCCGACGAGTTCGTCGTCCTCGAGCTCGAGCGGCTGAAAGCCATGCCTGACCTGTTCAACGTCATCGTCATGGTGGTGGTAAATGCGGTGACGCAGGAGCTCTACCTCTCGGCGCGCGACCGGCCCCGCTTCGTGCTTTGTGACGAAGCAGCGCAGTTCATGACGAAAAGCGATGGTCAGGATCTGTCGCGGCTGGCTGAAGCCTTCGCACAAGGCTACCGCCGTGCCCGCAAATATCAGGGCAGCTTCGGCATCGTCCTCCAGTCTATGAACGACCTCACGCTGTTCGGCGGCACAGGCCAAGTCATCCTCGAGAATGCGGCGACGCGGTTCCTCCTGCAAGGCTCCACCTATGATCGTGCTGTCGAGAGCAAAATTCTTGACTATTCCGGGTTCGTCCTCGACCTCCTGAAATCGGTCCGCAACAACAAGCCGAACTATAGCGAGGTCTTCATCGACTCTCCGCTCGGGCTCGGGGTCGCGCGGCTTGTCGTCGATCCCTTCAGCTACTGGATCAACACCAGCGCGCCCGGCGAAGTCGCGGCGTTCGAAGCACTGATCCGGGCCGGGCGATCGCCGCTCGAGGCTGTGTGCGAGCTCGCCGACGTCGATCCCCGCGAGATATTGGGCGATAGCCGCGACTTGCCGCGAGCATCGGA
Source organism: Sphingopyxis sp. CR5 (assembly GCF_059693785.1). NCBI lineage: Bacteria > Pseudomonadati > Pseudomonadota > Alphaproteobacteria > Sphingomonadales > Sphingopyxidaceae > Sphingopyxis > Sphingopyxis sp. CR5. The sequence continues at coordinate 206,315 of NZ_JCATIE010000009.1, read as the reverse complement.
GCCAGCGGCATGAAGCGGCCTTCGCTCCATCCCGACGAGCTAGCGATGCAGCTCGACGCCATGTTGCCCGCCGATCGGGCGCTGTTCGACGCGGCCGTTGCGGCAGTGGCCGAGCGGCAGGCACTGGGTTGGCGGTTCCGGCTCGTCATGATCGAATCCGTCATGATGGCTGGCCTCGTTCTCATCGCCGGACTGCTGGTTGACCAGCCGACGTCGCTGTTTACGCAGGCGTCGGTGACGGTCGGAATCGCTTGCTTCGCAAGCGGGCTGGTCCTGATCTGGCTCTCGTCCGTGACGAGCGGTCTGATGCTCCGGTGGCGCGGTCATCGGCGGACACGATGAACGGCCTCCTCTCCCACGCTCCTTCGCCCATCGCGGTCAGGTTGGCCGTCGGTGGCCTGATGCTCGGCCAGGCGCAAGCCCTCATCCTCTTCGCCGCGCCCGGCCCAATCGCGAACTCGCCGCGATCGCTCATCGTCGTGCTGAGCCTTCTCTCGTTGGTTTCACTTGTCGGTGCGATCATCGGTGTTGGCAGCTCCGATCCGCGAGAAAGATGGAGGAGATATCGTCGTGGAACATGATCGCGGTAGCATTCGAGTGGCCGCCTGGCAGTTTGGCACCTCGTTGATGCTCGTGTTTGGGGCATTCGTCATCGCCGCCACGGCGCGTGGACAGACCGCGGCGATCGGGCGCACCTGGGCGATCGCTGAACCCGATGCCCTTTCTGAAATCGAGGCGCGCGTTGCGCAGCAGCCGAAAAGCATCGCGGGTCGTTTCGGTCCGCGTGAGAAGTGGAGCGCAATGCAGTCAGCCGCCCTCGGCGTTGCGCGCGCGAACAGGAAACGAAGCGTCGTGCCGTTCCACACGCTCGATTTTGAGGTCCGGTTGGACGACGGCAAACTGCTCTATCCCAAAGGCTACACCTTCAACCCCCTCACCTATGTGTCGATGCCGCAGCGCCTGATCGTGGTTCATTCGCGCGACCTGAACTGGGCGCTTGGCCACGCGCGGGCGAGCGACTGGATATTGCTCGCCGGAGGCGGCCCGGAGGTGACCGACCCGATCGCACTCGGAGAGAAGGTTGCGCGCCCGCTGTTCATTCTCGAAGAGCGCGTGAAGGAGCGGCTCGATCTTCGCGTTGCGCCGGTCATAGTCGCGCAGGTCGGACAAAAGCTCGAGGTCAGCGAGTTCGCGCTTGAACGAAAAGGCCCGGCTCCCGCGAGCCAAATCCTACGCTCGGCGAGCACGCCGTAATTTCGCCAGCTCTTTTTTGGCGCCTTCATCCAATCGCAAATCCGGTCATCCGCCTATTCGGACGCCGCGACCCAGGGGAGCTCTAATCGGAAACGAAGACAGAGTTCTTCATCTTGACGCCCGCCTGGCTCCGGCTGGACGGGCGTCTTTTTTTACTTCGATGAAGTTCGCAAGATTCCGCAGGGTCCCATTTGGCCCGATCGTCGACTTCGTTGATGCCTGGAGGAACTCGCTTCGCAAGAAGCGAGCTTTGGTGCCTTCCCTTCGCCATGGTCTGGTCCGCAAGGACGCGACGGGACCGCGAGCAGACATCTGATCGGCAAATCCAACCTCAGCGTCACGGAAGCCGGCCCCGCACCGCTGATAGCGGCAACGATGTGCCCATCCGCGGCATATCCTTTCCCATCTGGTTGCGACGAGCATGTCGGCGGGTCCATCTCCGCTTCGGGCAGGCCAATCGCCCATACAGAGCGCCGAAGCCTCATCCAACCTTTTCAGCGCCCTACCTGGCGGAACGGAGAAGTCATGCCAGCTTGCCGACACTTGCGCGCGACTTCCGCATCGGGGAGCAGCGGCGCCAGGCGCCAAGTCGAGCCGAAGAAGACGCGCCGGTCCTTTCGCTGGGCGGTACCCGTCGGGCTCGGCGCAGTTCTCGCTTTCATCCCCGCTCCAGCGCAAGCATCCAAATGTCCGAGCGACACGATCTTCAACCCGATCACCAAGGTGCGTTGGAACTGCATCTTCCCCATCACCATCGGCGGCGTGCGCGCCGGCAGCTACGACAAGCTCGACAAGGCGCTCGACGCACAATCGGCGTCGAAACCGCTGTGTGCGTGCCGCAAAGGTGCAACCTTCTGGTTCGGTGTCAAGGTCAGTTTCTGGACTCCGAACCGGATGATCGACGTGGTGACCGAACCCGGCTGCATGATGGCGCTCGGCACGGACATCATGGCGACCGGCGGCAAGCTCCAGGGCAGCCAGTCGTCGATTTCGGACGGCACGAACACGACGAAGTTGTTCGCGCAGATGCACTATTATGTCGCGCCGGTCTGGAAGATGCTCGACATGTTCAGCGATCTTCCGTGCCTCGAGGATGACGGTTTCGACGTCGCGCTGATGACCGAGGTGATGCCGACCTGGCAGTCGGGGACGCTGGGAGCGATCATCCAGCCCGAAGGCATCCTGTTCGGCAATCCCGCGGCCGGCCTTGCCTGCATGTCCGACAGCGCCGCGGCGGCAGCGGGCAAGGTCATCGACCCGCTCTTCTGGTGCATGGGCAGTTGGGGAAGCACCTATCCTGTCGCCGGCGACATTCACATGGGCGACCGCGTCGAAGCCTGGGCGGGGCTGGCAGCGCGCGGCACGTTCATGATGGGCCGGCTCGGCGCGCTGACCATCCATTCGGCGGACGGCTGCTCGTTCAAGCCGCAGCCGATCTGGACCAAGAGCCGATACAAACTCCAGCTCATGGAGCCGGTGAAGGGCGGCAAGTGCGTCAACATCGGCCGTCCCGGCGCGCTCTGGACCTCCGGCAAACACGCGCCGGGCAAGGACAACGCCCAGTTCATGCTCTTCGAGAAAGCGATCTGCTGTGCCGGCATTTCGACGCCCTGACCCGGCACTTCCCGATCGTCTCGTGCGCAGCCCGGAATCGGCCCGGTCTGCCCGCCACAGCCCCGGTGGCTGCCGGCAGGCGCGCGAGGCGGGAGCGGCGCCCTGCCCCCTCTCGGGCGCCGCTCCACCTGCAGACGATACGGGTAAATTGCCATCGCCACAAGCGAGACCGGCCCTGATCCCGCCGTGTCCTCGGGTAAAAGCGGTGCTCACGGTGTTCGACGGCCAGGCCGTCTATCGGCACCTCTCGCCCGGATCCGATGACTTCCGGGCGGGAGACCTGTTTCGGCTCGCGCATGGATCGCGCACTGTGGACGGTGATCGTTCGTGAAGCGCTCGGTTTCTCTCCTGTTGCTGCCGATGGCGGCAATGGCTTCCGCCAGCACACTGGCGCAGTCAGTCGAGGACCGCGCGCGCGCAGCCGCGGAAGCTTCTCGCGCGAAGTCCTCGACCAGCAAGGCGATCCAGGAGAATTACCTCACCCCCGGCCTCAGCGGACAGCCGATCGCGACGGTCGATCGCAGCCAGAGCTTTACGCCGAGTCTCGCCTGCCAGAAAACATCGAGCCTCCTCGAAATCCTGATCCAGCCTGACGGCACGGGCGACATCAACACCGTCCGCATCGCCCGCGACACCGATCTCGACGGCAGCTTCGACCGCGTGTCCACCTTGCCCGTGCCCGTCTCGGGCATCTGCGCCAACGGCGTCATCGCTTGCCAGCCCGGAAGCTGGAACGCGTGCAACTATCATCGTTGGAACGTCGATGTCTCGGGCGACCTGGGGCTCGCCGCCGCCGAAATGGCCGAACTCGCGGGCTGTTACTGCGTCAACAACAGCTGCGGCGCGAATCTCGTGATGGACAATCTGCCGTCGGTGCTCAAGGATCTCGGCGGCGGCGCGATCGGCGCACTCACGAGCCACGATCCCCGCGTCGGCGTGGCCGAGGCGCGCATCAACGGCCCGCTGATCCAGTATGTCGGAGCGCAATCAACCGCCTGCACGGCTTTGCCGGACCTTCCGCAAACAGCCTATCGCGGCCGTCCGACTTCGATCCTCGGCGACGCCGCGGCGACCGCAGCCGGAAGCTCGCTGTTCCAGAGCCTCAAGGGATCGCCCGCCGGCATCGGCAAGGCCGAACAGGTCCGCGCCTGCACGATCGAACGCGACGTCACACTGCGGCCGCTCGCGTATGAGGATATCGTCTCCGCGACGGGCGTCATCTATTCGGTTCAGGGCTGCGGCGAAGGCTGCCGACGCTTTCGCATCATCGGAGATGGCAATTGCAGTAGCGCGCCGCCGATCTTCACCGCGCGCTTCGAAGTCAGCGACCCCGCGAAGCTCCTGTCGGCGCGGATCGTCGAGATGGGCGCCGACGACTGGGTCCAGGGCCGCATCAACGGCCGCGTCGTCGGCTCCGCGGGGCCGCGTCCGTGGCTGACGACAGGATTGCCTTCAGGCGACTGCCGCACCGATGGCGGCGCGGCGCGCAATTACACCTCCTATGATTTTACCACCGACCTGCGGGCGGGGCCGACGACGGTGTCGGCACGCGTGCGCGGCGGCGGCGGCGGTGCGCCTCTCACGACCGAATGGGGACTGGTTGACGTCGAGATTCGCGTTTCGGACGCATGCGAACCGAGCGACCGGCTCGTCGACCAGTGCGAAGATATTGGCGCCAATCAAAAGTGCCGCCTCGACAGCGAGAGCGTCGATGGCGTCCAGACGTTTCTGAACGGCGTCGGCACCGGCCTTCGCCCCCTCCCGCGGTCGCGCCAGTTCGGCACGGGCAGTTGCACCGCTACCCTTACCCGCGACTTTTTCCTGCGCCAGCGGACCTATAAATGCGCGATCGACACCGGCGCGATGCCCGAACCCGACCTGTCGCGCGGCGCCTATATCATCGATCGTTCGACCGAGACGCTGCTCGCCGACCGCGTTCGGACGGCCGACGGCGGCAGCGCCGCGTCTACGCGCGCCTTCGCGCTTCCCGATCGCGGCTCGGTTCCAGCTTGCGAGGCGGTCTGCAAGACGCGCTCTGCGAAAGCCAATACCGACGCGGCGCCTGCGGGCGTCGTCGGCGCGCAGCAGACCAGCCCGACCGGCTTCGACACCTTCTATCACGCCTGCTCACCGGGCAATGTCTGTCCCGCCGGTCCCGGCGAGACCATCGTCACGCCCTGCGGCTGCCTTGATACCTTTCCCGAGGCGGTGGTCATGATGCAAACGGTCAGGCTCGCTGGCGCCGATCTCGCCTGCACGGCGACAGCGCGATGATGGGCCGCTTTCTCTTCTGGCCGTCGCGCCTCGCGCTGATCCTGTTCGGCATCGTCGCCTTCGCGCTCGCCGTTTACGCGTCGGCAGCGCAGGCGCAGCAGATTTGCGCGGTCGACCTCAATGGCAATGGTGACGCCGACGACGCGGGCGAGACCGCTAGCTGCGTCGGGATGCAAGGTGGTAGCTGGCAGTGCCCGATCGAACGGGCATCGTGCGCGCCCGAGCCCGGCGGCGCGTCGTCCTGCCCGCTTGGTTCGCAATATGCGTGCGAGACGCTGGCGAGCGGCGGCGTGCCGAGTTGCTCGCCGAACGCCTGCATCGATACCGCGGCAAACCCGATCGAGGATGAACCCGTCGTCGACGATCCGGGCGCGCCCGCCGACGGCGAAGTCGACACCGACGGCAATTGTCTCGGGAACATCGAGATATTCGGCGGCCGCGCGCTGCGCTGCCGCCCAGCGGGCCTCAAGACAACCTTTTCCAACTGCTGCAAGGACAAGGGTAAGATCGTCAAGGACGGAATGGGCTCGTCGATCGCGTCGACGCAGACGAAGATCGCGATCGCCAAGGGCGTGTTCACCGGAGCCCAAGCCGCCTATGCCGCCTTCCAGGCGGGCGCGACGGCAAGCCAGGCGGCGAGCGCGGGCGCCAATGCGATCATTGTCGGCATCGATCCGACCTCGATCGCGATCAGCCTCGCGGTCAACGTCATGATCGAGTTCCTCCTCTCCTCCTGCGACCAGCAGGACATGGAGACGGGCATGCTACGCGGCTCGGGCATGTGCGTCGAGGTCGGCTCCTATTGCTCGTCGAAGATCCTCGGCATCTGCGTCCAGAAGTCGCGCAGCCATTGCTGCTTCAATACCAAGCTCGGCCGCATCATCCAGGAACAGGGCCGCCCGCAGCTGAAGTCGTTCGCGGATGGCTGGGGACCGGTGAAGACGCCGAACTGCCGCGGGTTCACGCCCGAAGAGTTCCAAGCGCTCGACTTCAGCCGAATGGACCTCTCCGAATATTATTCGGAAGTTCAGGCCCGCGCGCAGGCCGACATCCAGTCAGACATGAAGGATCGTATCGATGCCTATATGCAGGCCATCGGCCGCTAGGCGCCGCGCCGTACTCGCGGTGGCGCTCGCCGACGTAGCCGGCATCGCCGGCCTTGCCGCAGCGCAAATATCGCCGGGCATCGACGACAACCCGTCGGCGCGCGAGAAGGTAGAACGCGAGGGCGAAGCGGCGATGGACCGGCTGAAGGGCGCGGTGTCGCGCCGCAAAGCCCAACAGCAAAACGGCCCATCTGACCTGCCGAAGCCGAGCGAGGTCGAACGCCGGCGCGCCTTCGAGGCGATGCGCGACCGTGCCAAGTCGCCAGCGATGGAAGCCCGCGCCCGCGATGCGCTTGAGACCGGCAAAGACCGCTTCGCCGCAGAGCGCGAGGCGATGGCGAAGCGGCTCGGCCAGGCACTCGGGCTCGAAGCGCCCGAGATCAAGGCCGTCGCCGATGCCGGTCCGGCGCCGGCGGCGAAAGGCTGGGTGCCTGTGCTGTTCGTCTCCTCGTCGATGCCGTCGTCAACGCTGCGCACCTATGCAGCGCAGCTCGAGAAGGCACGCGGTGTCCTCGCGTTTCGCGGCATGCCGGGCGGGATGGCCAAGGTCGCGCCGATGGCGAAGCTCACCGCCGAGATTCTCCGCCTCGATCCCGGCTGCGAGGGACCGGCATGCGTGATGCGCGACGTGCAGGTGATCGTCGACCCGCTGGTCTTTCGCCAGCACGGCGTCACCCGCGTGCCCGCGCTCGCCATGATCCCGGGCGATCCGGTGCTCCCCTATTGCGAGCGCGAGGAGGAAAGTCCGCGCGGGAGCCATATCGCTTACGGCGATGCCGCCCTTTCCGGTTTGCTCGAAGAAATTGCCCGCCTCGGCGGAAAAGAGGAGGTGCGCGATGCTCAGTCTCGCCTGGAAGGCCGGTAAGCATCTGGCGATCGGTTTGAAGGGACTGCCGCGGCGCGCAGCCGTTGCGCTCGGCAGTCCGGGGCTCGGCGAGCCCGCGCGCCCCGACCGGCTCTGGAAGGCGACGGCGATCGTTGTGCCACTCGGGCTTCTGACGTGCTGGGCGATGCAGCAAGCCATTCTCGTGATGTCGCCGTCGATCGACGCCTGGGCGGTGCGCGCGGCGCCGGGGCCGATCGAGAAGGGCGATTTCGTCCTGTTCATGCTCTCCCATCCGCTGGCCGGCCCCGAACCGGTCAAGGTGACCAAGCGCGCGCTTTGCATGCCCGGCGAGCGCATATCGCTGATCGAGAAACCGTCGACGATGGAGCCCCACGCCATGGACGGGTGGTATTATTGCGACGGCGTCCTGCTCGGCGTGACCAAGCCCTACGGGCGAAATGGCCAGCGGCTCGACTATTGGCGGCCCGATCACGGGCTGATCCCGCCGGGATTGATCTATGTCGGCTCGCTGCACCCGAGCGGGTTCGACAGCCGCTATTACGGACCGGTGCCGATCGCGCGCCTCACCCGCATGGAGAAGCTGCTGTGATCCGCCCTGCCCTCCTCGCGGCGCTCATCACGGCCTTCCCCGCCGCCGCGCAGCCGACCTCACCCACCCGCGAACCGAAGCAGGGCTATTGGTGGTATCAGGCACCGCCGCCGGTCGAAGATGCGGATGCCGAGCCCGACGCGCTGATGAAGCCGGCGATACCGCCGATGGCGGAACTGGCGACATGGACGCCGCCCAAAATCCGCAAGCTGATCGAGCAGCAACGCGACTATGCAGCGACCGTGCTCACCGTCGACGCGGTCGCGGACTTCTGGCGGCTGCAGGACTTCGCGCGGCGCAAGGCACGTGCGTTCGCAGGCGTGACTCAGATCGCCTTGCTTCAGAACCCCGAACTCAATGCCAAGTCCGCCAACCCGATCGTCGGCGACGCGCGCGCGGCGATGGGTGCCGAGAAGGAAGCGGTTCGCCGCCGGTATCTCCGCGCCCACGCAAGCCAGTTCGCGCTCGTCATGTTCTCGCGGAATTCCTGTGGCTATTGCCGGGTGCAATGGCCGATCCTCGAACGGTTCCGCGAGGAGACGGGCTGGCAGGTCACACAGATGGATCTCGAGCGCCGACCGGAGCTCGGACAGCGCTTCGGCGTCGAGGTGACACCGACGACGATGGTGATCCGCCGCGACAGCTCGGCAAGGATGGTGATCGCGTCGGGTGTCGAATCCTATCCCAATCTCGCGCAGACCACATACCAGGCCGTGCGGCTGATGCTCGGCGACATTCGGCCCGAACAGTTCCTGACCGGCGCGGGCGAGGAAGATGGTTTCTTCGACGCACTCGGCAATGGGCCGGTTTCCGCGACCGATCCCCGTGTGTTGGGCGGCGACCTCGTCGGTGCGGGCTTGGAGCCGCGTCGATGACAGCGTCTATTGCCGAGCAGCGCAGCGCAGTTGGATCAAGCTTTCGATTGATCGGGGTTCATCGCAGATTGCCCATGCTTTGCCAGAAGGCCAACAGCGCCTCGATCGAAGCTCACGAAGGTCTCGCCTCCCAGCCATTGGCCATCGTGGGCGATGACCCCATCAGCGAAGTCTCCACCTTGCTCCAGTATTGCAAGCCCCGCTTCAACAGCCTGTCGGTCCGCTGCGACATTGCCGGCGTCGATAAGCAATCTGACCGATGCAGCGACCCTTGCCGCCTCATAGCGATACACTTTTCTGAGCACCCAGCAGAACTCGCACAAGGCCGGAAGCGTCACAGCAACAAGTTCTGCTTCCTTCAGGAGCTTTTTTGCCAAGGGGCTTTGAACGGGATCGTCCAGCGTTGCGGATCGGACGAGGATATTGGTGTCGGCAGTAATTTTCACAGCTGTCCGGCCCAGCCCTTTTCAATGGCCTCATTCATCTCCTCGATCGAGATGGGCCGCTGGCCTTCCCGCTTGAGTGACCCGAAGAAATCCTCAATCTTTCCGGAAGGCCTGATGGCCCGAATCTTGATTTCACCGCCGGGGAGTTTGTCAAAGCTGATCTTGTCGCCTGGATGGACGCCGAGATGCCTGAGCAATTCCTTCCGCAGCGTGACCTGCCCTTTCGCGGTAATGGTAACAGCGTTCATGTGGCGAGTCCTTTCAATAGCACAAGGTAAGAGCAAATCCCCTTACCTGCAAGGCGAGTTCAGTATGTTGGCGCGATGTGCAAGCGCGCTGAGCATGAGCATCCTAGTCATTTCGCCCGGCATGGCGCAGACTGTCAGCCGCGAGGATGCAGCGCGCGCCGCGATCCATCCGGTCGGAACAACTGCGGCGATGAACCACTGGCTCTCGCGCGTTCCGGTGACGCGCGCTTTCCCGCCGGACTTTACCGAGGAACTGCGCGGACGCAGTTCGGCCTTCGTCGTCGAGATGAGCACCGCGCCCGGCTGCGTTCCCTGCGCCGATCTCTGGACCAAGCTCGGAAGTCTGGGAAGGCGATATGGCTGGCAGGTCCGCGCCATTTCCGCGCAGGAAGCGATGCTGCGATCGGGCCGGCTCGGCTTGCCCTGGATCGGGCATCCGGTCGCATGGGTGCGTCCGATGAACGATACGAACCGGATCATTCCAATCGCCGTCGGGACCGATCATGCGCCCAATTTAGCGCGCAACCTCTATCTCGCCGCGAAGATGCTGACGGGCGTTCGCCCAGCGGTAGGCGTCCGCGCACTCTCGAAATTCACTGGAATCGTTGGGGGCCCGTCGCGATAAGCCGGACGGAACTTTCTTAGCTCTGGCGCGGAATCTGCTTGAAACATCAAAGCCATGATGCATGCTTCATAAGCTGAATCTGGTCTTGTCATTATTGCCTCGCGTCGGGCGTAGGACGCGACCTGAGCGAGATTCTTGTTTTGATAACCGCTCGCGACTATATGAAAACAACGATCCAAACAGGATCGTGTTATGAGTGGAATGATGGCAAACGCTGTAACTCAAGTGCTGACGACGGTGAACGCCCCTTATGGGGCGGCCGTTTCCGCACATCAGCTTGCTGCCATGATCGTCGACTTGAAGAGCGCGATTGACTGCAACGCGCCGGTTTTCGCTTTCTTCTCCGAAGTGCCGCTGAACGTCCAGGAACAGTTCATGGCAGCGATGGGCGTAGACGCAAGTCAAGCGAGCCAAGTCGCCGATAAAATCTCCGAACTTTCGGGCTACACGCTACTGCTGGCGGCCTGACGCCGTGTCTGCAAAGCGGCCGAGCGAATGGCCGGTCCTTTTCAATCTCGCCGTAGATATTCTTGACCATTTCAGGAAGGCGAACGGCTTCGCGCCTCAGTGGAGCTTCGGCGGCGGAACCGCACTGATGCTGCAGATCGATCATCGTGAAAGTCACGACATCGACCTGTTTCTGGACGATCCACAAATCCTCCCATTTCTCAATCCGGAAACGCAAGGCATCAAACTCGATCACGCTCCTGACAGCTATCAGGCAGGCACCGATATGCTGAAGCTTGCTTATCACGATCTGGGCGAAATTGATTTCATCTGCTGCGACAGCATCATTCCAGATCCAACACGAGCGCACGACGTTCAAGGTCACGCCATCGCGCTTGAAACGCCAGCGGAAATCATCGCTAAAAAGGTCTTCTATCGCGGTTGGAGTTTCCAGCCGCGCGATATGTTCGACCTTGCAGCGGTCGCCGAGCATTTTGGACCCGACTATGTAGTCGGGGCTATTGAGCATTGCGGCCGCGCGAGGTGCGAAACGGCTCTGGCAGTCATCAACAAAACGAATCCCGCCTATGTTGAAGGGATTATTGGCCAGCTCATGCTTCGCGAAAAGACGCGCAATCTCGTTGCCCACTCCCGAGAAATCAGTCGAGACCTGATCGGACGAGCTTCAGCGAAACAGCCTATCCTGAATCCGGATACCCGGCCGCATGAGTCCGACCGGTGAACGATACGAACCGGATCATTCCGATTGCCGTTGGCACCGAATCATGCGCCCAATATCGCGCGCAATTTATATCTCGCCGTAAAGATACTGACCGGCATGCGCCCTGCAAGCCGGGGTCCGGGCGTTTTCGAAATTCACGGGAATTGTTGCTCAAGGGCCGGACATCTCACCGCAACGCCGAGCAAAGCCATAACTTCGAGCTTATTCCGGTTGGATATCCGTTCAGGGCGAAGAAGCGAAATCGAGCAACGACTTATCCCTGCAAATCTGGAGCTACGATCCAGATTTGCAGGGATCACATCATCGGCGTGCGTCCGACATGGCCGACGAGAGTCCGAGATGTTCCACGAAAGGATCAAAATCGCGGTCGCTGTAGAGCAGTGCTAACCCGTCTTCTATGCAACGGGTGGCGATAAGCGTATCGATGGTCTTGCGAATAGTGGCCCCTTTGCCGCGTAGTGCCCGAAAGTTTCGGGCCGCCTGGATCGCGATATCGCGACCTCCGATATCGATCTGGTCGAGAGACCCCATCAATCTCAGCCCGACGTTGAAGTCGCGGTCGCTGGTGAAACCCTGCAGGACTTCAGCCAGAATGATGTCGCCGGTCAGCAGTGGCTCGGCGCCTAGCAATGCGTCTAATCGTTCCGTCTGCGGTGTGGCATCGCCCCGGAAATAATCGATCCAGACGCTGGAATCGACGAGGATCACCCGTCGGTTCTCATGGCATCAAGATCGCCCGTCCAAGCGAGCTTACCCCGAAACTTCCGAATCTCGTCCTGTTTGCGAAGCCGAAGCAACGTCCGCAAGCCGAGCTCAACGGCCTCACGCTTTGTCTTGAGGCCCGTTGCCCGGAGAGCTTCGCTCATAAGATTATCGTCGATGACGATGTTGGTCCGCATGATGTGTATCCTTTTCTTAGATCATACACATACGAACCTTTGAAAGCGTTTGCAATCCATCACGGCATCTTGCCGACCCTGAAACATGGGACGAGGCGATGATCGACATGGCAGTGGCCCATTTCGCGTGGGACATATTGGCGGAAGGACCTTGCCTCTGAGAGGCGCGTACGTGCCTCTGCCCTTGTCGCGAGAGGTCAACACAAGCGACCCTGAGCGGGTTCAGCCTGCCACATCCCGCCCCTGAGAAAGAACGCTGATGTCCTCGCTTGGCGGCCGCCGCGCCATTATGATCGCCCTCATCCTGTCAACCTGCGGAGCCGGCGCGCCGGGAGCCTATGCCCAAAGCTGGGCCGAGCATTGGTTCGACAATGTGACCTACACGTCGCCCGGCAGTTTCGAGGACCAGGCGCGCGGTTATGTGACCGCGGGCGGCTTCTCGGGCCGCGTCGACGTCCACAACGACTATCTGATGAGCGTGACGCTGCCCAAGGTGCGCGCGGGCTGCGGTGGCATCGACATGTTCCTCGGCGGCATGTCGTTTCTCGATCCCGACTATCTCGTCCAGAAGCTCGAGAACGTCCGCGCTCGGCGGTTCATTTCCTGCGCGGTTTCTCGCAAAAGTGAAAAATCCACTGCAAAATATGTAGCTCAACGCGCAACCGGGATCGACGGTGGATCTAGAATTCTATGAGTTCGAATCCACGCGGTTTGAGGATCTTGCGGACCCAGCCCTTGTCGATCTGCAGATTCTCACCGGTCAGGTCGATTGCGGGATCCGCTCGCTCGAACAATGCGATGCAAAGTTCGTCCGTGTCGAAGCGCGACCTATACTGGATGCCATCGAACGCCGTCTCGGTATAAACGATCGCGGAAATCCGTTGCGTAATGTCGTAACCACCAGGATTGGTGACCGGATCGAAATCGGCCGCTACGCCGGCAGCGGTGGTCTGAAACCAGGCGAGACCGGGGCCATGCAGCTTGGCAAGGCGTAGTGTTCGTCTGGTCTTGAACGTAGCCGCGCGCTTCTGCTCGACACGGTCCCATAACAGGTCCCGGTCAGCGGGCTTCCGCAGCAGGCTTTCCGCGAACGGGCCAACCAGTGTTTTCCCAAGATAAAGAACGCCGAATTGTCCGTCGGGATCGTCCCAGCGCCAGGACGCGTCCTTGCGGCCATACCAGCGCGCGTCGACGGATTTGCCATGAACACGGTGCAGCGTCCGTCCGGCAGCGATCGTCGCCACCGGCATCATCGATTTTGCCGCCATTGTCAGTCGTCGAGTGTTTGGGCGACACGCACGACACGATCGACATCGTCTTGATTGCCCCTTAGGAGGTCGATCGGCCGCGCGTCGCCCAGACCGTCGTCGCCGCTCACCAGATACTGGAGGACCGCCCAGCCGCTCGCCCCGGGTGCAGCACCGAGAACGCGGGGAATCGCCGGGAGGATGGCATTGCCATCGAACTGGAATGCCGGAAACAGCTTGGCACCATTGTCATCGATCATGAGGAGGCGACGGTCCCGGGCGGCCTTGTAGACGGCCTGCACTGTCTTGTGTCCGAGCAGATTGCGAACTGCTTCGGCATCGAAAGCTCCACCTGCGGCTTCGATCAGTCGCCGTTTGAAGGCGATGGCCCGGGTAATCTCTTCCGCCTGTTCCGGATCGCCGGCTTCGACCGACGGAATGCCGCGCGCGATATTCAGGACAAGCGCGGGGACGTCGATGCTGCCAATCGCCGCCGTCTTGGCGGCAGCTGGCATCATCTTGATGATCCGGTCGGCGCTTGCCAGGATGCGGTCACGCAGGATGCGATCTACATCGATAGCGGCCATACTGGCTGTGCGAGACATGTCGGCGCTCCTAGTTTAGTGAGTTTCATATAGGGCATATTGGGAACGCTTTCAACCATCCACAGACGCCGAAACGATGAACCTTCAAACATGGACGTCGACGGACGTCGTGCCATCACGCTGGCTCCGTGGCCTTGGCGGCTGCCGCTTCAACTCGCTGGGAGTAGCAGTAAACACCGTCCAGTCGCCGTAGTAGACCCCGTCATGCTCGACATAATCGTTGAAGATGGTGAGGCGCCAATCGCACAGCGGGCCGACGACGTTCGACAATCCTCGCGCCCGCCAATCGGACATCACCGCCGGGAAGTAGCGGTCCATCACTTCAGGTGTGGCAGCAAATTTGACGTCACACATATAGGTGGTGTGGACATAAGCGAGCGGCCCGATGACGGGTCCATCACTGCCCCAGTCTTCGAGGTTCTCATCGGGATCTTTGCGACCATGATAGAGGTGGAGATAGAGTTGCGGAACATCCGGGGCGACGGCTTCGGCTCTTGGCATCGTATCACCGGTCTCATTCGCTTCGCGGGCGGCAATCCAGTCCAGATAGCCGAGACGCGTGTCATCGTTTGAGATCTCGTATTTCCAGTCGGCTAACGGATGACCGGCGCGGCGGCTCCACGGTCCCTGCTCTTCCGGCGCGGAAGCGATCGAAATCGGAGGCGGAACGAATGCGGCAATTTCGAACCAGGCGTCGGCCGCGGCTATGGATCCGAGCCCATTCAACTCGGTCCGGCTCATGAGAACATGGTCCGACCCGTTGGTGTCGAAATATAGCGGATCGCCCTCGCCGGTATAGACGGCACGCTGAGCGCTGAACGCGCCGACACACGGATCCGAATTGCGAACAAAAGGAATGCCGTGGTGGGTGCAGAAATCCTCGACCTGATCGAATTGCCCGCCAACCAGGCCATGGGCGCAGATTTCGAGGGCTTGGCCATCGACAATGTGGGACGCATCGACGGTCGCTCCAACCCAGTCGAGCATTCCATGGTCGCACGCTATGGCGTCGATCAGCGGCTCGATCAGATCGCTCCTGATCGCCCCGCCGATCCGAATGATCGCGGATGCACGGTCTGTCATGGGAACCTCCATCGTCTCGATGGCCCTGCGGACAATTCCGCCGCCACACCGAGCCCCCCCCCACTCCCCCCTTTTCGCCTGTAAATTGGCCCAGCACGCAAACTATGGCGGTGACTGGGGGCCGCATTCGGCAGCGCCGATGAGGCTGCGAAGCTTCGACCATGCGAGTGCTTCGCCGGCGCACCGCCCTTGCCGGACGCCTATTTCGTACAGGCGATAGGTCAGGCTGACGATTTCAGGTGTGGCGTTCGAGGGGACGAGGATCAGGAAATCGCTTTCGTCGTCCAGGAGCTCGAAGACCGTGCCGTCGGTCGGCAAGGTCGTGACTGCAATGCTGGCCGAGCTCCCGAGCGCGGTGAGAGCCGTGTTGAAGCGGTCGACAAAGTCCTGATCGACCAGTGGATAGAAGTCGGACATCATGGCCCCCTTCGTGGATTCGGGATTCACTGCGGCCGCTCGGCGATGATCGCGGCGAGGACCTCGTCGGCCTTCTCGACAGGCAGGAAGAGCCGCGTCTTGTACTGGATCACCTCGCTGAACAGACCGCGCGCCTTCAGCCATTCGCGGTCCTGTGGCTGGAAATCCCGGACCTCGAAGCGCCGGCTACTGTTCACCATCGTGGAAACGAGGCGCGCGCCATGGAGGCCCGGGATCAGTGCGCCATCGCCGCCACGCGCCGCCTCGATCAGTTCATCGGGCGTGAGTTTGATCGAGGACTCAAGACCGAAGGCGGACTCCAGTTTCTCGAGCGCGGTGGGCATCACGATGCGTCCGAGGATGGACGTTCCCGCCGCGTCATCGATCCGCCAGACGCGGACATCGTCTTGCGGCAGCTTGTTCCAGACGGGCAAAAGGAGGCCGGTCGCGACGCTGATCGTGTCAATATCGACCTTATCGAGCGCTTCGGACACCTCTGCTTCCCAGAAGCTTTTGAAGCTATCGTGATCGACCTCTTTCCAGAAGGTGTGCCAAAGTTCGGCGAGTTGGATACGATTGGAACCCGTCGGCCGGACAAGCTCCAGCATCTTGACGGGGCGCCCCTCGTCGTCGGTGATCGACCAGGATGGAACGCAAACGGCGACGCGCCCCGAACGGCTGTTCCGCAGATATCGCACGTCGTCGGAGCTTCCCCAGATCTTGTCGAGGCGCGTCCATCCGGTGACGTGCGGCTTCAGATGAAGCTCGAGGCGGAGCAAACGCGTTTCGGCGCCGGATACCGGGTCTTTCCTGAGCACGCGCTCCGAGATCTGAACGATACGCTCGGCCCGGATCGCTTCGACGCCGAGGTCGAGCGTTCCGGCTTCGCGCGCTGCGTCGACGCGGGCCTGTATGAGCCCCATATATTCCTCGAAAACCGCGTTCTGGGTCGCGATCCTGAGCGCGAGGATGCGGTTGAGCCAGCGCTGGATCGGCGGCAGCTTGTCGAGCAAGGTGCCATGCTCATCGACAAGCTTCAGGCCTGTGATGATCTGGAATTTCTCGAGGCTGACGCTCGCGAGCTTGCCGGCGTGGAGGAGGTGATACCACTGGGTCAGGGCCTCGCGGGCATAGCTGCTTTCGAGATTATCGGCGGGATCGAACAGGTTCTGGCCGCCTGTCTGGCGTTGGCCGCGCGTGAGCGCGCCCAGCGTGTCGAGACGGCGCGCGATCGTGCTGATAAAGCGGCGTTCACCCTTGCAGTTGGTCGTGACCGGGCGGAACACCGGCGGCATGGATTGGTAGGTGCGGTGGGTGCGACCGAGGCCCTGGATCGCGATGTCGGCGCGCCATCCGGGTTCGAGCAGGAAGTGGATGCGCCGCTTGCGCGCGGTCGGGCAGTCCAGGTCAGCGTGGTAGGACCGCCCCGTGCCACCCGCCTCGGAAAAGACGAGGATGGGCTTTCGCCCCGACATGAAGTTGTCGGTCTCGGCGATGTTGGAACTGGACGTGCGACGCTCGACCTTCTGCCGGCCCTGCCCATCAACGACAATCCGCCGCGTGCGCCCCGTGACCTCGGAAACCATGTCGGTGCCGAAATGTACGATGAGAAAGTCGAGCGCAGCCGGAACAGGCGGCATCGAGCAGAGCCGCTCGATCAAATCGTCGCGCGCGGCGACCGCTTCCTGGCACAGGACACCGTTGCCGTCGTCATCGAGCATTGGCTCGGAGCGCATTGACCCATCGGTCGCGCGAAAGGCGCGCATTTGCCGGGTTGGGAAGGCGGTCTTCAGATAATCGACCATGGTGTCGAGTGGGGAGACATCGATCGAGAGGTTCGCCCGTTCTTCGGGTGACAGGTCAGCCAGGCGGCGGTCGAGTATTGCCTCGGCGGTACTGGTGAGCTGAACGACGGCGACATGGCCCGCGGCGAGTTCATCCTCGATCGCGCGAACGAGCGTCGGCATCTTCATCGCGATCAGGACCTGCGAGAAGAACCGCTGCTTCGCGCTTTCGAACCGGCTCAGCGCCGATCCCTTGGCCTGGGCGTTCATCGTCTGCCCCGAAATGCGGTCGACGATGTTCGACGCCTTCAGAACCTCGTCGAGGTTCTGGTGAATGATCGCCCATGCATCGGCATAGGCGTCGTAGATGTCGATCTGGTCCGGCGTGAGCTGATGCTCGAGCGGGTCATATTCGACGCCGGCGAAACTGAGCGCCCGGGCGGTGTAGAGACCCATGGACTTGAGATCGCGGGCGACGATTTCCATCGCGGCGATGCCGCCGTCGGTCATCGCGGCGAGAAAGCCGTCGCGATTGGCAAACGCCGTACCGGGACCCCAGAGCCCGAGCCGCGACGCGTAACTCAAATTTTCGGGCTTGGTGGCGCCGGTCGCCGATTCATAGACAACGCGGGCGCGCGGCAGCGCATTTTGCAGGCGGACCCCGGCGAGGCCCTGCTCGGATCCCTTGGCTTGCCGGTACTCGTCCTTGGTCCCGGCGGCGTTGCCCATCGAATGGGATTCATCGAAGAGGATCACGCCTTCGAACCCGGCGCCCGTCCACTCGAGAATCTGCTGCAGGCGCGAGCATTGGTCGTGGCGCTGGGACCGGAGCGTCGCATAGGTGAGGAAGAGGATGCCACTCGCCATGCCGATCGGCTGACCAAGCGGAAAGGCGTCGAGCGGCTGGACGTCGATTGGAAGCCCGCCGAGCGCGCTCCAGTCGCGCCGGGCATCTTCGAGGAGCGTCGCGCCCTTCGAGATCCACATGGCGCGCTGATTGCCGCAGTTCCATTGGTCCCGGATAATTGCGGCGCCTTCACGGCCCTTGCCGACGCCCGTCCCGTCCCCGATGAAGAAGCCCATGCGATAGGGGCGGCCTTCGGGGTCCTCGATCAGCAAGTCGCCTGCCGTGTTGGTGACGAACCGGCCCGAGAGGTCGCGCGAGAAGGCATCGCCTGCGTAAATGATCGCTTCGAGCTGGGCGTCTGACAGCGCCTCGCTTGCCCGCTTCTGGAAAAGCGGGCGATATTGGGGGATCGGGGGCAGAACCGACGCCATGGCGAGCGATTCCACGAGATCGTCGGGGTGGGGCTTCGCGCCTGGAATATCGATGCGGGCGAGCCGCCAAGGCGCATAGATACCGACCGGATCGCCGACAGGGAGCGGCGCGTCGCGGACCGAATAGGCGAGCGGCTGCGCTAGATCATCGGTCGCGGCGATCCGCGAGGGTGCGATGATCCTGGGGCCAGCGAGGCCGGAGAAGAGTGAGGACGACGAAGGCCTCAGCGCGGGACGCATCGGGATTACCGCCGGGGACGCCGGGGGCGGTTCGTCGGATGGGTCAAGCCGCGCCGGAGCCGCGAGCACGATGGGCAGCGCCGCCGCGATGGTGTCGACCGTGTGGCGCTCGGTTTGGCCGATCCAGCCCTTGTCGAAGACGATCAGGCGGACGGCGACGCTGGTGCCATGCTTCGCATAGGGACGGCCGAGAATCGTGATCTCGACGCGCGGGCGGGCAATTTCGGCGACGGAGACATAGCCGCTCGCGCCGCTCGCATCGTGCGCGAAGGTCGGCGACATGATCGCGACGCAGCGTCCGCCCTCGGCAAGACGCAGCAGCGCGGAGCGAAGATGGCGCGCTCCGGCATGGCGATCTTGGCCGCGCCCCTCGCTGCGGCTGAAGGGCGGGTTGATCAGGACAATTGTCGGCCGAACATCCGTCGGCAGCCGGTCGTTGATGAACTCGGCGTCATGGGTCGTGACTGGGCGGCCCGTCACGAGGGAAAGCAGCGCCGCCCGGCAGGGATCGCGCTCGTTGAGCGAAGCGCTCGCGCCCGCGGCGATCGCGCGCGCCGCAAGCATGCCGGTACCTGCCGACGGTTCGAGCACATGATCGCCAGCAGTGACCGCCGCCGCTCGGGCCGCGAGCCAGGACAGCGCCGCCGGCGTGCTGAACTGCTGCATATCGACCTGGTGCTCGCTGCGATAGGTCTGGGTCGGCAGCGCCTTCTCGAACGCGAGGATATCCGCGAATTCGTCTTCGGGCCCCCAGTCCGGGTTCGGGTCATCATCGGGCACGAGCGTGTCCGATGCCTGCGCGGCTTCGAGCGCGTCATAGGCATCGCGCATCGACCAGCGCCCGTCGGCATCGGAGCCGCGGAACGCTTCCACCATCAGGCGCTTGAGCAGCGAGCGGGTCACGGATTGCGGATCGGCGAGCCGGTCGCGCAGTGCGCGGGCGACGCCATAAAGGCGTTCGGCTTTTTCCCGGGCCTCGGTGCCCGGGGTTTCAGCGAGCTTCAGAAGCGGAAGGGTCATGGCAATTCTCCTGAAGAGGTTCGGGAGCAACACGCCCCCGCTGCCATCGCCCCTCCCCCTCTCCTCCCGACTGGAATGGGGGCATAAGAAAAGGGGCCGCGGCGCAGGACCGCGACCCCATAAAATCGAAGAGCGAGATTAGGCCGCGTCGGAGAGCGGCTCGTCCTCGTGGGTATCATCGGCGGGATCGCCCGCCGCCTCGGGTTCGACGGTGCCGCTCGTTTCGTCTTCGCCATCATCGTTCACCGGCTCGGCGACCGGATGCTCGAAGCGCATGGCGTCAGGCAGCCAGGCAAGCGCCTTTTCCTTGACGTCCGCCTCGACGATGATGTTCCCGGCGAAGAGCTGTTCAGCCGAAGAGGCGAGCAGGTTCTTCTTCGACGCCCCGTAGCGCTGGCTGAGCTCGCTGCCGCCGATCTCCTGAAAGAGGTCGATGATGGAGCTCTTGGTGAGCCGCTTGAAATAATTCTTCGCGGTCGGGCGCCACCAGGCGGCGACATCGATCTTGAGCTTGCGACCGAGATGATCGACGAAACCGCTGGCGGAATCTTTCATGGGCACCGCATGGATCGTCCGGGCGATCGCCCAAGCGAGCCAAGCCGCACGCGCTTCTTCGCCGAGCGCGCAGAAGGCATCGTAGCGCCCGGCGACGCCGATGTTCGGCTGGACCCAGCTTCGATCGAGCCCCTCTTCGAGCTTGGCCCATTCGTCAGCCGCGAGCGATCCGCTTTCGAAGCCAATGACACGCGACGGCGCGGCATCGGCGCGAAGGTCGCTGGCGAGATCGGAAGCGTAGCGCCGTAAAGCCGCATCGACCATCACGAAGGTTCCGAGATCGAGCGCAAAGCGGGGATCGCTTGCGACATGGACACGAAGCAGTTCCGCCTTCATCGTTGCGAGCTCGTCGATGAGTCGTTGGCTCATTGCCGGTTTCGCCGAGACAGAGCCGTCGGTCTCGGCGTCGCTATCATCGTCGCCATCGATGTCTTCGTCGGCCTCGGTCGGCACCATGTAGGCCTGATGGTGCACACGCGGCTGGCCATCTTCGCCGATGACGAGGAAGGCAAGTGCCGCGGCCTTTTGGTCGTCGGTCAAGACCGCCGGTCGATTCTGGATGCCGCTCAGTTCGGATTCAAGTTCGCGATACCGCTGTTCCTCGTCCTCGGTGATGCCGTCATCACTCTCGTCGGCAGATTCGGCGATCATGTTCATCTCAGCTTCGATTTCGGCGCAGCGCGCTACCTCCTCTGCGGTCGGTTCAGGAATCTCGCCGCGGACCGGGCGGAGGCCGTCATAATCCGCGAACGAGATGCGCGTCATCGGGACCGCGCGAATTTCCGCGAAGCCCTCGCGCGCCCGGATCGCTTCGGCTTCCGCAGCCAGCTTCTCATCAGCGAGGCGGTCGAGGACGTCGCCATCGATCCAGTTCTCGGATGCACTGTCGGAAAAGAGGTCAGAGTCGATCCGCCCGCCCGCCTCGACATAGGCATCGCGGCCGACGAGCAGCGCTTTCGGGTCGCCGCCCCGGTAGCTGCCGGCGGCGAGCTCACGCCGGATGGTGTACGGGTCGTTGCGGTAATAGCTGTCGCGATATTGCTCGAAGACGCGGGATTGGCGAGCCGTATCCGAGGTGCTGCCATAGGCCTTTGCAATTTCGAGGGTGATTTCGCCCTTGCGCAGCGCATCGAAGATCGTCTCGTGGAGATCGGCGAGACGGACGCGGCCGAGCACGAAGCGCTCGGTTTTGCCGAAGCGCGCCGCGACCTGGGCCGCAGTCTTGTCCTCCTTCTCGATCATGTTCTTGAACGCCATGCACTCGTCCGCGGCGGTCATCGGGAGCTTGTTATTCTCGGCGTAGCTGAACTCGATGGCACGCTTCGCGTCCGGCATCACCATGACCGGAATCTTGAAGTCGTCCGGGAGCCGCCCCTTTTCGATCAGGACGTGCACGCGCTCGAGGCGCCGACCGCCGCCGAAGATGCTGTAGTGGTCCTTCTTGCGCTTGACTGCCGTACCAATCAAATTCTGGAGCACGAAGCCGGCCTCGCCGATCATCGCCTCCAGTTCTGCGTCGGCATCGGGATCGCTTTCGGTCCTGACGTTGAGCGGCGAAGGGACGCAGTTGCGCGCAGGCGCGTATACGATGGGAAATGACATAATCAGTCTCCTGGCGGCGGAAGCCCGACCATTCAGGCCGCTCGGCGCCGCCAGTCCCCCACTCCCTTCCCTCCTTGCCTGAGGACATCGTTCCAGTCGTTTCGGCCGTTCCATGGCCAGATCGTATCGATGCGTCGTCCGGGCACCGCGTGCGCCTTCACGGCGAGCGGCACGGCGAGGCGGCCGGCACGGTCGTTGTCGGGCAACAGGATGAGACGCGACACCGATTCTGGAATAGTAATTTGTGGGATGCGCTCATTGCCGAGTGCGGCCCAGACCGGGATGCCGAGGAGGATCATCGCCGAGATCGCTGTCTCGACGCCCTCGGCAATTCCGAGTGTATAAGCGGCCGGCGCGAGTCGAACCGCACCTGTGCGGGGGTGACCGAGCAATCTGCGAGGGTGCCGGAGGTCGCGCGCGCGTCGGCCCCTGCCATCAAGGAAGGTCCGTTGGACGGCCAACAATCCCGAGTCATCGGTTACCGCGGCGAGCATCGCCGGTCGAAACACGGCCAGTCGGCCCTTGCCGAGAGGCGTTCGGGGAGCGAACCGCAGGCAGTTAGGTGCAATATCGATCGACCTGTTCCGCAAATAGGTCTCCGCGATTGTCCAGTTTATTGGCCGACCAATGCCCCACAGGTCACGGGCACGCTGCTGTAGCCATTCTTTAGGGAGGGAGGATGGCGCCCCCCTGCCGTCACGTGCGTCGAGGGCGTTCAGACCGTCGCGGCGAAGCGCCCGGAGCACATCGGAAATATCGCAGCCGGCAAAGCATTTGAACAAAAGTCGTGTTTCGCCAATCCTGACCGACAGGCTCGGGGTTTTATCCTCATGAGCAGGGCAGCGGCACATGCCAGAATCGCCAGACCAAGTCCCGCCGAAGCGGCGCACAAGAACGGCCCCGGCGACTTCGAGTTCTGGCTTGCGAGACGTTGAAAACCCTGCAGGCATGGCAAGCCTCTTCATCAGGACGGATACGCAATAACCCCCTCTTTTCCTCCTCGCTCCGCTTGGCTGCGGCATTAGTCTGTGGCCCCGCGGCGCGGGAATGCCGCCGACCGGTAGCTACGTGCCCTCCTCCTTGTGAAAATCGTGCCGCCGACCATGCTTGAGCGGGCGAAAGCTGCGTTGGAACCGCGCGCAAAAATGTCTCGTTGCGAGGACATGAAAGATGCGGGATTCCGATGACACTCCGGTTGAGATCGTATTTATCGAGCCCCTTACGGTACGGATTTCCACTGCCGTCAAGCTCACCGGAATCAGTCGATCCAGGATTTACGAACTCATCGAGTCCGGCGACCTTGAAACCGTCAAGGTCGGCCGATCTACGCTGATCCCATATAAAAGTCTGAAAGCCCTAACCAGCGCATAATCGGTTGCGCCACCGCTCGAAAAGAGGGTCCCAAATTTTCGTTCCCACCGTGTAGCTCGCGTCGGAGCAGCTATTGATCGCTTGGTCCATGCGGAGTCACATGCTGGCTATCTAGCTATGATCGTGCAAAGAGCAACAATGGCCCGATATCATGGCTATCGGCTACTTTAAGTGCGGCAACATAAGCTGCTCTCGTTTCGCTGGCATTGACCAGGCCAACGCTTCCCCATGTAAACGGTGTACATCCGAGTTGGACCGCCAGCATGTCGCCGACCATACGCGAAAAACGGCCATTGCCGTTCGGGAAAGGATGGATGGCAACGAGCCGGTGGCTGAATCGGACGGCAATTTCATCGGGTGGGTAGGTTCCATGCTCGACCCAATATCGCGTGTCGTCGATCAGTTGACGAAGGTCCATGGGGATTCTGTAAGCATCGACGCCAATGTTGCGCGGCGTGGTGCGATACTGCCCGGCCCAACGCCACACGTCTCCGAACATGCGTTTGTGAAGCTGGTTCATGAAATCCTGATCGAGAATATCCCGCTTCCGGCTCATCACCCATCGTAAAGCTTGCCTGATATTGATCTGTTCGGCTTCATTCAGCTCATGCCGCATGGTGATATAGGACGGGATGAGTTGTTCGCGCTCCTCGGCGGTCAGCGGCGTGTTGGCGTCGTCGTCATCGTTAAACAGCTTATCTGTCATTCATCATCCCACAGGCCGCGCAAGGAGCCGGATAGAATGAGTTCGATCATGCGCCGCTGTTCTTCGTCGAGATCGGCTTTGAGCAGGGCCTGATTTTCCAGCCGCATGGTATGGTCCAGCCGCGCAATATCCTTGCTCGCTTTCTGCTTCGCGCGGTCGCGCAGGATATCATCAAGCGGCTTCGTCGGTACGAAGGCATAAACGAAAGTGCAGTTCATTGCCTCAGCCGCCTGACGCAGCGTCTTAATCGTGGTGGATCCGCTGACTTCGGCCTTCTCAATCACGGGAATGCGCGAAATCGATGTTCCCATACGAGCGGCAAGCTGGCGGACCGTCATGCCCAGAGCTTCGCGTATTGCCTTTATCCAGCCTCTTGGGGGCACGGCAAAAGACGTTTCGCGCAAGGGCGCGAAACGTCTTTCGAGTTGCTTGCGGGCAAGGGCGGCCTGATCTTCGTTCATATATATATGTCCTGATGAGCCTAAGATGTATATATAAATATGAACATATCAAGATATTTTGATCGTAAATTTACGATCGTTACCTCATAAAATATACATAAATATATGAACGTACTACCGCAAAACCTGAGCGCGCTAGGCAGTCATTCGGCCGCCCCTCTGAAAAGATGGCCGCACAATCTGTGCGCCATCGCGGAGCTGGTCGAGATAGTCCGACCAGTGCTGCATCATGCGCACACGCTCATCCCAATATTCGCCGCGCGTGTAGATTCGCCGCGTCGCGTTTGCATCCAGATGCGCGAGCTGCCTCTCGATCGCATCGGGATGCCACATGCCCATCTGGTTGAGAAGAGTCGCGGCTGTCGAACGGAAGCCATGCGCCGTCATCTCCTCGCGGCTATAGCCGAGACGCCGAAGGGCCGCGCTCACCGTATTCTCGGACATGCACCGCCGGGAAGTTCGAAATGAGGGGAACAGAAATTGCCCATGGCCCGTGAGGCCGTGCAGCGCTTCAAGCATTTCGAGAACCTGCCTGGACAGCGGGACACAATGCTGACGGCGCATTTTCATCTTGTCGGCCGGGATCGTCCACACCGCGTCCTCGACATCGATCTCCGTCCATTCCGCCTGTCGCAGTTCGCCCGGCCTCACGAAGACATGCGGCGTCAGTCGCAGCGCAATTGCCGTGATTTCGTGACCAGCATATCCTTCGATAGCGCGCAGGAGCGCCCCTGTTTCCTTGCGGGTCGTGATCGCGGCGTGGTGCTTTACCTTCGGAGCCGTGAGCGCGCCGCGCAAGTCAGCCGCAAGATCACGGTCCGCCCTTGCGGTGGCGATCGCGTATCGGAAGACCCTGCTGATCACGCTGCGCATCCGACGCGCACTTTCATACCGTCCATTGGCCTCGACCTTACGGAGTACGGCCAGAACCTCCTGGGGCGTGATTTTCGAGATCGGACGGCTGCCGATCAGTGGATTGGCGATATCGAGGAGCCAGCGAATTTTGCGAAGCGTGACGGCCGCGCGCTCTTCCCGTTCGTTTTTCGCCAGCCATTCCTCTGCGATCGTCTTGAACGTGTTGTCCTCGGCGATCTTTCGGGTGATCCGTTCGACCTTCTTTTCCGCGGCCGGATCGAGCCCTGCAAGAAGCAGCTTTCGCGCTGCGTCGCGCAGTTCCCGAGCGGAAGCAATTCCAATATCAGGCCACGAACCGAAGTAGAGAGTCTTTTGTCGGCCCAGGTGACGATAGTTCATTCGCCAGACCTTTGCTCCGCTCGGTCTGACCACGAGATATAGGGCATCGCTATCGGCCATTTTATAGGCCTTTTCTGCGGGCTTGGCGTTCGAAATCTGGATGTGGGTAAGCGTCATGATGGTTTCACCTGCAAGAGGCTGACCGGAACCATCAAAAACACCATCAAAGCTGATGGTACGCTGATGGTTCCGGCTGGATCAGCCTGGATTCCATTCAGCGATTCTCATCGAAAAACGGTGGAAAACCAGCCGCTTGCTGGACGTTCCCGGACGTTGCCGGAAAGGTCACTGGTGCCCAGAAGAGGACTCGAACCTCCACGACCTTGCGATCGCCAGCACCTGAAGCTGGTGCGTCTACCAATTCCGCCATCTGGGCACGGGGTAGGAGCGGGCGCTTAGCGGCGCGGGCTGGCGCTTGTCAACCGCGCGGCGAGCGGCGAGCGAAATTTTATCGCCCGCGGGCGGTTTTGCAGGGCCGCTGAGGGCGTCGCCCCTTGCCCCGCAGACCGCTTCGCGGCATGGGGAGCCCGGACGGTGCGGTTCGGCGCCACAACAGAGTCGGGTACGGAAAGCGGCATATGCGCAATCTCGAAGGGCAATTGATCACCGTGCTGGGCGGCGGCGGCTTTATCGGCCGCTATGTCGTGCAGCGCCTGCTGGCGCGCGGTGCGCGCGTTCGCATCGCGCAGCGCGAACCGCGCCAGGCGACCTTCCTGAAACCGCTGGGAGGACTGGGCCAGACGCAATTCGTGACCGCCGATGTGCGCGATGCCGCGAGCGTAGCCCGTGCGGTGCGAGGCAGCGATGCGGTGATCAACCTCGTCGGCAGCTTCGACGATATGCAAGGCATACAGGCCGTCGGCGCGCGTCATGTTGCCGAAGCGGCGAAGGCCGCAGGCGTACGCAGCCTGGTGCATCTGTCGGCGATCGGCGCCGATACGGCCAGCGCATCGGCCTATGGCCGCAGCAAGGGCGAAGGCGAAGCCGCGGTGCGCGCGGCATTCCCCGATGCCGCCATCCTGCGCCCGTCGATCGTCTTTGGCCGCGAAGATCATTTCATCAACCGCTTTGCGACGATGATCCGCATGGTGCCGGTGGTTCCCGTCCTTGCGCCGGCCGCGAAATTCCAGCCGGTCTATGTCGGCGACGTTGCCGAGGCGGCGGTGGCGGCTATCGGCTCCGACGCTGCGGGCCACACGTTCGAACTCGGTGGGCCGCAGGTTCTGACCATGGCGGGCCTGATGCGGTGGATCGCCGCGGCAACCGGACGCAAGCGCCTGTTCGTCGAATTGCCCGATGCGGTCGCATCGGCACTCGCCAGCGGGTTCGGCTGGGCGCCGGGTGCGCCGATCACCAAGGATCAGTGGCTGATGCTGCAAACCGACAATGTCGCGGCCGGCGGCGAAGGCCTCGCACAGCTTGGCGTGACGCCAACCGCGCTCGACGATGTCGCCGAAGGCTGGCTCGTGCAATATCGCCGTCACGGCCGCTTCGCCCAGATTGCGGCCCAGTGAGGCCTTGCCGCGGCGCCGCGTTGCCGGATCGACTGGAAAAAGCGGCGCGTGCCATCTAGAACTTGATTCAAGGGCGTCCGGCCTTTGCCGGACGCCTTTCCTTTGACCCGACGACCCGGAGCCCGCCGATGAGCCCCCTGCCCCCCTCCCCGTTGCCCGCGGGCGCCCGTGCATGATCTGGCTGACCGCGATCATCCTCGGCATCGTCGAGGGCCTCACCGAATTCCTGCCCGTCTCCTCTACCGGCCATTTGATTCTGGCGACCGAACTGCTCGGCTATGATGCGTCGAAATGGGCGGTGTTCAACATCGCGATCCAGCCCGGCGCGATCCTCGCGATCGTGGTTCTCTACCGGCATCTTTTCTGGGACATGTTGGTCGGCCTGTTTCGCCGCGATCCCGTCGCCATAGCCTTCGTGCGCAACCTGCTCCTCGCCTTCTTTCCCGCGGTGATCCTGGGGCTCGCATTTGGCGATTATATCGAGACGCTGCTCGAAAACGCCGTCGTCGTCGCCTGGGCGCTGGTGATCGGCGGATTTGGCATCTTGATCGTCGAGCGTTTCGCAAAGCCAAGGGAAAGCGGTGGCGTCGCGGCAATGTCGGTGCGCCAGTCGGTGCTCGTCGGCATCGTTCAGTGCCTCGCGATGATCCCCGGGGTCAGCCGGTCGGGCGCGACGATCATGGGCGCGATGTCGCTCGGCGTCGACCGCAAGACCGCGGCGGAGTTCAGCTTTTTCCTCGCGCTGCCGACGCTGACCGGGGCGACGGTGTTGCAGCTCTTCAAGCATCGCGACGCCATCACCTCGAACGACCTCGGGCTGATCGCGGTCGGCGCCTTCGTCTCGTTCATCGTCGCCTGGGCCGTGATCAAGGCGTTTCTCGCCGTTGTGACCCGCTATGGCTTCGCACCCTTCGCATGGTATCGCATCCTCGTCGGCGGCGCGGCCCTCGTCTGGCTTGCGATGAGATAGGGCCGATACGGTACTAAATAAGAAAGATAATTACGCGCGATACGAAATACCGTGAAAGCGCCTCTAATTTAGGTCATATATACTGACCTTATCGCCAATTAGTCCGTGACAGCGGCAGGCGCGCCATGCTCTTGCCCTTTCAACGAAGGGAATCATCATGGCTGCCGAACGGATGCTCCAATTTGTGGGGCGCGACCAATCCTACCCCGACAAGCGTTCGCCCGAAGAGCGCGCTCGCGATTTTCGCGAGATTGCCGAGCGCTATGCGGCGCCCGATGCCGATGCGCAGGCGGCTCGCTGTTCGCAATGCGGGGTCCCCTATTGCTCGGTTCATTGCCCCCTGCACAACCATATCCCCGACTGGCTGCGCCTGACCGCCGAAGGGCGGTTGCGCGAAGCCTATGAACTGTCGAACGCGACGTCGACCATGCCCGAGATCTGCGGCCGCATCTGTCCGCAGGACCGGCTGTGCGAAGGCAATTGCGTGATCGAATTTTCGGGTCACGGCGCGGTGACGATCGGCAGCGTGGAAAAATATATCACCGACACCGCCTGGGCCGAGGGCTGGGTCGAACCGATCGTCGCCAGCCCGGCGACCGGCCAGTCGGTCGCGGTCATCGGCGCCGGCCCCGCCGGGCTGACCGCCGCCGAATATATGCGCGTCCTGGGGCACGAGGTGCATGTCTATGACCGGCATGATCGCGCGGGCGGACTGCTGACCTATGGCATTCCGGGATTCAAGCTCGAGAAGGACGTCGTGATGCGGCGCGTCGAGCGGCTCGAAGAGGGCGGCATATATTTTCACCTGGGGTTCGAGGTGGGCAAGGACGCCACGCTCGATGAGCTGAGGCGGAAACATGACGCGGTGCTGATCGCGACCGGCGTCTACAAGGCGCGCGAGATCAACGTGCCGGGGAACGCGGCCGAAGGCGTCGTTCCGGCCCTCGACTATCTGATCGCCTCGAACCGCAAAAGCTTTGGCGACGCAGTGCCCGCGTTCGACGACGGTCGTCTCGACGCGAACGGCAAGCATGTCGTCGTGATTGGCGGCGGCGACACCGCGATGGATTGCGTCCGCACCGCGGTGCGGCAGGGCGCGAAGTCGGTCAAATGCCTCTATCGCCGCGACCGCGAAAACATGCCGGGATCGCAGCGCGAGGTCGCCAACGCCGAAGAGGAAGGCGTCGAATTCGTCTGGCTGTCTGCGCCCGAGAGCTTCACCGCCGACAAGCAAGTCAAAGAGGTCGCGGTCGCGGGGATGCGGCTGGGGTCGCCCGACGCGAGCGGCCGCCGCAGCCCCGAACCCGATCCGGGCCGCAAGTTCGACGTCCCCGCCGACATGGTGATCAAGGCGCTGGGTTTCGATCCCGAGGAGCTCCCCAACCTTTTCGGCTCGCCCGATCTCAGCGTCACGCGCTGGGGCACGCTGCGCGTCGATCATCAGACGATGATGACCAGCCTGCCCGGCGTCTTCGCCGCGGGCGACATCGTGCGCGGCGCAAGCCTGGTCGTCTGGGGCATCCGGGACGGCCGCGATGTCAGCGAACAGATGTCGAAATGGTTGAAAGCGAAGGCCAAAAGCGAAAAGAAGGCAGCCTGACCAACAGGGGAGGGAATAATATGTCGATCGTTAAAGCCTTGCTGTTCGCGAGCGCGCTGGTTGCCGCGCCGCTTCACGCGCAATCTGCTGCCGGGCCTGCCGTCGAGACGCCGGCGCCCGATCGCGTCGCAGCGGCCGAAAAGCTGATAGACGCGATGATGCCGGCATCGCAGCGCCAAGCGATGATGGCGCAGATCGTATCGGCAACGATGGCAAACATATCGGCCGGCATGGAGCAGCGCTTCAGCGCCGAAGAGCAGCTTCAGGATCCCAAGGTGAAGGCGGTGTTCGACCGTTTTCTCGCGCGGCAACAACAGTTGACGCTTGACCAGGTCAACGACCAGCTTCCCGGCCTGTTCGACGCGATGGCACGCGCCTATGCCCGCCGTTTCACCGTCGGACAGCTTGGCGAGATCGAGGCCTTTTTCAACACGCCGACCGGACGCGCCTACATGACCGAATCGATGAGCATCATGTCCGATCCCGATATCGCTGCCTGGCAGCGCCAGTCGATCGCGGCGAGCATGGATCGATTGCCGACCGAACTGGAGCGGCTGCGCAAGGACCTGGAAGCCGTCGGCGCCGATACGCCGGACCAGGCATGATCGACCGAAGTGGGGGATAGTGACATGATGATCAGAGCCAGAGCATATCTGCTGGCCGGCGCATTGGCGCTGGCGCCGGTCCCGGCCCTTGCGGCGCAGGACGAGGCCGCGACGAATGTTGCGGATGCCGGCGACCCCGGCGCAATCAGCGACGACGATGTTACCGCCGCCAAGGCGAAGATGCAGAAGGAAATGGACGAGGTCATCGCGCTGATAGAGGCGATGTTCGACACCAGCGACCTCCCGCCGATCGAGCCTGCGCGCCTGGCGCTTGCGCAGCAGACAACCGCCGCGCTGGTCCCGTCGGGCAGCCTCGAGCGGATGATGGACAATCTGTACGGCAAGATGTTCAAGACGATCATGGCGCAAGCCGATGGCGCCTCCGACCTGATGCTGTCGATCAAGACGGGGGTCGAAAGCGACAAGATCGCCGCGCTCGATGCCGGCACCAAGACCGCGATCGCCGACCTGTTCGACCCGCACCGCAAAGAGCGCGAAGAGCAGATCACCAAGGTCGTTAAGCCGCTGATCAGCGAGGCGCTCGCCGATCTGGAACCGCCGATGCGCGAGGGAATGGCAAAGGCCTATGCGCGCAAATTCTCGGCCCAGCAGCTTGGCGAACTCAACGCCTTCTTCGCGACCCCGACGGGTCACGCCTATGCGCAGGAATGGATGGCCGCGCAGGCTGATCCCGAAGTGATGCTCGCGGTCGCGAAGGCCGTGCCGCCGATGGTGCTCAAATTCATCGACCGCGCGCCGGCAATCGCCGAGGATTTCAAGGACCTGCCCCAGGAACGCGCGCTGGCCGACCTCAGCGACGTCGAGATGAAAAAGCTCGCGAAGATGATGAAGGTCGACGTCAAGACGCTCGAGGACAATCGCACGATGTGGAGCGAAGCCGCTCTCGACGCCGAGCCTGCCGAAGAGGATTGGAGCGGCACCGACGAAGTGGCCGACGCCGCGGCGGACGCCGCCGAAGAAGCCGCCGACGCGGTCGAGGACGCGGCCGACCCCGCGTGGAACCGCGACAATTGGTCCGACGCCGACCGCCGGCGCGTCGAGGACCTCGAAACCGCCGCCACCAAAGCATCGGCGGCCGCCTATGAAGCCGAGGAGGCCGCGATCGCTGCCGCGCGCAAACGCCTTGGCCGAACCGATCCGTCCGAATAGGGCGATACCCGTCAGGAACGAAGACATGACCCATTATCCCACCCCCGAGCATCGGCGCCTCGCCGAACAGGGCCTCTATCGCCCCGACCTCGAATCCGATGCCTGCGGTGTCGGAATGGTCGCCGCGACCGATGGCAAGCCGTCGCGCCGCGTCGTCGAGGCGGCGATCGAGGCATTGCGCGCCGTCTGGCACCGCGGCGCGGTCGATGCCGACGGCAAGACCGGCGACGGGGCGGGAATCCATGTCGACCTTCCCGAACGCTTCTTCGACGATGCGATCGCGGCATCGGGGCACAAGGTGCTGCCGAACCGCCTCGCCGTCGGCATGATCTTCCTGCCGCGCACCGATCTGGGCGCGCAGGAAGCGTGCCGGACCATCGTCGAGTCCGAGATCATCGAGGCTGGCTATACCATCTATGGCTGGCGGCAGGTGCCGGTCGACGTCTCGGTGATCGGCGACAAGGCGCAGCGCACGCGCCCCGAGATCGAGCAGATCATGATCGCCGGCCCGATGCCGGGCGACGCCTCGCTCGCCGAATTCGAGAAGCAGCTCTATCTGGTGCGCCGCCGCATCGAGAAGAAGGTGATCGCGGCGCAAATCGCGGACTTCTACATCTGCAGCCTGTCGTGCCGTTCGATCATCTACAAGGGGCTGTTCCTCGCCGAAAGCCTGGCCGACTTCTACCCCGACCTGACGAACAAGCTGTTCGAAAGCCGCGTCGCGATCTTTCACCAGCGTTATTCGACCAACACCTTCCCGCAATGGTGGCTGGCGCAGCCGTTCCGCACCCTCGCGCACAACGGCGAGATCAACACGATCCGCGGCAACAAGAACTGGATGCGCAGCCACGAGATCAAGATGGCGAGCCTTGCGTTCGGTGAACATTCGGAAGACATCAAGCCGGTGATCCCGGCGGGGGCGTCGGATACGGCCGCGCTCGACGCGGTGTTTGAAACCCTGTGCCGCGCGGGGCGCGACGCGCCGACCGCAAAGCTGATTCTCGTCCCCGAAGCGTGGGCGAGCGACCCCGACGTCCCGGACGCGCACAAGGCGATGTACAGCTATCTCGCCAGCGTCATGGAACCGTGGGACGGTCCCGCCGCGCTCGCGATGACCGATGGCCGCTGGGCGGTCGCGGGGATGGACCGCAACGCGCTGCGCCCGCTGCGCTACACGCTGACCGCGGACAATCTGCTCGTCGTCGGCTCCGAAAGCGGCATGGTCGTGCTGCCCGAAGCGAGCATTCGCAAGAAGGGCCGCCTCGGCCCCGGCCAGATGATCGCGGTCGATCTCGACCAGGGCACGCTCTATGAGGACCGCGCGATCAAGGACAAGATCGCGGGCGCGCACGATTATCCCGCGCGGGTCAAGGGTTTCCGCACGATGCGCGACCTTCCCAGGGGCGGCAGGTCGAGCCTCCCCGACTGGGATCGCCCCGAACTGCTGCGCCGTCAGGTCGCGGCGGGGCTGACCATGGAGGATATGGAACTGATCCTCTCGCCCATGGTCGAAGACGCCAAGGAAGCGATCGGGTCGATGGGCGACGACACGCCGCTTGCCGTCATTTCGGACAAGCCGCGCCACGTCGCGCAATTCTTTCGCCAGAATTTCAGCCAGGTCACCAACCCGCCGATCGACTCCTTACGCGAACGGCACGTGATGAGCCTGAAGACGCGATTTGCCAACCTCGCCAACATCCTCGACGAAAAGGGACAGAGCGAGCACGTCCTCGTCATGGATTCGCCGGTGCTCGTCGGCGACGATTGGGACCGGCTGCGCGCCTATTTCGGCGACGCCGTCGCCGACATCGACTGCACCTTCCCTGCAGGCGGCGACGCGTCGACCCTGCGCGATGCGATCGCGCGCATCCGCCGCGAGGCCGAGGATGCGGTGCGCGCGGGGCGCAGCGAGCTGTTCCTGTCCGACCAGAATATCGGTCCCGACCGCATCGGCGTCGCGATGGTGCTCGCCGCCGCGGCGGTTCACACGCACCTCGTTCGCAAGGGACTGCGCAGCTATGCGTCGGTCAACGTCCGCTCGGCCGAAGTGCTCGACACGCACGGCTTTGCCGTGCTGATCGGCGTCGGTGCGACGACGGTCCATGCCTATCTGACCGAAGCGACGATCGCCGATCGCCAGGCGCGCGGCCTGTTCGGCGATCTGTCGATGGACGATTGCCGCCAGCGTTTCCGCAAGGCGATCGACGACGGCCTCCTCAAGATCATGGCCAAGATGGGGATCGCGGTGATCTCCAGCTATCGCGGCGGCTATAATTTCGAGGCCGTCGGCCTGTCGCGCGCGCTCGTCAACGACCTGTTCCCCGGCATGCCGGCAAAGATTTCGGGCGAAGGCTATCAATCGCTGCTGATCAACGCGTCGGACAAGCACGAGGCGGCCTATGACAGCCGCGTCGCCACCCTGCCGATCGGCGGTTTCTATCGCCAGCGCGCGGGCGGCGAGGCGCACGCCTATTCGGCGCAGCTGATGCACCTGTTGCAGACCGCGGTCGCAACCGACAGCTATTCGACCTATCTGCAATTCGCCCGCGGGGTCGCCGACCTGCCGCCCGTCTATCTGCGCGACCTGATGGAGTTCAACTATCCGGCGCAGGGCGTGGCGCTCGACAGTGTCGAGGCGATCACCGAGATCCGCAAGCGGTTCGTCACCCCCGGCATGTCGCTCGGCGCCCTGTCGCCCGAAGCGCACGAGACGCTGGCGATCGCGATGAACCGTATCGGTGCGAAAGCGGTATCGGGCGAAGGGGGCGAGGACAGCTCACGTTATCAGCCCTACGCCAACGGCGACAACGCCAACAGCAACATCAAGCAGATCGCGAGCGGTCGTTTCGGCGTCACCGCCGAATATCTCGGCGCGTGCGACGAGATAGAGATCAAGGTCGCGCAAGGTGCCAAGCCCGGCGAGGGCGGCCAGCTTCCGGGCTTCAAGGTCACCGAGTTCATCGCGCGGCTGCGTCATTCGACGCCCGGCGTCATGCTGATCTCGCCGCCGCCGCACCACGACATCTATTCGATCGAGGATCTGGCACAGCTCATCTATGACCTGAAACAGATCAATCCGAAGGCGCGCGTCTGCGTAAAGCTCGTCAGTTCGGCGGGCATTGGCACCGTGGCGGCGGGCGTCGCCAAGGCGCACGCCGACGTGATCCTTGTTTCGGGCAACACCGGCGGCACCGGTGCCTCGCCCCAGACGAGCATCAAATATGCCGGTACGCCGTGGGAAATGGGCCTGTCTGAAGTCAACCAGGTGCTGACCCTCAACGGCCTGCGTCATCGCATCCGGCTGCGCACCGACGGCGGGCTCAAGACCGGGCGCGACATCGTGATCGCGGCGATCCTCGGTGCCGAGGAATATGGCATCGGGACGCTCAGCCTCGTCGCGATGGGCTGCATCATGGTGCGCCAGTGCCATTCGAACACCTGCCCGGTCGGCGTTTGCACGCAGGACGAAAAGCTGCGCGCAAAGTTCACCGGCAGCCCCGAAAAGGTCATCAATCTGATGACCTTCATCGCCGAGGAGGTGCGCGAAATCCTGGCCAAG
This sequence comes from Sphingopyxis sp. CR5, assembly GCF_059693785.1. NCBI lineage: Bacteria > Pseudomonadati > Pseudomonadota > Alphaproteobacteria > Sphingomonadales > Sphingopyxidaceae > Sphingopyxis > Sphingopyxis sp. CR5. The sequence continues at coordinate 171,308 of NZ_JCATIE010000009.1, read as the reverse complement.
CTCGGCTGCCGCAGCCTCGACGAGGTGATCGGCCGCACCGAGTTGCTGCGCCAGGTCAGCCGCGGCGCCGAACATCTCGACGACCTCGACCTCAATCCGATCCTCGCAAAGGTCGATGCGCCCGACGACCAGCGCCGCTCGAAGGGACCGCATTTCCGCAACCCTGTCCCCGACAGCCTCGACGCGCAAATCCTGAGCGACGCGAAGCCGCTGTTCGAGCGCGGCGAGCGAATGCAGCTGACCTACAACGTCCGCAACACGCACCGCGCCGTCGGCACGCGCCTGTCGGCCGAGGTGACAAAGCGGTTCGGCATGAAGGGACTCGCCGACCGCCATGTCGAAATCCGGCTGCGCGGGACCGCGGGGCAGTCGCTCGGCGCCTTCCTGTGCCAGGGCATCACGCTTGAGGTATTCGGCGACGCCAACGATTATGTCGGCAAGGGCCTGTCGGGTGGCCGCATCATCGTGCGTCCGACCGTATCGAGCCCGCTGGTCAGCCAGCAAAACAGCATCGTCGGCAACACCGTCCTTTATGGCGCGACCGCGGGCACGCTGCTCGCCGCGGGTCAGGCGGGCGAACGCTTCGCGGTCCGCAACTCGGGCGCCAATGTCGTCGTCGAGGGCTGCGGCGCGAATGGCTGCGAATATATGACCGGCGGTACGGCAGTCATATTGGGCTCGGTCGGCTCCAACTTCGGCGCCGGCATGACGGGCGGCATGGCCTTCGTGCTCGACATCGACGGCGCTTTCGAACGGCGCGCCAATGGCGAATCGATCCAGTGGCAACGACTGGACAGCGCGCATTGGGAGGGCGTGCTCAAGGAGTTGATCGCGGATCATGCGCAGGCGACCGGCAGCAAATGGTCGGAGGAAATCCTGTCCGACTGGGATCGCCGCAAGGGCGAATTCTGGCAGGTGTGCCCCAAGGAAATGGTCGGCCGCCTTGCCCACCCGTTGAGCGATGCCGAACCGGCCGAAACGGTCGCCGCCGAATAGATTTGGTCGCCGATGCGGTGCAGTTCATCGCATTGGCGGCCACGTTCAGCGCAGGGCAAGCGTCTCCATCCCATGATAGCGCGCACGATGCGTCCACGCATCGGTTCGGAAAGGATGACGCCATGCGCCGCCTGTTGCTGATTGCCCTCCCCGCTGCTGCGCTTGCGGCGCCCCTGCCCGCCGCGGCTGCCGAGACGTCGCTGGACGATACCGCGGCGGCACTGAACGATCCTGCAATGCAGGACCGCATGGCCGACAGCGTCGCAGCGCTGGTCGGCGCGCTGATGCAGATGCGCGTCGGCCCGCTCGCCGAAGCCGTGGCGCGTGTCGACCCCGATTCCGACGCGGCCTATATCCCGCCCGACGCGACGCTCGGCGAGATTGCCGGCCGCGATCCCGATTATGGCGAGCGGCTTGGCGACGACGTGCGTGCCGGGGCCCACATGGCGGGCGACATGGCCGCGGCCCTGTCGGCCTATGCCCCCGTGCTCAAGGACATGGCGCGCGACATGGCCGCACAGTGGGACCGCGAGCGCGCCGCCGCACGTCGCCGCTAACCCCTCGCCCGCTACCCCCTCGCCCGCTACCCCCTTGTCCACAGGCACGGCACCATAGCCGTTGCGCGCCGCGCCCCGCTGCCGCTAATGCGGCACTCATGTGGCAGCTTTATCAATTCCCCTTGTGTCCCTTCTCGCGAAAGATCCGCCTTTTGCTGGGCGAAAAGGGTGTGGGATATGACCTGCTGCGCGAATCGCCCTGGGAGCGCCGCGACGAATTCATCGATCTCAATCCTGCCGGGCGCACGCCGGTCATGGTCGATCAGGGACGCGGGCAGGTGCTGATCGACAGCAACGCGATCGCCGAATATTTCGAGGAAACCGTCGAAGGCAAGGCGATGATCAACGGCACCGCGGCCCAGCGTGCCGAAATCCGCCGTCTCGTCGCCTGGTTCGATCAGGATTTCTATTTCGAGGTAACCGGCCCGCTTTTGTTCGAGCGCATGCAAAAGCGTATCGTCCATCGCCAGCCCCCCGACGGCGGTGCGCTGCGCGAGGCCATGAAGGCCGCGAACCAGCATCTCGATTATATCGACTATCTGATCGATCATCGCACCTGGCTGGCCGGTGCGACGATGAGCCTCGCCGACCTTGCCGCCGCCGCGCATATCTCGGTCGCCGATTATCTGGGCGGGATCGATTGGGCCGGGCATGAACAGACCAAGGGCTGGTACTCGGGACTGAAGTCGCGCCCCAGCTTCCGCCCGCTGCTGGCCGAGCGCATGGAAATCATCGCCCCGCCGAAATATTATGAGGATGTGGATTTTTGAGCCACCCGTCTCTCCACAGCTTGTAAACATCGCCTGCCTATTTTCGTGGCCAAGGCCGCGCGCTAGTCCGGCCAATACTCCAGCTGAGGAGGGCGATTGTGAACCGATGCAACGATAGACTTGCCGCGTTTGCGTTTCTTGCCATCATGTCGTCGGCAACGGCGCAAGCAGAGGAACCGGCACAATCGGAACCAATACAGGGCTTTGCCCTTCCGGAGTTCCAGTCGGGCTATCCCGGCACCAGCTTCGAATATGAAGAAGCGGAGGCGAAGCGGTTGGCCGCCGAGCTTTTCCCTGTCGTCGCCGATCAGGTCGTGAAGGCGATCGTGCGCGAACAGGTCGCCCTTCCGGGCGGCGGTTATCATGGTCTCTATATTGATCTTGTTCTGAAACCTCGCGTTGAGCGGCAGTCGATTTGCGAGCAGCCGCGAATTGCAATCGTGATGCGCTACAACGGCAAGGACCAGCGTCATGCCAGAATGACGCGGCTCGTGATCCGGAACGGCACGATCGCCGAACATGACTTCGACACCGTGCACCGGACGGGACGCTACCGAAGCCTTGCAGAGACACCGGAATCTCCGACGGCCGCACTCGAAACCTGCCGCGAACTTACGGGGGATATGGCGGGCTGGACGTCCGCGGCGGATGCGAGCGACTTTGCCTCCCAACGATGGCGGCAAACGGTGTTGATAAGTGCGCTAGAAACACTGCCGAACAACAAGATCAAATGCACCGGCATCGAAGGCAAGCCGTGCCTGGAGAGCCGCGGCGAACTACTTGCCTACTTTCGGGACGTGCCGGCCCATCATTCAGTGGGGCAATTCGTGCCCGGCGAAGGAGAAATCAACATATTCGGCTATAATGGTGCCGATATGGACCGCGAGGTGACGATGTGGCTCGATCAAGGTCGGCCGCGCACGGTTTCGATCCGCTTCCGAAAGGCCATTCGGCCGGCGATCTGAATCCGGACTCAATCCGGAGCCCTTCAGCAGCTCTTATATTTCCAGTTGCGGTCCTTGCCCTCGGCGACCTGCGCGATCGTCGTGGCGATCCGCTTGGCGCGTGTGTCGTCGCGCTTTGCCTCGACCACCCATTCGATATAGTCGCGGCGCTTGCCCGGCGAGAAGGCGTCCCATTGCGCCTGCGCCGCCCCATTGGCGGCGAGCGCGGCGCCAAGGTCGTCGGGCAGGTCGAGCGCCGGCTTGCGCTTGACCGGCGCCGGCTTGGGCTTGTTCTCGCCGGTGAGCGCCACGGCCTTGGCGATCAGCGCCGCAAGCTCGGCATCGCTCGGCAGGTCGTCGAGGCTGACGAGCTTTCCGAAACTGCCCATCGCGCCTTCGCGCTCGTCCTTCCCCGTCACCTCCGCATGGCGCCAGAAGCCGAAGGCCGCGTGGGCCTTGAATGCCGCCATGTTGGCGAGCGGGCTGCCGTTAAGCGTGAAGAAGGGCATGCTCCACTTGATCGCTTCCTCGACCCCCGGCACTTCGCGGTGCATCAGCTCGCGCAAATGGGTGAGGATCGGCTGCGCGAAGGGCGCCGCCTTCGCGATATAGGCGTCGACGCGCGGATCGCGCGCGCCGCTCATCCCGCGTGCCGCGCGGTGACGAGGTAGTTCAGCGCCTCGCTGCCGCCGAGCTTGAAACCGCGCGCGGGCGATGGCGACAGGCCGGTGCGGTCGATGACCTCGAGCCCCGCCCCCGCCAGCAGCGCTTCGAGTTCCTCGGGTTTCAGGAACTGATCCCAGTCGTGCGTGCCGCGCGGCACCGCGCCGATCCGCTCGGCCGCCTCGACAAGCAGCAGCTTCGACAGCGCGGTGCGGTTCGGGGTCGAAAGGATCATCAGCCCGCCCTGCGCCAGTCGCGCGGCCAGTCCGGCGACAAAGACCGCCGGATCGGCGACATGCTCGACGACTTCCATCGAGGTGACAAGATCGAAGGTCGCGGCCGGCAGCGCCGCCAGTTCGCCGGCATGATAGGCGATCGCGAGCCCCTGCCCGGCCGCGTGCGCGCGCGCCGCGGCAATATTTTCGGGCGCGGCATCGACCCCGGTCACATCGCCGCCGAGCCGGGCAAGCGGTTCGGCCAGCAGTCCCGCGCCACAGCCGACATCGAGCGCGCGCTTGCCCGCAAGCGGATGGCGCTGGCGCGCATCGAAATGCCAGTGGGCGTCGATCTGGGCGCGGATATAGGACAGGCGTACCGGGTTCAGGCGGTGAAGCATCGCGGAGGACCCGTGGGGATCCCACCAGTCGGCGGCGAGCGCCCCGAAATGCGCGGCCTCGTGCGGATGGATGGTCGCTTGGTTCATGCGCGCGGTGTGGCACCGCCCCCGGCCCGGCGCAAGATAATTACCGCGACGAGTGACCGCGCGCCGTAATCGGCGCTTTTGTTTGCGCCGCGCGAAGAAAATATATCGGCGCGCGCCCTTCGCCGCCTTGCCTTCGCGCGCGCCCTTCCCTAACAGCGCGAGGCTCGCGGAAATGCGACGAAGTCGCGGGCGAAACCAGGCGAAGAAGGCAGGGCGAAATGGCGCGGATCGTGATGAAATTCGGGGGCACGTCGATGGCGGGCACCGAGCGGATTCGCACCGTCGCAAAGCTCGTCGCGCGCGAAGCCGCCGCGGGCAACGAGGTTGCCGTCGTGGTCTCCGCCATGGCGGGCGAGACCGATCGGCTGGTGAATTTCTGTCGCGAGGCGAACCCGCGCTACGATCCCGCCGAATATGACGTCGTCGTCGCGGCGGGCGAACAGGTGACGTCGGGGCTTCTCGCGCTCACCTTGCAAGCGATGGGCGTCCCTGCGCGCAGCTGGCTCGGCTGGCAACTGCCGATCCGCACCGAGGAAGCGCATGCCCGCGCGCGCATCGCCGATATCGAAACCGGCGCCCTGCTCGCGGCGATGGGGCGCGGCGAAGTGGCGGTGATCCCCGGCTTTCAGGGCATGATGGACGATGGCCGCATCTCCACGCTCGGGCGCGGCGGGTCGGACACCAGCGCGGTCGCGGTCGCCGCTGCGGTAAAGGCCGACCGCTGCGACATCTATACCGATGTCGACGGCGTCTACACCACCGACCCGCGCATCGTGGCCCGCGCGCAAAAGCTCGATTATGTGACCTATGAGGAAATGCTCGAACTCGCGAGCGTCGGGGCGAAGGTTCTCCAGACGCGCTCGGTCGGGCTTGCGATGAAAGAGGGCGTGCGCGTGCAGGTGCTCTCCAGCTTCGTCGAGGGCGACGAGGCGCCGAAGCGGGGCACGATGATCGTCAGCGACGAGGAAATAGAGGAAGTCCAGATGGAACGGCAGCTCATCACCGGCATCGCCCACGACAAGAACGAGGCGAAGATCATCGTCACGCGCGTGCCCGACAAGCCGGGCGGGGTCGCGAATATCTTTGCGCCGCTCGCCGCGGCCGGGATCAACGTCGACATGATCATCCAGAACGTCGGGCGCGACAAGGGCGAGACCGACGTGACCTTCACCGTGCCCGCGGCCGATCTCCTCCGTTCGATCGACCTGCTCGAAGCGGGAAAGGATAAGATCGGCTTCAACCGTATTCTCAGCGACGACAAGGTGGCAAAGATCAGCGTCGTCGGCGTCGGCATGAAGAGCCATGCGGGGGTGGCGAGCACGATGTTTCGCGCGCTCGCCGACCGCGGCATCAACATCCAGGCAATCTCTACCAGCGAGATCAAGGTCAGCGTGCTGATCGACGAGGACGAGACCGAGCTTGCGGTTCGCGTCCTCCACACGGCTTACGGGCTCGACGCCGACTGACGCGGCCCGGGCCGGCGGCCGAGGGTCAGCCCGGCGCGCCGAACCAGCCTTGCAGCACTGGCGCCAGCCCGTCCGCCGTTGCGTCGCCGGTCCAGGCGACATGCCCGTCGGGACGCACCAGCATCGCCTCCGGAAGCGCGACGATGCCCGCCCGCGGCAGCTCGCACACCCCTTCGGCTTGCGCATCGATGCAGCGGACATGCGCCGCATATCCGGCCGGATCGACGCGGCCTGCCTCGCCGAAATTGACCAGAAGCGGTTTCGCATCGTGCATCATCGCGAACAGCCGCGCCGGGCCGTCGGCGGTGATCAGATCGAGATCCGGGACGCGCCGCCCGAGCAGTTCGTGTCCCTTCCCCATGTCATAACGGACATCGAGCCCCGACATCGTCGCCGCATATTGGCGCCGCGGTTCGTCCATCTGCATCGTTTCGGCCATCATGGCGCGCAGGGCGCCCGATCGCGCGTCGCCGCGGTTGAGGGCGGTAAGGGCGAGCGTCTGCTGGAGCAGGGCCGCGCCGACCGGATGGCGTTCGCTGTGATAGCTATCGAGCAGCGCGTCGGGGGCAAGGCCTTTTACCGCGAGCGCAAGTTTCCAGCCCAGGTTCACCGCATCCTGCAACCCGATGTTGAGCCCCTGCCCCCCGACCGGCGAATGGACGTGCGCCGAATCCCCCGCCAGTAGCACCCGGCCCGCGCGATAGGCGGTCGCCTGCCGCGCCGCATCGGTGAACCGGGACAGCCATGTCACACCGTGCACGCCGAAATCACAGCCATAGGCCGCGACGAGCGCGGTGCGCAGCGCCCCGAGATCGGGTGCCGGCCCCTGAACCCGTTCGGGCTCGGTCACGACGCCGCGCACCCGGCCGTCTTCGAGCTTGCCGAGCGCATAGAGCCCCTTGTCGCCATGACGGATACCCCACGCCGGTTCGTCGGCCATCTCGCCTTCGAAAATCAGGTAGCTGATGTCCGCGTCCCAGCCCGCAAAGTCGATCCCCGCCTGCCTGCGCACAAGGCTGCGTCCGCCATCGCATCCGACGAGATAGGCCGCGCCCATCGACCGGCCATCGTGCAGCGCCACGTCGACGCCATCGGCATCCTGCGCGAACCCCGTCACCTCGCAATCATAAAGGATCGGAACGCCCAGCTCCGTGACCCAATCGGCAAGGCCGCGCTCGATCTTCGCCTGCCACAGGCCCAGCGTGTAATTGTGCCGGGTCGGCCTGTCGCTTGCGTCGAGGATCGTGCCCGCGAACGCCATCACATGATGCTTCTCGCCCTGTTCGACGAAGCGATCGACGATCCCGCGCTGGTCGAGCAGTTCCAGCGAGCGCGGATGCAATCCGCTGGCGCGCGACCCTTCGACCGACTGGTCGGGCCGCCTCTCGACAAGTGCGACATCGACCCCTGCCAATGCCAGCTCGCCAGCGAGCATCAGCCCGGTCGGCCCGCCGCCCGCAATTACGACGTCATGGTTCGAAAACTGCATCTGTCACCTCGTTATGTTCGATTCGAGGGCCAGACTCTTACGCGGGCACCCGGGTCTTGAAGCAAGCCCCGGGCGCCCCATATATCTATAGTGGAAGGGACGGCAGTTCGTCTCCGACGCTATTTCCCCGCTTTATCGCTCACCGCCTTGATCACCAGCGCCTTGTCATCGACGAGGTAGCGATCGGCGAGTTGCTGCAAGTCGGCCGGCGTCGCCGCCTCGACTTCGGCGATTGCGTGGCGGCTGCGATCGAGCCGTTCGGGATGCGACGATGCTTCGGCGACATAATTCATCCAATAGCTGTTCTCGCGCCGCGCCTTGGCAAGCGCCTCGACAAAAGGTCGCCGTGCGCGGTCGAGCAGGTCGGCGTCGACCGGCTGCTCGCGCAGATCCTTCGCGATCGCAAGGATCGCCGCGCGGGTCGTTGCGATATCCTTGTAATCGACGTTGGCCGCCGCGAAGATGTGACCGAACTTCGGGAAATCGTCCGACAGGCTTGCCGCCGCGCCGGGGCTGTATGTTTCCCCGAGCCGTTCGCGCAGTTCCTCGGTCAGCTTGAGCTGCATCACGCGGGCGAGCAGGGTCAGCCGCATCGATTCGGCAAGGTCGCTGTCGTCGCGCGCGGGCCAATAGACGCGCACCTCGGCCTGATCGGCCGGCCCCTTGTGAATCAGGGTACGCTCGCTCGTGTCGGCCTGAAACTGGCGAAGGCGCGACGCCGCACGCGGATCGAAGGCGGCGCGGCGTTCGGGCAGCGCGCCGAAGGTCGCGGCGATCGCGTCGATCGCGGCCTGTTCGTCGATATCGCCGACAACCCCGATTTCGATCGCGCCATGCTCCAGGCTGTCGGCGATGACCGGCTTGAGCTGGTCCCAGTCGCGGGTCATCAGTGTCGCGAGTGGCGGGGTCTGAGCGCGCGGATCGTCGTTGGCCAGGATGCCGCCGACATCGCGCCCGATCACCGCGGCCGGCGTCGCGTCGTTCGCGGCATAACGCTGTGGCAGCACCCGCCGGATCAGCGCGAGGCCGTCGGCACGATAGCCCGGATGGGTGACATAAGCGGCCATCAAATCCGCCTGGAGCCGGAAATCCTCGGGCGAGGTCACGGCCTTGCCGCCGAACGCATCTATATCGGCGCCGAAGCTGGGCGCGACGGTCTTGCCGGCGAAGATCGTGCGCAAATCGTCATAGCTGTGCGCCTCCAGGCCGCCAACGCTCAGCGAACCCGCGAGCGCAACCTTCGTCGGATCGTCGCGCGTCGCGAGCAGGGTTCCGCCGTCGACGCGCACCGACAACCAGACCTTGTCCTTCTGGAAATCGGTCCTTTTGATGTTCAGCATCACATTGTTGGCAAAGCGGATGCGGCGGATGCCCAGATCCTCGACACGTTCGTCGGAAACGACGCGCCCCGGCTTACCGAAATCGGTGTAGGCGAAGGCCGTGCTTTCGGCCGCGACCGGTGCGGTGACGGCGACCGCTTGCGACGCCTTGAACGCGGCAAGGATCGCGTCGGTCCCACCATCGATCGCGGTCTTGCTCGTCACACGCGCCAGCGGCGGGCTCATGCCCGACACGCGCTTGCGGAACGCCTCGGATACGCGCGCGGCGTCGAGCGACGGCTCGGTCGCCGTGAACAGCGCCTGCGTCGTTTCGGGGCGGACGAACACGAAATCGCCGTCGGCGGCATTGACGAGGACGTCGGCAAGCGCCTCGCTGCGCCGCGTGGTCACCCCGGCGACCGCGGTCTTGAGCGCGGTGCGCCGCGTCGCAAGCTGTTCGTCGACCTCGGCCTGGGTAAAGCCATGCTCGACGGCGCGGCGATACTCCTGTTCGACCATCGCGAGCGCGTCCTTCCAGGCGCCCTCTTTCGCCACCGCACCCGCCGTGACCATGTCGAAGGTCTTCCAGCCCTCCAGATCGTTCACATAGGCGGAGAGGATCGGCGAATCCTCTGCAAGCGCCAGCTTGGCGAGCCGGCGGTTGACGATCGCCTCGCCGACCTCCTCGGCCAGATGGCGCGCGCGCTTCGCCCTGGTGTCGGGTTCGTCGACCCACGGCTTGAAGCTGGCGATCGTGACCCCGTCGTTGATCGCGGGATCGACGAAATCGTCGGCGGCCGATGCCCGGGCATAGTCGATCGACCCCAGATCGGGTTCGGGGCCCGCCGGCCCGCGTCCCTGCCAGTCGGCAAAGCGCGCCCGTATCTTGGCCTCGACCGCAGCGGGATCGAAATCGCCGACCATCACCAGCGTCGCGCGCTCGGGACGATAATAATGATCGTAGAGATCGCGCAGGCGCGAGGCCGGCGCGGTGCGGATCACCTCTTCGGTTCCGATCGGCAGCCGCTTGTCGACGATCATGTCGGGCATCGCAAAGGCGAACTGGTCGACCAGGTTGCGCAGTTTATAGGTATCGCGCGCGCGGCGCTCGGACAGGATCACCCCGCGCTCGCGGTCGACCGCATCGGGGGCGATCGTCAATTCGCTCGCGGTCTCGCGCATCAACATTAGCCCGGTATCGATCAGGTCGTCCGATGCGTTGGGGAGATCGAGCTTGTACACCGTCTGGTCGAAGCCGGTCGAGGCGTTGGTGTCGGCCCCGAACGCCAGCCCCTTTCGCTCGAGCAGCTTGATCATCTCGCCCTCCGGCACGTGGGTCGATCCGTTGAACGCCATATGTTCGAGGAAATGGGCGAGGCCGCGCTGGTCGTCGGCCTCGTCGAAGCTGCCGACGTCGAACCGCATGCGGATAATCACGCTGTCCTTGGGCGTCTCATTATGCAGCAGGGCATATTTCATGCCGTTCGGGAGCACGCCGAAGACGACGTTCGGATCGACCGCCACATCGCTTGCCGCATAATTCCACGCCTTTGCCGCCGCAGTCTGCGGGTTGACCGGAACCGGCGGGGCGGATGGGCTCGCAGCAGCTGTGGCAAGGAGAGCGAACGGCGACAGCAGGATGGCGGTCAGCCGGAACGAAAAAATGGTCATGCCAAGGGTTTGGCCCCCCTGCCCGGCAGGGTCAAGCCACGCGGTCTATGCTTTCGACGGACGACATGTCGGGGCGATCGGCAGCCTTGGCGGCGTAGAGCGCGCGGTCGGCGACATCGAACAACGCTTTCGCGGTCGCCCCATGCCCGGGCCATTCGGCGATGCCGATGCTCGCGCCGACCTGGATCACATGGCCGTCCAGCCGATACGGCCGTGCCAGCGCTGCGAGGATATGGTCCGCAAAGGAGGAAGCGAGCAGCGGCGACCCGGCCCGCACGAGGATCGCGAATTCGTCGCCGCCCTGGCGCGCCACGAACGCGTCGTCGCCGCACGCGGCCAGCAACCGGTTGGCGATTTCGCAAAGCAGGAGGTCGCCGACCGCATGACCGTAGCGATCGTTGACCGGCTTGAAGCCGTCGAGGTCGAGCAACCCGATCGCAAACCGGCTCCCCGGTCCCGCGGCCGCGATTTCCTCGTCCAGCCGAACGTCGAAATCCCGACGATTGGCGAGGCCGGTCAGCGGATCGGTATGCGCAAGGTCGCGCATCTGGTGCTGGAGCTGGAGCAGGTTGATGAGCTGGCCGTGCTGTTGCAGGATCAGGCGAAGCAGAAACGCCGTCGCGACGACGAGGCTGGTCCCCGCCGCGATCTCTGGCGGATGTCCCGACGTCAGCATCAACAGCGCGATCGGGACGAGGCCGATACCCAGGTTGACGATCGTCGCGAAGCGGACCGACGACAGGCAATAAGCGGTGGCGAGCGAGCCCATCGCCATGATCATCGCATAATAGCTGTGGGCCTCGGGCGGCGCCGCGAGCCAATTGACCACAGTCCAGCTACTGCACATCGCTCCCATTGCGCCGGAGAGCAGGGTCGCCTCCTTGATCACGCGGCGCGCGCGGCGCGGGCTCATCCGGCGTCCGCGAAACTGCATCTGCACGGCAAAGCCGAAGAGGCAAACGACCGCAAGAATCACGGGGAAACCCACGCGAATCAGGGGATGCACGCTCGGAACGCCGCCATAGATTGCGGTCGGCGTCGTGGCCGCGAGGGTCAGAAACAACATCGGGGTCAGCGTTTCGATACGATTGGCGCGCAGAATCGCGACATCGTCCCGGATCGCCTCCGGAATCGGCGGAAAGAACCGCCGCCTCGCCCATGTGAAAACCCCCGACATGGACTTCGGATAACAAACACAAGTAAAACAGGCGTTAAGCAAAGGAACGCCGATTTTTCATCGGGGTAAACAGGTTTCCGCCAGAGTCGACTTGCCAAATATTAACCATGTTTTGCGATCTCCCGCCGCGATCAAGCCGCGCAGGAGCCTTGCCATGTCCGTCCCGTCACCCGCCTTTACGTCTCCCACGCCCGTCGAAGGCGCGATCCTTCCGCCCGCTACCCCGACCCTGCCTCAGCAGGACACGCCCGCCGGCCAGGCGGCGCGCGCCGCCCAGCTTGCGGCAACGCAAAAAGTCTATGTCTGGACGACCGACGTTCCGACGCTGCCCGGCGTCCCCCTCGCGACCGACGTGCCAAAGGCCGACGAGCCGACGATCGCGTGGTTCGCGATTCTGATCGGCGTGGGCCTCGCCATCGTGCGCAACGCGCTGGCGGTGAAGCTCGGCGGCGTCGACAAGGGCGAACTCGACGGACACCGCGCCGAATATGAGGCCGCGATCGCCGAATGCGATGCGATCGAGGCCTCGACCGCGCACGTCGCGACGGGCCACGGCACCGCCACCGGCCATGCCGTCCTGGGCGGGATCGTCGACGCGGTCGAGCACAGGGTGGCCGCCGCAGAGCATGACGCCGATATCGCGCGGCTTGAGGGTCATCGCCAACGGCTTGAAGAGCTGATGAAGGTCAGCGCGACCGAAGTCGCGGGGCTGGGCAGCGCCACGCCACGCAGCCTCGACGCCTATCGCGCGCTGTTCAAAACGCTGCCCGTTCCCGGGATCGCCTATGACTTTATCGACGACGCGACCTTTGCGCGGCTCCGCGTACAAGGTCCGAACAACATGCTCATTGCGGCGGTCGGCGACGAACTTCAGGCCAATTTCCCGTTCGATTCCGCGCGTTATGAAGCCGTGGTCGCAGGCGATACGCTGGCCGCGGCGCTCGCCGAAGGGCGGCTTTTCCTGCTCGACTACAGCGAGCTTTCGGTGCTGACGCCGGGCACGTATGGGACGCTTGCCAAATATGTCGCACGGCCGATCGCCCTGTTTGCGATACCGCCAGGCGGCGCGTCGCTGGTACCGGTTGCGATCCAGTGCGGGCAGGACCCCGCCGCCAATCCGATCTTCACCCCCTCGCCCGCCGCCGATGCCGGCTGGGGCTGGGAAATGGCGAAGCTGGTCGTGCAGGTCGCCGATGGCAACTATCACGAACTCTTCACCCATCTTGCGCGCACCCACCTCGTCATCGAGGCGTTCGCCGTCGCCACGCACCGCCACCTCGCCGCGACGCATCCGCTGTGGGCGCTGTTCGTTCCGCATTTCGAAGGTACATTGTTCATCAACGAACAGGCCGCGACGTCGCTCATCGCCGCCGACGGGCCGATCGATCATATCTTCGCCGGAACGATCGCGTCGAGCCAGAAGGCCGCGGCCGACGACCGCCTCGCCTTCGATTTCCGGGGCAAGATGCTGCCGGCCGACCTGGCCGCGCGAGGGGTCGGAGTGACGTCCGCGCTCACCGACTATCCCTACCGCGACGATGCGCTGCTCGTCTGGAATGCGATCCGCGAGTGGGCCAGCCAATATGTCGCGCTCTATTATGCCAGCGACACCGACGTCACCGACGACACCGAACTTGCCGCCTGGGCCGAAAGCCTTGCCGGCGAAGCGAAGATCAGGGGCTTTGGCCCCGTCGCGTCGCGTGCCGACCTTGTCGACGTCTGTACGATGCTGATGTTCACTGCGAGCGCGCAGCACGCGGCGGTCAATTTCCCGCAAAAGGACATCATGGCCTTTGCCCCGGCCGTCACGGGCGCCGCATGGCAGTCGACGCCGGCACGTCAGGGCGGACAGGACAAGCCCGGCTGGCTGGCGATGATGCCCCCGGTGGCGCTCGCGCTCGAACAGTTGAACGTGCTCGAGCTGCTCGGATCGGTGCATTACCGGCCGCTCGGCGACTATCGCAGCAACAGCTTCCCCTATCCGGCGTGGTTCCAGGACCCGCGCGTCACCGGCCCGGAAGGCCCGCTTGCATGGTTCAAGGGTGCGCTTGCCAATGTCGAGGCGACGATCGTCGCGCGCAACGCCCGGCGGCGTCAGCCCTATCCCTATCTGCAGCCCAGCCTGATCCCGACGAGCATCAATATTTGAGAAGGATCGCCGCCCTCGCGAAGGCGGGGGCCGCAATCGGCATGGCGCAACATCTCCAGCGGCCCCCGCCTTCGCGGGGGCGCCGTCTTTTTCTCGGGCCTCAGCTGCCCTTTTTCTTCCGGTGCGTCTCGAGGTCGAGCACCGCATTGTCGCCGCCTTCGGGCATCAGGCCCAGCCGCCGCGCGACTTCCTGATAGGCTTCGACCTCGCCGCCCAGGTCGCGGCGGAAGCGATCCTTGTCGAGCTTTTCGTTCGTGGCCATGTCCCACAGGCGACAGCCGTCGGGGCTGATCTCGTCGGCAAGGATGATGCGGCTGTAGTCGCCCTCGTACAGGCGTCCGAACTCGAGCTTGAAATCGACCAGCCGGATACCGACCGCCGCAAACAACCCGCACATGAAATCGTTGATGCGGATCGCCATGTCCTGAATGTCGTGAAGCTCGTCCTGGCTGCACCAGTTGAAGCAGGCGATATGCTCCTCTGCGATCAGCGGATCGCCGAGCGCATCGTCCTTGTAGCAATATTCGATCAGCGTACGGGGCAGCTGCGTCCCTTCCTCGATCCCGAGCCGTTTCGATAGCGAGCCCGCGGCGACGTTGCGCACGACGACCTCGATCGGCACGATTTCGACCTGGCGGATCAGCTGTTCGCGCATGTTCAGCCGGCGAACGAAATGGTGCGGCACGCCGATCTGGCCCAGCAGGGTAAAGACATGCTCCGAAATGCGGTTGTTGAGCACGCCCTTGCCGTTGATCGTTCCGCGCTTCTGCGCGTTGAACGCCGTCGCATCGTCCTTGAAATACTGGATCAGCGTCCCCGGTTCGGGACCTTCGTACAGGATCTTGGCTTTGCCTTCGTAAATCTGGCGGCGACGGGCCATGGCGTTAGACTTTCTGCCGGAACCAAAAGAATGACCCCGGCGGCAGGCGACTCAGGAAGAGGCCGGCGCCGGGGGCGATGGCGGCGCTATAGCGGCAAAGTGCGGCCGCGTCATCATCGACCTCATCGCCCGGTTTACGCTTACGTCCACGTCAACTTATGCTTGCGCTGATGCCCGCCGCTTGCAACGGTAGCGCCGACCCAGAAAGGGAGAGAGACCTATGAGCTTCGACCAGATTCGCCTCGACCGGCACGAAGGTATCGCGCTGCTGACGCTGCACCGCCCCGACCGCATGAATGCCTTCACCACCGAAATGATGCTCGAGATCGTCGCCGCGCTCGACGAATGCGACGCCGACGACAGCGTGCGCGCGGTGATCTTTACCGGGGCCGGAGACCGCGCCTATTGCGCCGGCGCCGACCTGGGCCAGGGTGCCTCGACCTTCGATTACGACAAGCGGACCGACAAGGCGGCGACGCTGCCCGACGGCATCGCGGCGAGCCCGGTCGCCGAGGACGGCACGATCGACTGGTCGCACCCGCTGATCCGCGATTCGGGCGGGCGCGTCTCGATGCGCATTTTCGACAGCAAGAAGCCGGTGCTCGGCGCGATCAACGGCGCGGCGGTCGGCATCGGCGCCACGATGACACTGTCGATGGATGCGCGTCTTGCCAGCGAGACCGCGCGCTATGGCTTCGTTTTCGCCCGCCGCGGCATCGTCCCCGAAGCAGCGTCGAGCTGGTTCCTGCCCCGACTCGTCGGCATCGCCGCGGCGACCGACTGGTGCTTTTCGGGTCGCCTGATCGATGCGCAGGAAGCGCATGAAAAGGGGCTCGTGCAGTCGGTCCACAAGCCCGGCGAGCTGGTCGACGCGGCGATCGCCAAAGCGCGCGAACTGACCGAAAACAGCGCGCCGGTCTCGGTCGCGCTTACTCGCCATATGCTGTGGCGGATGCTCGGCGCGCCGCACCCGATGAGCGCGCACCGCTGGGACAGCCGCGCCATCTTCGCACGCGGACGCAGCTCCGACGCCGCCGAAGGGGTGACAAGCTTCCTCGAAAAGCGCGCGCCCGACTTCACCGCGAGCGTCGCGGACGACTATCCGTGGTTCGCGGAGTTCGAGGATGCGCCGCCCTATTCGTGAACGGCGGATCGGGGGTAGGAGCGGACTATCCCCTACCCGTCATCCCGGCGCAGGCCGGGATCTCACCCCAANGTCGCGGACGACTATCCGTGGTTCGCGGAGTTCGAGGATGCGCCGCCCTATTCGTGAACGGCGGATCGGGGGTAGGAGCGGACTATCCCCTACCCGTCATCCCGGCGCAGGCCGGGATCTCACCCCAACGGTTTTACGCACCGGCGAGATCCCGGCCTGCGCCGGGATGACGTTGGGGTAAGGGACCACAAGGTGCGGAGCAGCCGCCCTACGTCCGCGGCGCCTTCGCCGCATTCGCCGCGACCGCCGCGCGCACCAGCGCCTTGAAGGCCTCCGCGTCGATGTCGTCGCCCTCGAACAGGTCGATCGCGCGGCGGGTATTGCCGTCGAGGCTCGAGTTGAACAGCCCCGCCGGATCGTCCAGCGCCGCGCCGCGCGCGAAGGTCAGCTTGACCTTGTCCTTATAGGTTTCACCCGTGCACAAGATGCCGCCCCGCTCCCACACCGGGACGCCGAGCGGGTTCGAGGGCTTGCGCCATTTTACCGTCTCGACGACTTCGGGCTCGGCGGCGTGGATCAGCGCGCGCATCTTCGCGAGCGTCTCGCCCCGCCAGTCGCCGAGCTTCGCGATCTTCGCGTCGATCGCGTCGGACGCGCTCCGGTCTTCGTCGGCCATCCTGCCGCTCCTACGCGCGCCGCGCCCGATAGGGCAGAAAGAACATCCACAGTCCACTCAGCGTCATCAGCGCCAGCGGGCCGAGCGGCAGGTAATAGACCCATTGCACCGGCTCGCGGCCGAGCGCGAGGGTCAGGAAGATCGCCCCGACCACCAGCGTAAAGAGGATCGAGAGCCAGCGGTGTAGCTGACGGATTGCGCCATTCCAGTTCATATCGTCTCCCTTCGTCAGTCGACCCGCGCGAGCAGGTCATCGAGCGCGCTCAGGAAGCGGGGCCAGCCGGCCTTCGCTCCGTGATAGGCCAGCTTGTTGTCGGGCGCGAAGCCGGTCTGTTCCATGCGCAGCAGGGTTCCCGTCGCGGTCGGCGTCAGCGTCCAGGTCACGACGCTTTCGAGCCCCTTGCCGTCCCAGCTATAGGCCAGCCTGCGTTCGGGCTCGACCTCGACCACCTCGCAATCGACATGGCCCCAGTCGGCGCCGAAAGCGAAACGATGGCCGGGCGTCGGCGCGACGTCGCCCGCCATCAGCCATTCGGCGACAAGGTGCGGCTGGGTCAGCGCGCGCCAGACCTTTCCGGGCGGGTGGGCGAATTCGCGCTCGACGATCACGGAGCGCGTTGCGGCGGCGGCGTCGGTCATTGATCCATCCTTTTCAGCACATCGTTGAGATCGTCGAAGCGCGCTTCCCAGAAGCGCGTCATCCGCCCGGTCCAGTCGACCAGCGGCGCGAGCGCCGCGGGCTGCGCGCGATAATAGGACTGGCGCCCTTCGTGCCGCCCCGCGATCAGCCCTGCCTGTCGCAGCACCGCGAGATGCTTCGACACCGCGGGCTGCGAAATGCCCGACGGCACGGTGAGCGCGCCGACGCTCTGCTCGCCGCCCTCGCACAAGCGCTCGAACAGCGCGCGGCGGGTCGGGTCGGCGAGCGCCCGGAAGAGAAGGTCGCGAGTCTCGATCATGTCAATTCATAACCCTTTGGCTATGGTTTATCCATAACCATCGGGATATGAATTGGTCAAGCCCCCTCGGCGCAGGCCGCGTCAGCTTTCGTCATAGACATTGCGTCCGGGCCGCACCGTCATGCTGTGCGTGCCCGCAAGCGTGCGCGAGGACTGCGCGACGGTATCGAGGAGATGCCAGTTCGCCGTCATCCGCTCGGGCGTCAGCGCGACGGTCGCATAACCGCGCCGTTCGGTGTTCGCCCACCGCAGCTGCGGCGACGAGCGGCGGAGCGCCGCGACCCGGTCGGCATCGCTCGCCCCCTTCGCCGCCGACTCGATCCCCGGCGAGCTGACGCTGTGCCCCGCGACCTCGACCCCGGCCGGGCGACCGTCGTGCGGCAGGTCGAACGCCCAGCCATTGTGGCTGTCGCCCGCGAGCGAGACGAAGTTGGCACCCGCCGCCTGCGCCGCGCCGAGCAGCCGGTCGCGCGCCGCGGGATAGCCGTCCCAGGCATCGAAGCTGTAGGGCAGCCCCGCGTCGGCGACCATCTTCGCGGTCCTTACCCGGTCCATCACATAGTCGGGTGCATCGGGGCCGAACCACCCCGCCGATTCGGGCGGGCTATAGGTCGTTCCCATGATTACCTGCTGCGCGCAGACCTGCCAGCGCTTGCCCGCCTTCACCGACGCGCGGATCGCGTCGGTGAGCCAGCGTTCCTGGTCTTTACCAAGCATCTGGCGCGCGGGGTCGATATAGTCGGTCTCGCGAAAGCGCCTGAGCGCCGCGGCGGGATCGCTTGCCCCCTCGACGATCGCGCCGACGGAAAACTGCTTGTCGCGTCCGGTGAGCCGCGTTTCGGGAAGGAAGATCGTCGCGAGGTCGCCAATCTCGTAATGGCGCCAACGAGTGTCGGCGACGGGCATCCATTCGCGATAGGCGCGCTCCGCTGCCGCCGACCGTACGCTCCATTCGCCCTCGTCCGGCTGGTGGTTCTGCGCCCCGCCCTTCCACGCGTCGTTCGCGAGTTCGTGATCGTCCCACTGCGCGATCATCGGGAACAGCGTGTGCAACCGCTGGAGATCGGGATCGCTGCGATAGGCGGCGTAGCGCAGCCGATAGTCGGCGAGCGCGATACACTCATTGTCGGGCTGGATCGTCCGCCCGGCCACCATTTCCTTCAATGTCGGATATTGGCCGACCTTATATTCATAGAAATAGTCGCCGACATGGACCAGCAGGTCGACATCCTGCCGCGCGGCGGCATGGCCATAGGCATTGAACCAGCCGAACGGCATGTTGGAACAGGAAAAGAGCGCGAGCATGAAGGCGGCTGTGGACCCGACGGGCAGCGTACGGGTGCGGCCGACGGGCGACATGCTGCCATCGGGCGCGACGAAGCGATAATAATACCAGCGGCCGGGATGCAGCCCGTCGACGACGATCTTCGCGGTATGATCGCGCTCGCCCGCGGCCGTCACCGTGCCGCCACCGACGACGCGCACGAAATCGACGCTTTCGGACAGTTCGGCGGTCAGCGTCGTATTCGACGCCGCCGCATAGCGCGTCCACAGCAGCACCGAATTGGCTCCCGGTTCACCGCTCGCGACGCCGTGCGTGAAGCCCTGCGCCATTGCCGCCGCCGCCGCGCCGGGAATCGACAGCGCGGCGAGCCCGCCGCCGCCCAGCGCGATCAACTGCCGCCGGTCCAGTTCCGCCCATGACCTGTGCATTGCGCTCCTCCTTCATACTCTTCCGGTGTGACCC
Source organism: Sphingopyxis sp. CR5 (assembly GCF_059693785.1). Lineage (NCBI taxonomy): Bacteria > Pseudomonadati > Pseudomonadota > Alphaproteobacteria > Sphingomonadales > Sphingopyxidaceae > Sphingopyxis > Sphingopyxis sp. CR5. Next base: position 151,986 of record NZ_JCATIE010000009.1, on the reverse strand, counting down.
GGCATTGTTACGATTTGGCGCGCGGCGGTCGTCAGCCCATCGCCCCCAGCGCGAGCAGCAGCAGCAGAAAGGCGATCATCGCGAAGAGACTGAAAAACAACAGCAGACTCATCCGCACCATCGCGCCCGGACGCGACGAGCGATAGGCGCCGCGAAGCTGCCGGTACATGTGGAACGGCATATAGAGCATCGCGAAAAAGGTCGCGAGTTCGCCAAAGATGGTCAGATTCAACAACCGCACGACCACGAACAAGAGCAGCACGAAGCTGATCGAATAGGTGACGAAAACGAAATGGTCATAGGTGTGAAAGCGCCGGCTGAACGGATAGAGCAGCCACATGAAAGGCAGCGACAGCGGGATCAGTGCCCACGCAAACTTGTACGCATTCGCCTGTAATTTATACAGAATCAGCCCGGGATTGGCGAGCGCCTTCTTGATCCCGTGATCGATGAAGGGCACCCCCGTATCGACCTTGTTGACCGCAACGAACCGGGTGCTCGTCGTCACCTGTTCGACCGGGTCGTCGAGCACCGGCGGCCCCTTTGCCCGCTCGGCCTCGCGTTCCGCCTTGCTGCGACTACGCGCTACGCCCAGGTAATCGGCGCTCTTCTGCAACGTCTCGCGCTCGTCGAGCAGCGTTCGGCGATCTTCGGCGGACAGGCCCTTGCCCGCGAGCCGCGTATCGATGCGATCGACCTCGTCCTGCAGGCTCGACTTGACCGCATTGGTCCGCGTCTGTTCGGCCGCCACCCTGTTCAATTCTTCGCTAAAGCCGCCCCCGGCGCCGACCGCCGTCAGCACCGCATAGGTCAGGAAGACCGCAAAGAGGAACAGCGCAAGCGGCGAGATGAACCGCGCGCGCTCCCCGTGGATGTAGCGCCGCGTCAGGTCGCCCGGCCGCCAGGCGAGCAGCGGCAACGTGTTCCACAGCTTGCCTTCGAAATGGAAAATCGCGTGGACAAGGTCATGCCCGATCGCGCCGAAGCTGCGATGCACATCGGCACGCTGACCGCAATGATGGCAATGCGAACCCGCGAGCACGGTCCCGCAATTGAGGCAGCGTGTGCCGGCATAGCCCGGACCGCCCTCGCCATGCCGCGATTCGATCGCGCGCGCCGCCAGTCCCGCGGTGACCGCCGCACCGATGCCCTCGATATCCCCGCTCATGCCGCCCTGCCTAGAGCGCCGCGCGCCGCCGCGCAACGGGGCTTCGTCGCCGCCGCAAAGCGTGATAGGGCGCGCCCATGACCATCGACACCCTTTCGCCGCCGCCCCTTCTCGACGCCGACGCGCTGATCGCCCACATGGGCGCGCGTGCACGCGCGGCCGCAAAGCGGATGGCAACGGCCCCGACGGCGAAAAAGGCCTCGGCGCTGAAGGCTGCGGCGCAGCAGCTTCGCGTGCAGGCTGCGGAGATTCTTGCGGCGAATGCAAAGGACATGGCGGCAGGCGAAGCAGGCGGGCTCACCTCGGCGATGCTCGACCGGCTGCGGCTCGACGAAGACCGGCTAAGCTCGATCGCCGGAGCCGTCGATGCGGTCGCCGCACTCCCCGATCCGGTCGGCGCCGAGATCGACCGGGTCGAACGCCCCAACGGGCTGCTGCTCAGCCGCGTCCGCGTGCCGCTCGGCGTGATCGGCATCATCTATGAAAGCCGCCCCAACGTCACCGCCGACGCCGCGGCGCTCGGGCTGATGTCGGGCAATGCGGTGATCCTGCGCGGCGGCAGCGAAGCGGTGCATTCGAACCGCGCGATCCACGCCGCGCTGGCGGCAGGCCTTTCCGAGGCGGGGCTTCCCGCCGACGCGGTGCAGCTCGTCCCGACACAGGACCGCGCCGCAGTCGGCGCGCTGCTCCGCGCTCAGGGCCTGGTCGACATCATCGTTCCGCGCGGCGGCAAGGGGCTCGTCGCGCGCGTGCAGGACGAAGCGCGCGTCCCCGTGCTCGCGCATCTCGACGGCATCTGCCACACCTATATCGACGGCGCCGCCGATCCCGAAACCGCCGTGACGCTTGCCGTCAACGCCAAGATGCGCCGTACCGGCATCTGCGGCGCGACCGAGACGATCCTGATCGACCGCGCCTATCCGGATCCCGCCGCGATCGTCGACGCGCTGACCGCCGCCGGCTGCGAAGTGCGCGGCGACCGCGACATTGCTGCGCTCGCCGCACACGTCACCCCCGCCGACGCGAGCGACTGGGACAGCGAATATCTCGACGCGATCGTGTCGATCGCGATGGTCGACGGCCTCGATGGCGCCCTCGCGCATATCGACGCGCATTCGAGCCGCCACACCGACGCGATCGTCACCGAGGATACCGCCTCCGCCGACCGTTTCCTGACCGAAGTCGACAGCGCGATCGTCATGCACAATGCCTCGACCCAGTTCGCCGACGGCGGCGAATTCGGGCTCGGCGCCGAAATCGGCATCGCCACCGGCCGCCTGCACGCCCGCGGCCCGGTCGCGCTCGAGGGGCTGACGACCTATAAATGGCAGGTCCGGGGCACAGGACAGGCGCGGCCTTGAATCATTTGTATACAAATGATACAGTGCCCTTATGAGCAAGCAGACCGTCATTTCCGCTCGCGTCGAAAATGCGATGCTCGACGAACTCGACCGGATCGCCGCCTTTCACGAGCGCAGTCGTGCGTGGGTGATCGCGCGTCTGTTGCAACAGGCGACCGCCCGCGAACTCGAATATATCGAGTTGGTCGAACCGGCGCTCGAAGATGTCGCGGCGGGACGCCTGATTCCGCACGAAGAGGTAATGGCCCAGATCGAGGCCCGGCTGGCGGCACGTAGAGCGGCCTGATGCGCCTTCACTGGACGCCGCACGCTCGCGACGACGTCTTCCGTTCGGCCGATATTGCGATCGATCCCGACGTCGAAACCGCACTGCTACGCGGGATTGCAGTCGCGACCGGCCAATTGGAAGCCCATCCGCGGATCGGCCCGGCCATCGACGGCACGCGTATCCGCAAATGGCCGATCGCCGGGACCGCTTTCCTGTTCCTTTATATGGTCCACGACGACGCGATCATACTGCTCCGCCTCGTCCACAACCGCAGCGACTGGCAAACCCTGCTGTGATTACCACCGGCCTCCTCGGCGGCAGCTTCAATCCCGCGCATGGCGGGCACCGGGCGATCAGCCTGAATGCGGTCGACGCGCTGGGTCTCGACGAATTATGGTGGCTCGTCTCGCCGGGGAACCCGCTGAAGCCGCAGGCGGGCATGGCGCCGCTTGCCGCGCGTCTCGCCTCGGCGCAGCGCATGGCGCGGCGCTCGCCGATCCGTGCGACCGCGATCGAGGCCGAACTCGGCACGCGTTACACGGTCGACACGCTGAAGAAGCTGATCCGCCGCTACCCGAATCGGCGCTTCATCTGGATCATGGGCGCCGACAATCTGGTCCAGCTGCCCCGCTGGCGCGACTGGCGGGAAATCGCGCGATTGATGCCGATTGCGGTTATCGCGCGTCCGGGCTATAATGGCCGCACCCACGCCGCACAGGCGATGGGCTGGCTGCGGCGCTTCGTCCGGCCCGCGGACCAGAAAGCTCATTGGACGGACTGGAGACCGCCTGCCCTCGTGTTCCTGCGTTTTTCGCCCGACGTGCGATCCGCAACCGCTATACGGCAGGCCAATCCCCGCTGGTACGAACGCTATGCTGGCCGCGCCCTGCGCGACCCGTTGACGCATTCGCCTATCGGCGACGGCGAAAGGAAAGGACCCGCTTGATAGCCGCCAACAAGGATGCCGCGCCCAGCGCCGCACCCGCCAACGACAGCGTGGATTCGCTCCACGCACTGATCCTCGATCAACTCGACGAGGACCAGGCCCAGGAAGTCATTTCCATCCCGCTTGCCGGCAAGAGCAGCATCGCCGATCATATGGTGATCGCGAGCGGCCGGTCGACGCGCCATGTCTCGGCGATCGCCGACAAGCTGGCGCAGCGGATCAAGCAGGAGGCGGGCCGCAGCGTCCGCGTCGAAGGGCTGCCCAACGCCGATTGGGTGCTGATCGACGCCGGCGACGTGATCGTCCACCTGTTCCGGCCCGAGGTGCGCAGCTTCTACAACCTCGAGCGCATGTGGTCGTTCGGCGACGCACCGCCGGTCGCGGCGGCAAATTGACGTTTTTGGTCTGTTCGGTCTAGAGCCCGAACAGAAGCGGCACCAGCCCGCTCCCCCTCCCGGCCTCCCATAGGCTACTATCGTGAGGAAGGCCGGGAGGGGGAGCGGGCTGGTGCCGCTTTCACCGAAGGTGAACGAAGACGTCATGTTGCTGCACATCATCGCGCGGGGGCGCATCGGGCGCTCGCCCGAGGCCGATCTGGTTGCGCGCTACATGAAGCGCGTCAACTGGGCGCAAAAGATTTCGGAACTCCCAGACACCGGCGGGCGCGTGCCCGCCGCGCAGGACAATAGCCGTACCATCCTTCTCGACGAAGGCGGCGAGCAGATGTCGTCGCTCGAATTTGCCAAATTGCTCGAAAGCTGGCGCGACGCCGGAGTGCGCGAGGCGCGCTTCTGCCTCGGCGCCGCCGACGGCTTTACCCCCGACGAGCGAGAGGGCGCCGACAAGGTGATCGCCTTTGGCCGAGCGACTTGGCCGCACCTGATGGCGCGGGCGATGCTCGCCGAACAATTGTGGCGCGCCACGAGCATCATCGCCGGCCACCCCTATCATCGCGAGGGACGCCAATGAGGCGTGCGATCACAGGGCTGGCGCTTGCCGCCTCGATGATGGGCGGGGCGCTGGCGCTGGCACCGAACGACGTGTTCGATCCCGAAGCGATCGCGGCGCGCGAACGCCAACAGCTCGTCACGGCCAAAAAGCAATCGGCCGACGCGATGGCGCGAAGCGCGACCTTGGAAATCCAGGCGCAAAAGGCGACGAACGCGGCCGATCGATTGAAAAAGCGCAGCGCGGCGCTCGCCGCTCGCATCCAGTCGGCCGAAGCCGACATCGACGCGGGCGAGGCGCGCGTCGCGCTGGTTGGGCGCCGCCTCGCAGCCCAGCAGGCGCGGCTCGCCGAACAGCAACAGCCCTTGCTCGAACTGGCCGCATCGCTCCAGCAATTGTCGCGCCAACCGCCCGTAACGGTGCTCGCGCAGCCCGGTTCGCTGCGCGACATGGTCCATGCACGGGCAGTGCTCGACGCCGTGATGCCGGTGATCGAACGCCGCACCGCCGGGGTTCGGGCCGAACTGTCCGACCTTCGCCGAACCCGGCGGCAACAGACGGTTGCGCTGCAGGCGCTGGCGTCGAGCCAGGCCGACTTGTCGAGCCGCCGCGACGAGCTGACCCGGCTCGAGAACGAGGGGCGCATCCATGCGCGCGAACTGATGAGCAGCGCCCGGCTGGAGGCGGACCGCGCGCTCGGGCTGGGGGAAAAGGCACGCGACATCGTCGACCTGATGGACGCGCTCGAAACCGACGCCGCGGTTCGCGCCGACCTTGCGGCGCTGGCCGGGCCGCTGCCCCGCCCGCGCGACCCCGAAACGAGTCACGCCCTTGTCGCCGCACCCGTCGCGCAACCCGTCGAGCTGGCACGCGGCGCCTATCGCCTGCCGGTCGTCGGTCGCATCGTCGAAGGGCTGGGCGAGGTCAACGACAGCGGGGTGCGCTCGCGCGGGATCACCGTCGCCGCCCGCCCCGGCGGGCAGGTGGTCGCCCCGGCGCCGGGGCGCGTCAGCTTCGCCGGCGACTACAAGGGCTATGGCAAGATCGTGATCGTCGATCATGGCGGCGGCTGGACGTCGCTGCTCACCGGCATGATCGCGCTGTCGGTCGATGTCGGCGACACGCTCGATGCCGGCACTCCGGTCGGGCGCGCGGGGTCGGACGACAGTCGCATCACGATCGAGCTGCGCCGCGCCGGGCGACCGGTCGACGTCGCAGCGATGCTGGGATGACGGCCCGTTAACCCGGCGTTCGACCGACAGCCGCTATCGGGACACTCCGCTTGACGCCGTCCGAAAGCCGTTGGAGGATGGCGCGGCGGGGCGTATACGCCGATAAACCGTTCGACCTGAAAGACACGCATGACCGACTCGACCAAAGCCGCCACCTCTCCCAAGCGTCGCTTCGCCTTGTGGCAGGGGGCCGCCGCGCTCAGCACGCTGGCGCTCGTTCCGCTCGCGACGGGCGCGATGGCGACCGTCGACGCATCGACCACCGACGAGATTTCACGCTTCATGGACGTGCTGCTCGAGGTTAAGGCCAATTATGTCGAACCGGTGAGCGATCAGAAGCTGATCGACGGCGCGATCAACGGCATGCTCGCCAGCCTCGACCCGCATTCGGGCTATCTCAATGCCAGCGACTTTGCGAACCTGCGCACCCAGACCGACGGGGAATATGGCGGGCTCGGGCTGTCGGTGACGATGGAAGACGGCGTCGTAAAGGTGATCGCCCCGACCGCAGACACCCCCGCCGACCGGGCCGGGATCAAGGCGGGCGACTATATCACCCACATCAACGGCGAACTCATCTTCGGCCTCACCCTCGACGAGGCGGTCGAACAGATGCGCGGCAAGCCGGGCACAAAGATCGACATCACCGTGGTGCGCGAGGGTCAGGACAAGCCGCTGGAGATGAATCTCACGCGCGAGATCATCGACCTCAAGCCCGTCAAGTGGGAGGTCAAGGACGATGTCGGCGTCCTGACCATCAGCAGCTTCTCGGCCGATGCGAGCACCGATCTGAAGGCCGCGATGGTTTCGGTCGAAAAATCGCTCGGCCACACGCCGCGCGGCTGGATTATCGACCTGCGCTCGAACCCGGGCGGCCTGCTCGACGAAGCGGTGGGGGTCAGCGACATCTTCCTCGACCGCGGCGAGATCGTTTCGCAGCGCGGGCGCCGCACGGGCGATATCGAACGTTATTTCGCCGAAAAGGGCGACATGGCGCATGGCGAACCCGTCATCGTGCTGATCGACCAGGGATCGGCGTCGGCCTCTGAAATCGTGGCCGGTGCCCTGCAGGATCAGCATCGCGCGCTGGTCATGGGCGAGCGCAGCTTTGGCAAGGGATCGGTGCAGACGGTGCTGCCGTTGTCCGATACCACCGCCCTGCGCCTGACCACCGCGCGCTATTACACCCCGTCGGGTCGCAGCGTGCAGGAGGGCGGGATCGATCCGGACATCCGCGTGCCGCAGCTTTCCGATCCCGATTACAAGGATCGCCCCAGCTTCCGCGAAAGCGATCTGCGCCGCCATTTGATCAACGAGAAAAAGGTCGACAACAGTCTGCTCGAAAAGGACGACAAGCCCGATCCGCGCTTCACCGCGACCGCCGAGGAACTGAAGGCAAAGGGGATCGAGGACTTCCAGCTCCACTACGCGCTCGAAACGATCGGCCGCATCGGGCCGAATGCCGCGCGCATGGCACAGGGCGGCAAGGCGCCCGCGGCCAAGCCGACGCGCCGCAACTAGCCGCGCTTGCGATTGCAGACGACATCGTCATCGCGGGCGCAGCAAAGCCATCTCCAGCCCCCGTTCTTGCGGGACGATAGCGGGAGATCGCGTCTTCTCGCCCGTCCCGCCATCCCCAGGATCCGCCCATGCTGAATTCGCGCCTCGCCGCTCCCCTCGCCGCGCTGCTCGTTCCGCTCGCCCTTTATGGCGGCGCGCTCGTGTCGCAATTCGGCTTCGGCCTCTATCCGTGCGAGATGTGCTATTGGCAGCGCTGGCCGCACCAGGCGGCGATCGTGCTCGCCCTGCTCGCGCTTCTTCTGCGGGCGAACGATCGCGCGATGCGCGCCCTCACGCTCCTCGCGGCGGTGGCGATCGCGATCAGCGGGTTGATCGGCATATTCCACGCCGGGGTCGAATATGGCTTTTGGGAAGGGTTGACGACGTGCAGCACGACCCAGAGCGGACCGGTCACGCTCGATAGCATCATGGCCGCGCCGATCATTCGCTGCGACGTGCCGCAATGGACGGTCTTCGGCGTATCGCTTGCCGGGTTCAACGCGATCTTTTCGCTCGCCGGCGCGGCGCTCGTCTTGACCTTGCTCCGCCGCCGGCCCACATCGTCGGCATGAGCGACCTGCCGCCCCGCCCCGACCGCCGCACCGCATCGATGATCCGTGTCGACCAGGCCGGCGAATATGGGGCGACGCGAATTTATGCCGGGCAACTCGCGGTGATGGGCGACCGGCACCCGATGGCGCGCGAAATCGCGCACATGGCCGAGCAGGAAGAGCGGCACCGGACATTTTTCGACAACATGGTCGCGCGGCGTGGGGTACGCCCGACCGCGCTGCAGCCGGTGTGGGACGTCGCGGGCTTCGCGCTCGGCGCCGTGACGGCGGCGATGGGGCCGCGCGCCGCAATGGCTTGCACCGCTGCGGTAGAGACCGAGATCGACAGGCACTATCGCGATCAGCTCGCCGAATTGGGCGACAGCGACCCCGAACTTTCCGACGCGGTCGCCGATTTTCGCGCCGAAGAACTGGAGCATAAGGAGGCGGCGCTCGCCGCGGGCGCCGAAAGCGCGCCCGGCTATCCGCTGCTCAGCCTCGCGATCCGCGCGGGTTGCCGCGCAGCCATCGCTCTTTCCAAGCGTATCTGATACGTCCGCCGAAAGCCCGTGGCGTTCACTGCGCGTGCAGGCTATCGATGCCAAGGCTCGCTGCGAACCACCGAAGGAACGATCGATGACCCGCCTGCCCCTCCTCGCCATCACCCTTGCCGCCGGTGCCATTGCCGTGCCGCTCCACGCGCAGGACGCCCCCGCCGGGGCGACGAACGACAAGGTCAATCAGGTCATCGTCTATGGCGACGACAAATGCGAACAGAGCAGCCCCGACGAAATCGTCGTCTGCAACCGGCTTCCCGAATCCGACCGTTATCGCGTGCCGCAGATATTCCGTGGCGGCGATCCGCTCGACCCGCGCAATCAGGCGTGGCTCAACCGTGTCGTCGCGATGGAACGCGTCGGCCGTTTCGGCACCGACAGCTGCTCGCCGGTCGGGCTCGGCGGCTTCACCGGATGCACGCAGCAATTGCTCGAAGGCGCGCGCGCCGAACGGCAGGCGAAGGACAAGACCGACTGGCAGACGATGATCGCCGACGAGCGCGCCAAGCGCATGGCCGGGATCGACGAAGCCGCGGCCGAAGTGCAGGCAGCGGTCGACGCCGAGCAAAAGGCCCTCGAGGAACGCCAGCGGGCCGCCGAGGAACTCCAGCGACAGGCGAATGGCGAAGCGCCGGCACCGCCATCGGCGAATTCGGCCGCGGCGCCCGACTCGCAGCCCTTGCCGATGCCGCCGGGCGCGACGCCCGATCCGCAATCCTGAGCGCGGAATCGCGACTTCGGGCCCGTTTCGGGCTCGACCGGTTCTTTTTCCCGCATTTTGCGATGAACCGACTCATAAAATTAACGAATCGGTGCCACCGTCCCTTGACACGGGGATTTACGGCTGAAAGCCTGGAGTTCTTCTGGGAATCGCCAGCCGGGGAGGCTGAAACATGGCATCGACATTCGGATCGCGTCCGATCGGGCGCACGACGCACAGCGTGCCCGCCGCACGAAGTCTGGGTCGCCGCATGACCGTTCACGCCGCCGCCGCCTTGCTTGCTTTCGCGGGCCTCCAGGTTTGGCTCGTGTCGAGCGCGATTGCCGCAGGCGCGCCCTCGGCCCTGACGATCGTCGGCCTGATCCTGCTTCTGGCGCTTGCCGTTCCGACCGCGCGCGTCCTGGAACGCCACTGGTATCATCTCAGCCGTCAATCGCTTGCAAGCTGGGGGCTTCACGCACGCTTCCGGCGCGATGTCCGCCGCCTGTGGCTCGCGGCGCTCGCCCTGCCCTTCCTGTGGGTCAGCGGCGCGATGGCTGCCACCGACGCGATCGCCGCGATCACCGGCTGACCGACAGCAATAGATTTTGACGCCCCCGCCCGCGCGGTCTAGGGCGCGGCGATGCTCACCGTTTCCGAAGCCCTCGACCGTGCGCAGCTTCTCTGCGACACCGCGACCAAGGCCGGCGCCGACGCCGCCGATGCGCTCTATTATTGCAACGCCGCGACGTCGGTCTCGATGCGCCTGGGCGAACTCGAGGATGTCGAACGCTCCGAAGGCCAGGATATTTCGCTGCGCGTATTCGTCGGAACCCGCAGCGCCAGCGTATCGACCGCCGACATGGATGCGGGCGAGCTTGAAAAGCTTGTGAACCGCTGCGTGGCGATGGCGCGCGAGGCGCCCGAGGATCCCTATGCGGGTCTCGCCCCCGAAGGCTTGCTGTTCAAGGGCCCGGTCCCCGACTTCGACCTCGATGACGGCAGCGAAGCCGACCCGCAAGCGCTGCGCGAGACCGCGCTGGCGGTCGAAGCCGCGGCGCGTGCGGTAGAAGGCGTGACCAACAGCGAAGGCGGCACCGCGAGCCACAGCCGCACCCGCTTCGCGCTGGTCACCAGCCACGGTTTCGCCGGCGGCTATGGCGCGAGCGGGCACAGTCTCTCGGCGAGCGTGATCGCCGGCGAGGGCGCCGCGATGCAGCGCGATTACGACTGGCACAGCGCGCATCATCTGTCCGATCTCGAAAGCGCCGAACAGATCGGCGCCAGCGCCGGCGCGCGCGCGGTACGCCGGCTGAACCCCGGCAAGGCGCCGGTCGGAAAGCTGCCCGTCGTGTTCGATCCGCGTGTCGGATCGAGCCTGCTGGGCCACCTTCTCGGGGCGATCGCCGGACCGTCGATCGCGCGACGCACCAGTTTCCTGCTCGGCAAGGAAGACGAGCAATTGTTCGACCCCGCGATCCTGATCCGCGACGAACCGCATCGTCCGCGCGGACTGCGCAGCCGCGCATTCGACGGCGAGGGCCTGCCGACCGCGGCGCGCGATATCGTCGCGGGCGGCAAGGTCACCGGCTGGCTGCTCGACACCGCCTCGGCGCGCCAGCTCGGCCTGACGCCGACCGGACACGCCAGCCGGGGCGGAGGCGCGTCGGGGGTCAGTGCGAGCAACCTGCACCTCGCCCCCGGCGCGGTAACCCCGGACGCGCTGATGGCGGACATCGGCACCGGCGTTTATATTACCGAATTGATCGGTCAGGGGGTCAATCCGGTGACGGGCGACTATAGCCGGGGCGCATCGGGCTTCGTCATCCGCGACGGGCATCTGGCCGAACCGATCGCCGAGTTCACCGTCGCGGGCAACCTCCTCGCCATGTTCGGCGCGCTGGTGCCCGCCGACGACCTGACCTTTCGTCAGTCGGTCAACGTGCCGACGCTGCGCGTCGACGGCATGACCGTGGCAAGCAGCTAGGCGGGTTCGGTGATCGCCACACGCAATCTCGAAGCGGTCATCGCGGCAACGCGAGAGGTCGGAGACATGGCGATGGCCCGCTGGCGGGGCGAAGGCCGGGCGGTGAACGTCTGGAACAAGTCGCACAACAATCCGGTCAGCGATGTCGATCTGGCAGTCGACGCACGATTGAAGGCGGTGCTCGGCGCGATGGTGCCCGAAGCCGGCTGGCTGTCCGAAGAAACCGCCGACAGCGACGAACGCCTGTCGCGACGCGCGATGTGGTGCGTCGACCCGATCGACGGGACGCGCGACTTTATCCGCGGCCGCCCCGGCTGGGCCGTATCGGTCGCACTCGTCGTCGACGGCGCGCCCGAACTCGGCGTTCTCTATGCCCCGGCCCTCGACGAATTGTGGGTCGCGCAGCGCGGCGGCGGCGCGACGCTCAACGGCGAAACCTTGCGTGCGAGCCGCCGGATGATCTTCGACGGCGCTCGCGTCCCCGCCGACAGCCTGCCTAGGATCGACCGCGACCTGATCATGGTGACCAAGCCGAACAGCATCGCGCTGCGCATGGCGCTCGTCGCCGACGACCGCGCCGACCTCGTCGCGACGCTGCGCTGGGGCTATGAGTGGGACGTCGCGGCGGCGGCACTGATCGCGACCGAGGCGGGCGCGGCGGTGACCGACGCGTTCGGCGAGCCGCTGGCCTTCAACACCCCGCGCGCGCAGGCCTTCGGCGTCATTGCCTGTGCGCCCGGCATTCACCGCGCCGTCGTCTCCCGTCTGCACGACCGCGCCGCCGAGTTGGCGTCGGCGTCCTAAGCATGGGATCGGCTTGCCGCAACGCACGGCGAAACCCCGCCGCTACGCTTGACAATTTGCCCGACTCACCCTAACTGCGCCCTATTCCAACAGCCTGACCGGACGGCGAAACGCTCCAGCGTATTCGTGGTCCGTTTTTTGCGTTGGAAAACAGACGCTTTGAGATAGGGCTCGTTTGCCAGCGAACCCTGTGGAGCAGGAGAAAGAATCACATGGCACGTATCGCGGGCGTCAACCTGCCCACCAACAAGCGCGTGATCATCGCGCTCACCTATATCCACGGCATCGGTCGCAAGACCGCCGTCGACATCGCCGACAAGCTGGGCATCGACCACAGCCGCCGCATTCAGGACCTGTCGGACGCCGAAGTCCTGCAGATCCGCGAAGCGCTCGACGCCGACCATACGGTCGAAGGCGACCTGCGCCGTGAAACGGCGATGAACATCAAGCGCCTGATGGACCTCGCCTGCTATCGCGGCCTGCGTCATCGCAAGGGCCTTCCCGTCCGCGGCCAGCGCACGCACACCAATGCGCGCACCCGCAAGGGCAAGGCGAAGCCGATCGCCGGCAAGAAGAAGTAAGGACAGGGCGCGTCCAGCACAGGGCGTGCCTCCTTGTTTCGCTGCCGGTGCGCAGGCATCGCCGCCACTGGCCAGCGTCAGGATTTAGGTAGGATACAGCATAATGGCTCGTGAACCGCAGCGCCTTCGTCGGCGCGAACGCAAGAATATCTCGTCGGGTGTTGCTCACGTCAACGCGACCTTCAACAACACGATGATCACCATCACCGACGCGCAGGGCAATGCCATCGCCTGGTCGAGCGCCGGCATGATGGGCTTCAAGGGCAGCCGCAAGTCGACGCCCTATGCTGCGCAGGTCTGCGCCGAAGACGCTGGCAAGAAGGCCGCCGAACATGGCGTCCGCACGCTGGAAGTCGAAGTGAAGGGCCCGGGCGCGGGTCGTGAATCGGCGCTGCGCGCGCTGCAGGCCGTGGGCTTCCACATCACGTCGATCCGCGACGTGACCCCGATCCCGCACAATGGTGTCCGCCCGGCCAAGCGCCGCCGCGTCTGACGCCGCTTTCGGAACGGTGCCCTGCCGCGGGGGTGCCGTCCGACCACACTCTTTAACGCCGGACCGGCCGGAGCCAGCCCCCGCCCGTCCCGCCAAAAGCAAAGGGAAGTCCATGACTGTCAACATCCGGAACTGGCAGGAATTGAAGAAGCCCAGCAACCTGGAAATCAAGGCCGGCAGCGACGGCAAGCGCAAGGCGACCTTTGTCGCCGAGCCGCTTGAGCGCGGCTTCGGCCTGACGCTCGGCAATGCGCTGCGCCGCGTGCTGCTCTCCTCGCTCCAGGGTGCTGCGATCACCTCGATCAAGATCGAGAATGTGCTGCACGAATTCAGCAGCCTCGCCGGCGTCCGCGAAGACGTGACCGACATCGTCCTGAACGTGAAGCAAATCGCGCTCAAGATGGAAGGCGAAGGCCCGAAGCGGCTCCAGCTTTCGGCGACCGGTCCGGCGACGGTGAAGGCCGGCGACATCATGGTGTCGGGCGACATCAAGGTGATGAACCCGAACCATGTCATCTGCCACCTCGACGAGGGCGCGACGCTGAACATGGAGCTCGTCGCCGACACCGGCAAGGGCTATGTCCCTGCGACCGGCAACCGTCCGGCCGATGCGCCGATCGGGCTGATCCCGGTCGACTCGCTCTATTCGCCGGTGCGCCAGGTCGCCTACAAGGTCGAGAATGCCCGCATCGGGCAGGAACTCGACTATGACAAGCTGAACCTGACCGTCGAAACCGACGGCACGGTGACCCCGGAAGACGCGGTGGCCTATGCCGCGCGCATCCTCCAGGACCAGCTCCAGGTCTTCGTCCACTTCGAAGAGGCGATGAACGACAGCGGCCTGATCGGCGTCGCCGCGCCGAGCCAGGCGAGCGACGAGTCGGACGTCAACCAGCTCAACCGCTTCCTTCTGAAGAAGGTCGACGAGCTCGAACTGTCGGTCCGCAGCGCCAACTGCCTGAAGAACGACAATATCATCTATATCGGCGACCTGGTTCAAAAGACCGAGGCCGAGATGCTCCGCACTCCGAACTTCGGCCGCAAGTCGCTGAACGAGATCAAGGAAGTGCTCTCGTCGATGGGTCTGCGCCTCGGCATGGACATCCCCGGCTGGCCGCCCGAGAATATCGAGGAAATGGCCAAGAAGCTCGAACAGGAGCTGCTGGGCTGATCTTCATCCTTCTCCCGTTGGGAGAAGGATACGAAGCCTTGCCAGCTGGCTGGCTAGGCGAAGTTGGATGAGGGGTTCCGCGCTCTCGCGATAGAGCCCCCCTCACCCAGCGGCGACTAGGCAACAAGTTGCCAAGTCTTCGCAACCCTCTCCCAACGGGAGAGGGACGCAAAACGGGAATGGGCTCCCCCGCAAGCGAGCCTGGCTTGGGGTTCCGTGAAACGGCCCCTCTGACAAACGAAGGATAAAATCATGCGTCACAAATCGGGTGGCCGGAAACTCCAGCGCACCAGCGCGCATCGCATCGCGATGTTCCGCAACATGTCGGCTTCGCTCATCAAGCATGAGCAGATCACGACGACCGTCGCGAAGGCGAAGGAACTGCGCCCCTATGTCGAAAAGCTGATCACGCTGGCAAAGCGTGGCGGTCTCTCCAATCGCCGTCTCGCGCAGAGCCGCCTGATGGACGACGCGCAGCTCACCAAGCTGTTCGACACGCTCGCCGAACGCTACAAGGACCGCAATGGCGGTTACACCCGCATCATCAAGGCCGGCATCCGCGCCTCCGACGCGGCTCCGATGGCGGTCATCGAATTTGTCGATCGCGACGTCGATGCCAAGGGCCAGGATTCGGGTCCGGTGCTGACCGACGAGGATCTGGAAGACGCGTAAGCCGCGCTTTCAGCGACAAATTGAAAAGGGCGGTGTCCGCATGGACGCCGCCCTTTTTCGTGTCCGCCCGGCTGGTCAAGGTACGCGCAAATCCGCTTGCCCGTCCCCGGCCGATGCTTACAGTAGCGCGCACGATTATTACCCGAAAGATGAGGATCGCCTTGCCATGTCCCGACCGAAATTCCGCGCGCCCGTTGCGCTGGCGCTACTGATGGCCGCGCCCGGCCTCTCCCATGCCGCGGAGGATGCGGCCGCATCGTCGCCGGCCGGCACGCTTGCCTATCCCGCAACCGCGCGCGGCGACACGGTCGATACGCAATTCGGGGTCGATGTCGCCGATCCCTATCGCTGGCTCGAAAACGACGTCCGCACCGATCCGAAGGTCGCCGCCTGGGTCGCGGCCGAAAACAAGGTCACCGATGCCTATCTCCATACATTGCCGGGCCGCGACGTCTTCGCCAGGCGGATGACCGAGCTTTATAATTATGAGCGTTTCGGCCTGCCCGAAAAGGCGGGCGACCGTTATTTCTATTCGCGCAACGACGGGCTCCAGCCGCAATCGGTGCTCTATGTCCGCGACGGACTGGACGGCGAGGGCCGCGTGCTCATCGACCCCAATCTGTGGGCGAAGGACGGCGCGACCGCGCTCGCCGAATGGACACCGTCAAAGGATGGAACGCACCTTCTTTACTCGGTGCAGGACGGCGGCACCGACTGGCGCATCGTCCGCGTCAAGGACGTCGCGAGCGGCGAAGACCTGCCCGACGAGATACGCTGGGTGAAATTCTCCGCGCTCGACTGGGCCGCGGACGGCAGCGGTTTTTACTATTCGCGCTTTCCGGCTCCGGAGGACGATGAAACCTTCCAGTCGCTGAACGAGAATCAGGCGGTCTATTTCCACAAGCTCGGCACCCCGCAGAGCGCCGACGTGCTGATCCACGCAACCCCGGACAGGCCGGCACTCAATCACACCGCACAGGTGACCGACGACGGTCGCTACCTGCTCGTCACCTCGTCGCAGGGCACCGATGAACGCTATGGCCTGACGCTCTACGACCTGTCGGATCGCTCGGCAAAGCCGAAGTCGCTCGTCGACGATTTCGCGAACAACTGGGAATATGTCGGCAACGAAGGCCCCCTTTTCATCTTCCTGACCAACAAGGATGCGCCGCGCCAGCGGGTCGTGGCTATGGACATCCGCAAACCGAAACGGGTCAAACCGCTCGTCGCGGAGAATGAGGCAACGCTGGTCGGCGCATCGCAGGTCGGCAACCGCATCATCCTGTCCTACCTTGGCGATGCGAAGTCGGAGGCGCGAATGGTGACCCTGGGCGGCCAGCCGGTCGCCAACATCAACCTTGCCGATATCGGCACCGCTTCGGGGTTCGGCGGCAAGCCCGGCGATCCGGAAACCTTCTATGCCTTTTCCAGCTATGCGCGGCCGACCACCATCTATCGGCTCGACACCGTCACGGGGGAGAGCAGCATTTTCGCCGAGCCCAAGCTGACCTTCGACCCCAGGCAATTCTCGGTCGAACAGCGTTTCTTCAAATCGAAGGACGGGACCGAGGTGCCGATGTTCGTGGTGATGAAAAAGGGCATCGACCGCAGCAAGGGCTCGCCGACCCTGCTCTATGGCTATGGCGGCTTCAACGTGTCGCTCACTCCCGGCTTCTCGCCCACCCGGCTCGCGTGGGTCGACAAGGGCGGGATACTCGCGATCGCGAATCTGCGCGGCGGGGGCGAATATGGCAAGGCGTGGCACGACGCCGGGCGCCTCGCCAACAAGCAGAATGTGTTCGACGACTTCATCGCCGCGGGCGAATATCTGACCGCCGAGGGAATTGCCGGCAAGGGCCAACTCGCCATCGAGGGCGGATCGAACGGCGGGCTGCTCGTCGGCGCGGTGACCAACCAGCGCCCCGACCTCTTCGCCGCGGCGCTGCCCGCGGTCGGGGTGATGGACATGCTCCGCTTCGACCGCTTCACCGCCGGGCGCTATTGGGTCGACGATTACGGCTATCCGTCGAAAGAGGCCGATTTCCGCAATCTTCTGACCTATTCGCCCTATCACAATATCCGCGACGGCGTGGCGTATCCCGCGGTCCTGGTGACCACCGCCGACACCGACGACCGCGTCGTACCGGGGCACAGCTTCAAATATACCGCCGCGCTCCAGCACGCCGATGCCGGCGACAGGCCGCACCTGATCCGTATCGAGACGCGCGCCGGGCACGGATCGGGCAAGCCGACCGACAAGATCATCGAGGAGGCTGCCGACAAATATGCCTTCGCGGCGAAATGGACCGGGCTGAGCGTCGAATAGGCCGCGTCCTCGCCGCCGCGGCACTCGTCCTGATCGGGCTGACCGCGGTGACGGGGGCGATGCTGCCCGACGGCGGCGCGGCACGCGTCGAACGCCGCGCCGGCTGCTACGACCCGGCCGCGCTGCCGCCGGTCGAAACACTGGCGAACGGCCGCCGGGCGATGCGCCTTCGCGTGCTGCTGTGGAACGTCGAAGGCCTGCCTTGGCCGATTCGGAGCGGCCGTGCGCCCCAGCTGGCCAGGATCGGCGACTGGATCGCGGCGCGGCGTGCGGCGGGGCTTGGGCCCGATATCCTGATTCTGCACAAGGCCTTCATCCCTGACGCCTCGCACATTCCGCTCGCTGCGGGGTTCGATTCGGTGATCCCCGGCCCGGCGATCGATGCGGTGCGCGACCTTCCCACCGCCCCGTCACCGGTCCGCTTCGCCGACGGCGCCCACTGGTGGAAGGGCGAGGGACTCGGAAAATGGCTCGACGGCGGCCTCTATATTGCCACCGACCTTCCCGTCGCCGCCGCATCCAGCGAAGCCTTTGGCGCCACCAGCTGCGCGGGCTATGATTGCCTGTCGAACAAGGGCGCGATCCGCGCCGCGATTCAGGTGCCGGGCGCTCCGGCCCCGCTCTACCTGTTCAACACCCACCGCAACTCGCGCGAGCCCGCAAAGGTCGGGATTGCCCGCGCCGAGCGGGCGCATCGGCTCCAGACCCGCGAGAACGACCGGTTCCTGACGGATCTGCCGATGGAGTCGGCGATGATCGCGGCCGGCGATTTCAACAATTACCGGGCGGGCGACCGGATCGGTCGCTTTGCCGGCGACCCCGCATTCCGGCTCGCCGGCAAGGGCGCCGGCTTCGCGGCTCGTCCGGCCGCCATGACCGACCCTGCCGCCTGGCGACAGGCCTACGACCTGCTTGGCTATCGCAGCAGCGACGCTCTGCGCGTCGAGCCGCTTGCCGTCGCGACCCTGTTCGACGGTAAGAACGGGCCTCGCCTTTCGGATCACGACGCCCAATATGTCGTTTTCCGGTTAAGCTGGCGCGGCGACGCCGCGCCGATGCCGGTCCGTCCCTCCATCTGCCCCGACAGGAAATAGCATGTCCTACGCCCTTGCCTTCACCGCCACCGATCCCGAAGCCCTGTGGGCCGAGGCCGCCGAGGCCGCCGCCGCGCTCGTCGCGGGCGAACCCGATCCGATCGCCAACATGGCGAATGTCGCGGCGCTCGTGTGGCAGGCGATCCCCCGGCTCAACTGGGCCGGCTTCTATCGCTTCGACGGGACCGAACTGGTGCTCGGTCCTTTCCAGGGCAAGGCGGCCTGTATCCGCATCCCGCTCGACAAGGGCGTCTGCGGGGCGGCAGCGCGCCTGCGCGCGAGCCAGCGGGTCGACGATGTTCACGCCTTTCCCGGCCATATCGCGTGCGACGCCGACAGCCGCAGCGAACTGGTCGTTCCGATCGTCGCAGCCGGCCGGTTGGTCGGCGTGCTCGATCTGGACAGCCCGGATGCGGGCCGCTTTACCAGTGCCGACCAGGCCGGCGCCGAAGCGTTGATCGCACGGATCGCGGACGCGTTCGCCGGCGCCTGATGTGGCCCAAAATGGGACGTGCATTGGAGGGTTAACGGATTCGCCGAAAACCGCCGATTTTGCTAACAAGCTGTTAACCAAGCGGTTGTCGCGCCCTGCGGCGGTCGCGGAACAGGGAGTTTAGCAATGCGCACCCTCTTGCTTCTCGGCGTCGCCACCGGATCCTTGCTGCTCACCGGCCACGCAGCCCATGCCCAGGGGCCGTCGCCGTCGCTCGACTACGGAGCCCCGGTCTCGCCGGACGAACGCGTCTACACCGGCTATCCCGACCGCGTGCCCAGCGAGGTGGAATATCGCGGCGGCGGCTATCCGCCCCCGCCCGACGCCGTGTACAGCGGCACCTATGATGCCGACGGTCGCTGGACCGGCCGTTGGGACGGCACCTACGAATCGCCCGACGGGCGCCGCTATGACGGCGTGTACGAAGGAACGGTGGAAGGACGCCCGGGCGTCGGCTACGCCCCGCCGCCCCCGGGTCCCGATCATGCCTATCGCGGCGGCTACGACCCTCGCGAAGACGCGGACATGTTTCGCCGTTGCGGCCACGGCAATGCCGTCGGCGGCGCGGTTGTCGGCGGTCTGGTGGGGGGAATCGCCGGCAACCGCATCGCGGGCCGCGGCGATCGCACGGCCGGCACGCTTATCGGCGGCGGCGTCGGGGCCCTTGCGGGCGCCGCGATCGGCAGCGAAGCCGACCGCAGGAAATGTGAAAGCTGGTGGGCCAGCCGCAGCGAATATTATGGAGGCGGCTATCCCGGTGGCTATTATTCGGCCGCCTATCCCGGCGGCGGTCACGGCTATGGCTACGCTTATGGAGGCTATGGCTGGTATTCGCCCGGTGTCGTCGTCACGACGATCATCAACGGCCCGCCCGTCGTGACCGAAACGGTCGAGACGACCACCCGGACCTATTACGAGACGGTTCCGGTGCGAAAGCGTTACGTGCCCAAGAAGCGGTGGAAGCCGAAACCCAAACCGAAAGTGCGCTGCGTCTGCTGACAGGGGGCGATGCAAGCAGGTGAAGGCCCGTCGCCCTGGGGGTGGCGGGCCTTTGTCGTTGGGACGGTTCAGCCACGCGAAAGCATGGCATGCCTATTGTCCGTCCCATCGGGCACGACCTCTCGCCCGCCTAGTGGGAGCATCGAACGATGCGCAGATTTACCGGCGTGACCGCGGCAGCCGCGGTCGTTCTGACCAGCCTGGGCCTCGGCGTGACGCCCGCCGAAGCGCGAGGGCGTCATCATCATGGCGGCTGGGGATATCGCGATCACGATCGCATCGATGCGGGCGACGTCATCGGCGGCCTGTTCGTTATCGGCGCGATCGCCGCGATCGCGAGCGCCGCGAGCAAGGACCGCAGCGACAACGATCGCTATGAACCGCCCTATCGCGACGAACCGCGCGACACCGGCTATTACGACGACGGCCAGCCGCGCTATGACGTGCGGCCGCAGGACGCAGCTTACGGTAACGGCGAGGTCGAACAACGCGCTGCCGACGCGTGCAGTTGGGCCGCCGAGGCCGAGATGGGCGACGGCTCCCGCGTCGAAAGCATTACCGGCACGCGTCCCGACCAGGGCTATGGCTGGTATGTCGCCGGCACCCTGTCGCAACCGGGCGCGCGGACGCGCAGTTTCGGCTGCACCTATCAGAACGGCCGGGTCACCGACGTCCGGATCAACTGACACCTTGCCGATTACAGAGCTTGCGCAGGGCGCTTCGCCAGACCGGCGAAGCGCCCGTTTTTTTATACCACGCCTGGTTTGCGCTGCGCGACGGTCGACGCGTGCGGCCGAACCGCCCCCGCACCGCGCCTGAACGCCAGATAAGCGCGGGGTTCAGCACCATGTCACCCGCCATTGGGTAAAAGCTCTGCAACAGGCTCGCGACTGTCGCGCCGCCCCAACAGCAGGAGACCAGACCCATGGCTCGGACAATCAGGACCTCTTTGACCAAGGCCGCCGTCGGTGCGGCCGCCGCCGGCGCGATGATGAGCGCGGCGCCCGCAATGGCGCGCGACCGCTACGACCACGACGGCATCGGCGCCGGAGAGATCATCGCGGGCGCCGTCGTGCTCGGCGGCCTTGCGGCGATCCTTGCATCGGACAATGATCGCTACGACCGCTACGATGGCCGTCATCGCGGTCGCTACGGCGACCCGCGCCGCGGCTATGGATATGATTATAATCGCTATGGCGGCAGCCGCAGCGCCGTGAACCAGTGCGTCGGCGCCGTCGAACGCAGCGCGAGCCGCTATGGCCGCGCCGATGTCACCCAGGTGACGAAGATCGACCGCAAGCGCGACGGGTACAAGGTGAAAGGGCGCGTCGTCGTGCGCGACGGCTATCGCGGCCGTTGGGGCCGCGGCGGATATTATGATCGCGGCAAATTCTCGTGCGAGATCCGCTACGGCCGCATTCACGACATCGATTTTTCGGGCCTGCGTTAGGGTCAGCACCGGCCCGGCGCCCGCGCGCGCCGGGCCGGCGTCGATCGGGCGAAATGCTTTCCAAAGGCGCTATACGAATATTTACCTTCTTCGTTTAGAGGCGGGAATGGGACCACAATAACCGCCTGGCGTGGGTGACAGGCGGCAGGAATTGGGTCGCCGATGTCCAACCCAGAGGCCGATATCGCCTCAACGGCCGAAGCCGAAAAACGCCAGCCGCGCCAGGCGCGACTGGTGAAGGCGTCGCTCGGCTGCGAGCGGCTCGGCCGGTTCGACGTGACAATCCGCAACGTATCGAAGACCGGGGTCGGCGGCAAAGCGCCCCACATGATGCAGATCGGCGAGCGGGTAACGCTCTATATGCCCGGCCATCAGCCGATGATCGGCACCGTCCGCTGGGTTGCCGACACCCGGTTCGGGCTGGAAACCGACCATCCGATCGAAACCGGGCGCCTGCGCGGCGCGCATGGCGACGAACTCGTGACGACCGACAGCAAGGCCGACTTCCAGATCGTCCCGGCGCCCAAATTATCGACCTGGCGCCCCGGCCTCGGCATCAGCGCCCCCCTGCCGGGGCATTACGGCCGCCATCGACAGGAATAGGGTCGGGACCCTGGACAAAAGAAAACCGGCGCGGATCGCTCCGCGCCGGGTCCCCGTTGTGATGCGTTCGGGCGCGCGTCAGGCGACGCGGCGCACCTCGTTGCCCTCGTCGTCGATGTCGCGCAGCACATAGCCGCGGCCCCAGACCGTCTCGATATAATTGTCGCCGCCGCACGCCAGCGCGAGCTTCTTGCGCAGCTTGCAGATGAAGACGTCGATGATCTTGAGCTCGGGTTCGTCCATCCCGCCGTACAGGTGGTTCAGGAACATTTCCTTGGTCAGCGTCGTCCCCTTGCGGAGGCTCAGCAGCTCGAGCATCTGATATTCCTTGCCGGTCAGGTGCACGCGCACGCCATCGACTTCGACCGTCTTGGTGTCGAGGTTGACCGCGAGCTTGCCCGTCTTGATGACGCTCTGGCTGTGGCCCTTGGAACGGCGGACGACCGCGTGGATGCGGGCGACCAGCTCGTCGCGATGGAACGGCTTGGTGACATAGTCGTCGGCGCCAAAGCCGAACGAGCGCACCTTCGAATCCATTTCCGAAATGCCCGACAGGATCAGAACCGGCGTTTGCACCTTCGCGGTGCGCAGCTTCTTGAGCACGTCATAGCCGTGCATGTCGGGCAGATTCAGGTCGAGCAGGATGATGTCGTAATCATAGAGCTTGCCCAGATCGAGGCCTTCCTCGCCCAGATCGGTCGTATAGACGTTGAAGCCCTCGGTGGTGAGCATCGTGTCGATCGCCTTCGCGGTCGTCGGCTCGTCCTCGATCAGCAATACGCGCATTGGGCACCCCTTAGCTGTTTCCCACGATGATCCCGCGACCCGCCGCGCGATCATTCTGCGATGCCGACGAGCCCCCGTTCGGGACTGCCGGAATATTAACCATGAAACAAATGAAGGGAAAAGGTTAATTTTGATTTAATCGCCTGAATCCGGCGAGTCGCGTCCCGTACAGCTTCGCTTTAGCGTGTCGACGAGGTGGTCCGACAAGGCCCGGACGCGCGCCGGGCGAAGCCGCGAGGGCGGCGACAGGAGGTGCAGCCACGCCTGCGGGAGCGACCAGTCGGACAGGATGCGGACCAGCGCCCCCGACGCCAGTTCGGCGTCGGCGATGAAATCGGGCAGCACCGCGATCCCGCCCCCCGCGACGAGCAGCGGGATCATCACGTCGCCGTTGTTGGTGAACAGCGGCCCGGCCGGCACGACCGTTGCCTCCTCGCGATCGCGGTGGAAATGCAGCGGTCGCGCGCGTTCGCGATGGCCATAGCCGACGAGCCGGTGCGCCGCGAGATCGAGCGGATGGCGCGGCCTGCCGTGCCGCTCGAGATAGGCGGGGCTGGCCATCACCGACGCGGCGACCGGGGCGATCGTGCGCGCGAGCAAGCTCGAATCGTCGAGCGGCGCAATCCGCAGCGCCAGATCGAGCCCCTCGGCGAGCAGGTCCTGCCGCGCATCGCTCAGCGTCAGTTCGATCTCGACGGCGGGATGCGCGGCCATGAAGGCGGCGAGCGGCGGCCCGAGCACCTTGATCCCAAAGCTCATCGGTGCCGCAAGCCGGATCGGACCGGCCAGATCGACCCGGTCGCCCCGCGCCGCCTCGGTCGCGGCGGTCGCGGCGGCGACCATGGCCCGCGCCTCGCCGAGCAACCCCTCGCCCGCCGTCGACACCATGACGACGCGCGAGCTGCGGTGGAGCAATGTCACCCCGAGCGACGCTTCGAGCCGGCTCACCGCCTTCGACACGCTCGCCTTCGACAGCCCCAGCGACCGCGCCGCCGCGGTAAAGGTCCCGGCCTCCGCCACCGCGACGAAACAGGCCCAGCCTTCATAATCGGGGAGCGCCATCAGCCTATCTCCATATGGAAACGATCTGTTTCTATCTAAGCTATTTTAGAAACAATCCCAATCGCTATCTTGGCTGCAACAACACAGCGCCGCCGGCATCCTCGCCAGGGGCGGCGCGAGCGAAAGGCATATCCGATGATCGACATCCGCAAATTCGATACGCTGGGTCACGCCAATCATGGCTGGCTCGACGCCCGTCACCACTTCTCCTTCGCCAACTACCACGACCCCGACCGCATGGGCTGGGGGGCGCTTCGCGTCTGGAACGACGACGCGATCGCGGCGCAGTCCGGCTTTCCGCCGCATCCGCACCGCGACATGGAGATCATCACCTATGTCCGCACCGGCGCGATCAGCCACCGCGATTCGATGGGCAACGCCGGCCGCACCGCGGCGGGCGACGTCCAGGTGATGAGCGCGGGCACCGGCGTCACCCACAGCGAGTTCAACCTCGAGGACGAGGAGACGACGCTGTTCCAGATCTGGATCATTCCCGATCGCGCCGGCGGCAATCCCGGCTGGGGTGCGCGGCAATTCCCGAAAGCCGACCGTTCGGGCCAGTTCGTGACGCTGGCCAGCGGGATCGACGGCGACGTCGAAGGCTCCGGGGCGCTGCCCATCCGGGCCGATGCCCGCGTCGCCGCAGCGACGGTGAATGCCGGCGACCGCATCGCCTATGATCTCGGCGCGGGGCGTCATGCCTATCTGGTCGCCGCCAAGGGCCGCATTCGCGTCAACGGCAAAGACGCCGGCCCGCGCGACGGTATCGCGATCCGCGATCTCGATCGCATCGAGGTCGAAGCGGTCGACGACGCCGAACTCGTGCTCGTCGACAGCCTCTGACGAGCCCCCCCCGGGCCGCCGCCACCCCCCTCCCTTGCGGCGGCGGCCCACCCCCTTTTCCCTCCCGACTGAAAGGACAAGCACATGGCAAAGGTTTTGGTGCTCTATTATTCGAGTTACGGTCATATCGAGCAGATGGCCGACGCCGTCGCCGAAGGCGCGCGCGCCGCAGGCGCAGAGGTCGACATTCGCCGCGTCGCCGAAACCGCGCCCGACGCGGTGGTCGAGGCGGCGGGCTTCAAGACCGACACCGCGCATCCGCTGCTCGGCGATCCAAAGGATCTGACCGACTATGACGCGATCGTCGTCGGCTCGCCGACGCGATTCGGGCGGATGGCGAGCCAGATGGCGAGCTTCTGGGACACCGCCGGCGGCGTCTGGGCGCAGGGCCTGCTCAATGGCAAGGTCGGCGCGGCCTTTACCTCAACCGCCTCGCAGCACGGCGGGCAGGAAACGACGCTGTTCAGCATCCTGACCAATCTGCTGCATTTCGGCATGACGATCGTCGGCCTCGACTATGGCTATGCCGACCAGATGGGCGTCGACGAGGTGAAGGGCGGCGCGCCCTATGGCGCGACCACCATCGCCGACGGCGACGGATCGCGTCGGCCGAGCGAAGCCGATCTTGGCGGCGCGCGCTATCTCGGCGAACGGGTCGCCAGGACGGCGGGGAAGCTCTCGGCCTGATCCGGTGCAGCGCCTTCCGAGCCTCTTCCTCTCCCACGGCTCGCCGATGATGGCGCTCGAGCCCAGTCCGGCGCGGGATTTTCTCGCCGGGCTGGGCGCCCACCTGCCCCGGCCGCGCGCTGTCCTGATCGTCTCGGCGCATCACGACGCGCGGTTCGAGGGCGGCCGGGCGACCGTCACCGCCGCCGCCACGCCAGCTACCATCCACGATTTCAGCGGTTTTCCCGACGAACTCTTCGCGATGCGCTACCCGGCGCCGGGCGACCCACAGCTGGCGCAGCATGTCGTCGAACTGTGCGCCGGTCATGGGCTGGAGGTCGTGGCGGACCCCGACCGCGGGCTCGATCACGGCGCCTGGGTTCCGCTTTCGCTGCTCTATCCGGGCGCCGACGTTCCCGTCGTCCAGATGTCGATCGCGTCCGACGCACCCCCCGAATGGCATTATGACCTCGGCCGCGCGCTTGCGCCGCTGCGCGACGAAGGGGTGCTGGTCATCGGATCGGGCAGCCTGACCCACAATCTGCGCGTGCTGATGGCGTCGCGCCCTCCGATCGACGCCCCGGCCCCCCTCTGGGTATCGAGCTTCGCCGACTGGGTCGCCGAGCGCCTGAGCGCCGGCGCGATCGACGATGTTCTCCATGCCGTCGAACGGGCGCCCTACGGCCGCGACAACCATCCGACGCCCGATCATATCCTGCCGCTGTTCGTCGCGATGGGTGCAGGGTCGGATATCGGGGGCCTCCGCGCGCAGCGGCTTCACGCCAGCACGACCTATGCGCTGTTGGCGATGGACGTTTACGCTTTCGGGAGCGGGGCCGCCGCCCTATAGGCGGGCGCATGCTGCTTTCCGATCGCATTCTCTTCCTCGACGGCGAGGCGCTTGTGATCGACAAGCCCGACGGGCTGCCGGTCGACGCGCCGCGCGACGGCAGCCTCAGCCTCGAAAATCATCTCGACAGCCTGCGGTTCGGCTTCAAGCGGTGGCCGCTCGCCGTTCATCGCCTCGACCGCGACACATCGGGTTGCCTGCTCCTCGCCCGCAACCCGAAGGCGCATGGGCGCTTCACCCGCGCGTTCGAGGGCCGCGAGGTCCAAAAACAGTATCTCGCGATCCTCGACGGCGTCCCCGATGCCGACAGCGGCACCATCGACCTTCCGCTCGCCAAGGTGTCGACCGCCGAGCGCGGGTGGCGAATGGTGGGCGACCCCAAAGGCAAGCCATCGGTATCGCATTGGGAAAAGCTCGCCGTCGCCGACGGCCGCACGCTGCTTCGCTTTCGCCCCGAAACCGGCCGCACCCACCAGCTTCGCGTCCATGCCCTCGAAGGGCTGGGCTTCGCGATCGCCGGAGACCCCGTCTATGGCGCCGGCCAGGCGCGCGATCGCACCTTGCTTCACGCCGAGCGTCTGGTCGTGGCGCGCGGCACAAAGCCTCCGATCGTCGCCGAGGCTCCCTTTCCCGACCGCTTCGCCGCGCTCGGCTTTTCGCCGCCCGAGGGCGCCGCCCCGACCCGTGGCTGATATCCCCGACAGCGCCATTTCGGAACGCTTTCTCGCCGGTTCCGGACCGGGGGGCCAGAATGTCAACAAGGTCGCGACCGCCTGCCAGCTTCGCGTCGACGTGTTCGCGCTCGGCCTGCCCCCCGATGCCTGGCGCCGCCTGAAGGCGCTGGCGGGAAGCCGGCTCACCGTCGACGGCGAGCTCGTGATTCTCGCGCGCCGCTTTCGCACGCAGGAGGCGAACCGCGCCGATGCCCGCCAGCGCCTTGCCGATCTGATCGATGCCGCGCTCAAACGCCCCGAACGACGGATCAAGACCAAGCCGAGCAAGGCGGCCAAGGCGCGGCGGATCGAAGGCAAAAAGGCGCGCGGCTCGGTCAAGGCGATGCGCGGCCGCGTCCGCCCCGACTGAACCGCGGATGATGCTCTATCGCCTCGACGCGCCCGCATCGGCGATCGCGGCGGCGCTGGGGGCGGACGCGGGCTCCGATCCGTGGACGGGCGATTATGTCGCCCCCGGACGGCCCGCTCCCGTCGTCGTGGGCGGCGCTCGTCCGGGCATTCGCCCCGCCCTGCGCCCAAAGCTCTGGGGCGTCCCGCCGCCGCCGCGCGGCACCCGGCCGGTCACGTCGGTGCGCAACCTGCAAAGCCCGTTCTGGATCGGCACCTTGCGCCATCCAGAGCTTCGCTGCCTGGTCCCCGCGACTGCCTTCGCCGTCTGGTCGGGGCGGGCCGGCGCGAGGATGCAGCGCTGGGTTTCGCTGCCCGGCCAGCCGGTATTCGCCTTCGCCGGCATCCATCGTCAGGGAGAGGATTGGCCGAGTTTTGCAATATTGACCAGCGAGCCCAGTGGTCCGCTCGAGCGCGAGGACGTGGATGGCATGCCGCTGATCCTGCACCCCGAAGATCATGCGCGCTGGCTCGCGGCCGACTGGCGCGAGGCGTCGGCGCTGGTCGTGCCCTATCCCGGCCACCTGCTCAAAATGGGACCAACGCCGCCTTAACCATCAGTTTTCAGGATGGTCTTTGAGGTTTCGGTAACCAGCCTCCGCGTAAAACTGCCCCGAATCGAAACGGATCGAAGGTCGAACGGTCGTGCCCGACACTAATGGTTTCTCTCTCTCGTCTTCCAATGCCCGCCGGGCCGAGCGCGCGTCGGTCGACGGTCGCGCACGCTTTCGCGAGGCCGGCCAGAACCCGTTCGACGCCGAGTTGTTCGACCTGTCTTCGAACGGCTTTCGCATGTTCACCTATTCGCATCAGGCGATCGGCAAGCGCATATGGGTCAGCCTGCCCGGCCTGCAGCCGCGCGAAGCGGTCGTTCGCCGCGCCGACGGCAATAATTACGGCTGCGAATTCATCGAACCGCTCCACCCGTCGGTCGCGAGTCATTTGCAAGCGACGCTGGGCAGCTGAGTCCGGGGCCGGGGCCGGGACCTAATTTTCTGATTTTTCAGACATCTTCAGGATATGCTGCCATTCGGCGGCACGCACCGGCGCGACCGACAGGCGCGACTGGCGGATCAGTTCCATCTCGGTCAATTTCGGGTCGGCCTTGATCGCCTTCAGCGTGACCGGGTGCGCCAGCTTGCGGACCGGTTCGACGCGCACCACCACCCACGGCGAGCCCGCGTCGGCGGTCGGGTCGGGAAAGGCCGCTTCGACGATCCGGACGATCCCGACGCATTCCTTGCCGATGTTGCTGTGATAGAAAAGCGCCTCGTCGCCGACCTTCATCGCCTGCATATTCTGCTTGGCGGTGTGATTGCGCACGCCGTCCCAGATACCGCTGCCATCGCGGATAAGGTCGTCCCAGCTATACGCGTCGGGTTCGGATTTCATCAGCCAATATTGCTTGCCCATGCCGCGGGGCTTAGCCGAGGGCTGGCAAAGGGGAAACCGCCTTTTTCCCTTTCGCGCAAGCGCCCGAACGCCTAAATCCCGATTCCTGTCAAAGACGCGCCGCCAAAGCTTCGGCACGGTGCGCCACAGCCTCGATCAAATGGATTTTACAGCATGACTGCCGCCGTTCCCGTCATTTCCATGTCGCTGCCCGCCGATCGTTTCGCGCAGGATTTCGGTGCCTCCTTCGAACGGTTCGGATTCGCGATGATCACCGACCACGGCATCGCCCCGGACCTGATCGACCGGGCCTGGGCCAAGGCGAAGGCCTTTTTCGCCCTGCCCGACGAGGCCAAGCGCGCCTATCATATCGCCGGCGGCGGCGGAGCGCGCGGCTATACGCCGTTCGGCACCGAAATCGCCAAGGGCGCCAAGGATGTCGACCTAAAGGAATTCTGGCACGTCGGCCGCGACCTGCCCGCGGGACACCGGCTCGCGGCGCAACAGCCCAACAATATCTGGCCCGGCGAAGTCGACGGCTTCCGCGCGACCTTCGAAACCCTGTTCGCCGAATTCGACCGCGTCGGGGGCCAGCTGCTGTCGGGCATCGCCCGCTACCTTGGCCTCGCTCCCGATTTCTTCGACGACACGGTGCTCGACGGCAACAGCGTGATGCGCCTGCTCCACTATCCGCCGGTCGAAGCCCCCGCGAAAGGCATCCGCGCCGAAGCGCACGAGGACATCAACACGATCACGCTGCTCCTCGGCGCCGAGGAAGCCGGGCTCGAGATCCTCGACAAGGATGGAAGCTGGCTGCCCGTTTCGCCGCCGCCCGGCGCGATGGCGGTCAATGTCGGTGATATGCTGCAACGCCTGACCAACAATCGCCTACCCTCGACGACGCACCGCGTCCGCAACCCGGACGCGGGCCGCGCCGGCGTCGCGCGCTATTCGATGCCGTTTTTCCTGCATTTCCGGTCGGATTATCGAATCGAAACGCTGGAAAGCTGCATCGACGCCGGGCACCCCGACCTGTACCCCGCGCCGATCACCGCCGATGAATATCTGCAACAGCGGCTGCGCGAGATCGGGCTCGTCAAATAGGGCGCCCGCACGCGCGCCGCCTTAACGCTGGTCGGCGAAGGCGCGGTCGGGCACGCGTTGCCACGGCCCGCGCATTTCGATGATCGACCCGAAGACTCCGCTGATCGCGCCGTCGCGAAAGCGCGCTGCCCCGCGCGCGAGGACATAGCGCAGCCGTCCCGATTCATCGACGACGCGGGCATGATATTCGAAATCGTCGCCCTCGCTCAGCGCGCGATCGAACGCCGCGCGAACCATGTCGCGGTCCTCGGCGTGATAATAGGCGATCGCCTCCTCCACCTCCATCGCGCCCTTCGCGGGCGGGCGGGCGAAAATCGCAAAGGCCTGCGGCGACAGGTCGATGCTGCGCCGGTCGGCGGCAAAGTCCCACGTCCCTACCTCGGCTATGAACTCCACGATCTCCAGCTTGACCTCAGCCACCCGCCGCGCCTCGCGCGCGCGGCCCAGTGCGCGATAGAGCATGATGATTACGACGACCGATCCCACGACGAAAAGCGCCAGCGCCATCGTCGGCACCGCGCCCGCAATTGCCCCCGGCATGCACCCCGTCCCCCAGTTTAAATGGCACGACCCATGCCATATCTGCCGCAAGTACGACACGCAGGCAAGATGCGGCGAGGGCCGGCTAGATCATGAACCTAGCGATCGGCCCAATGGTCGAAGGCGAGTTGCTGCTGCTCGCGGGTGAACGCGGCCGCTGCGGCGCCTTCCCACGGTCCGTCGTAACCGAGCAGCAGCGC
Source organism: Sphingopyxis sp. CR5 (assembly GCF_059693785.1). Taxonomy (NCBI): domain Bacteria; kingdom Pseudomonadati; phylum Pseudomonadota; class Alphaproteobacteria; order Sphingomonadales; family Sphingopyxidaceae; genus Sphingopyxis; species Sphingopyxis sp. CR5. Next base: position 121,458 of record NZ_JCATIE010000009.1, on the reverse strand, counting down.
GGTACCGCCGACCCACCATCCCTGTCCGGGCAATCTGTCGCTTTCGCGCACGACCAGCACCGCGAGGTCGGGCTCGCCCTCGGCGGCGCACAGCCGGTCGACTTCGCCAAGCGTCTTGCAAAGCGCACGCATCTTCGGACGCGTGAAGCGAAACCCGAGTTCGCCGAGAAGTTCGGAATAGCTGACGCTGCGCCCTTCGCGCGCGGCATCGGTCAGGATGGCGCGGATGCGCGGGGCATCGCCAAGCGCCGCCGCGTCGGCGGGGACCGGCGCGCCGCCTAGACCTTGATCGCGCGAGGCTTTGGCGGCCACGGGATGAATCCGGAGGTGCGCTGGACATAGTCGGCGTAATCGGGACGCGATTTACGCAGCCCGCGTTCGAGCATCGGCTTGCCCGACCAGCGCGTCAGCGTAAAGGTCAGGAAAACCGGCCCGACCAGGCTTGCCAGCGCGATTCCCGGCCCCGCATCGGCCGCGATCATCCACAATCCCCACCACGTCAGCGCATCGCCGAAATAATTGGGGTGCCGCGTGTACCGCCACAGGCCGGTGTCGAGCACCCGCCCGCGGTTGGCGGGGTTCTTGCGAAAGGCCGCGAGTTGCAGGTCGCCGATGCTTTCAAAGGCGATGCCGATCACGGCGAGCAACGCGCCGATCCGCGCGAGCGTCCCCATCGCCGCCGACAGCCCCGTTGCGCTCGCGTAGAGACCGAGCTGCGCGGGCAGGCAGGTGACGAACAGCAACGGTGCCTGCATCAGGAACACCGACAGCAACGCCGCGCGATCCCAGCTCCAGCCACGCGATTCCGTGACGTTGGCCAGGATCTTTCGATAGCGCGGATCCTCGCCCTCGGCGCGCCAGCGGAGGAACAGGTGGAGTGCCAGGCGCACGCCCCAGATCGAAACGAGCAATAAGATCATCTGGGTGCGCTGGCCGTCGATGCCGGTCTGCAACACCGTGCCCCAGGCGAGCAGAACCATGCCGAACGCCCAGAACGCGTCGACGAACGACACGTCGCGAATCGCCCGCGCAATCGCCCACAATGCCAGGATCACGAGCAGCAAGCCGGCGAAATTCACCGCCAGAACCTGCAGGACGCCTGTCATGTCATCGCTCCTTCCATGTCCCCTACTATATCCGAAATCGAGCGGACTGCACGGTCGGGATGCTTCGGGGTACAGTCGCGATAGACGGACAGCACCTTTTCCATGTCGGCCCGAAAGTCGCCGGTCGGCCAGATCAGCGGCCCCAGGCCACCGGTCTTGCGGCCATAATCCATCAGTCCCACCACCATCGGCACCTTGGCCGCCACGGCGATATGGTAAAAGCCCGTGCGCCACTTCTTCGCCTTGCCCCGCGTCCCTTCGGGCGCGACGGTCAGCATGAACTCGCGCCGGCGCGCAAATTCGGACACCATCTGCTCGACATTGTTCAGCCCTCCCGACCGGTCGACGGGAATACCGCCCATCTGGCGCATGAAACCGCCGATCGGCCATTTGAACAACGACAGCTTGCCCATGAAATGCGGGCGAATACCCTTGTCGGCGGTCAGGCCCAGATAATAGAGGAAATCCCAATTGCTGGTGTGCGGCGCCGCGATGATGATGAAGCGCCGGGGCTCGGGCACATCGCCCACCGCGGTCCAGCCCTGACGGCGATAGAACCACAGCATCGCGGCGCGTACCAACCGGGCCAGCGGCCCCGGCGGATCGTCTTCGATACTTGCCACTGTCTCTCCTCTCTCCCGTCCCGCGCTTGCGCGAAAGCGGCGCGGCGCGCAAGCGAAAGCGATGGACTTGCGGCACGCGATCGTTTCTGCTCCGCTGCGCGTCCGAAACAGGGGGATTGCCATGAAACTGTCGGCCGCGTTGTTGTTGTCTCTGGGCGTCGTCGCTGCCCCCGCGAGCGCCCAGCAAGCCCCCTTGCGCGCCGACCGGATCGCCTTTCGCGATCTCTATCGCGACCTTGTCGAAACCGACACGACGCTCTCGTCGGGAAGCTGCACGCTCGCGGCCGAACGGATGGCGACGCGGTTGAAGGCGGCGGGTTTCGCCGACGGCCAGCTTACGCTTTTCGCCGCGCCCGACCATCCAAAGGAAGGCGGCCTGGTCGCCGTCTATCCGGGCACGTCGCGACGCGCAAAGCCGCTGCTGCTGATCGCGCATATCGATGTCGTCGAGGCCAAGCGCGAGGACTGGACGCGCGACCCGTTCAAGATGATCGAGGAAGGCGGCTATTTCTACGGTCGCGGGACCGCCGACGACAAGGCGCAGGCCGCGGTGTGGATCGACACGCTGATCCGGTTCAAGAAACAGGGGTACCGGCCCAAACGCACGGTCAAGGTCGCCTTGACGTGCGGCGAAGAAACCAACGGTGCCTTCAATGGTGCCGAATGGCTCGCCGCGAACAGGCGCGACCTGATCGACGCCGAATTTGCGCTCAACGAGGGCGGTGGCGGCGACAGCGACGGCAAGGGAAAGGTAATCGGGCAGACGGTGCAGGTCGGAGAGAAAACCTTCGCCAATTTCCGCCTCGAAACGCGCAACCCCGGCGGGCACAGTTCGGTTCCAGTGCCCGACAATGCCATCTATCAGCTCGCGCACGCCCTGGCGAAGATCGAAGCGTATGAATTTCCGCTCGAAATGACCGATACGACGCGCCGCTACTTTGCCGAGGCGGGCGCGGTACGCGGCGATGCGATCGGCAGCGCGATGGTCGCGCTCGCCCGTGACCCTGCCGACAAGGAAGCCGAAGCGGTCGCCAATACCGACCGCTTCCTTCATTCGAACCTGCGTACCACCTGCGTCGCGACCTTGCTCGACGGCGGCCACGCTGCAAACGCGCTGCCCCAGCGGGCGGGCGCGAATATCAACTGCCGCATCTTTCCCGGCCATCCGATCGAAGAGATCAAGGCCGAGCTCGAACGGATCATCGACGATCCGGGCGTTACCGTGACGCAACTGCCGCCAAAGCGCCCCGCGCCGCCCGCTCCGCCTCTCGACGCCAAAGTGATCGGGCCGATGCAGTCGCTCGTCGACAGATATTGGCCGGGGCTGAAGGTCATTCCGTCGATGGCGAACGGCTACACCGATGCCACCTTCCTGGGGGCGGTCGGAATTCCGACCTACGGCGTTCCCGGCATGTGGGGCGACCCCGACGGAAATGGCGCGCACGGCCTCAACGAACGGATGGAAGCGCGCTCGGTCTATGTCGGCCGCGACTATCTGTTCGATCTGGTCAAGGCCTATGCCGACAATCCATAGACCAGGAACGATTGCCGCTTTGCCCACAGTCCCTTTGCCATGTGACGCGCGCCTTGCTATCGGCCGCTGACAATGGCGACCAACGACGACGATTTCCCTTCTCCGGCGGCTTCCGATCCCAAGGGCGACAGCATAGACACTCGCTTCGACAGCGCCCTGTCGGAGCGTTATCTCGTCTACGCGCTGTCGACGATCACAGCCCGTTCGCTTCCCGACCTTCGCGACGGGTTGAAGCCCGTCCACCGCCGCCTGCTCTGGGCGATGCGCGCGATGCGGCTCGACCCGAGCCAAGGCTACAAGAAGTCGGCGCGCGTCGTCGGCGACGTGATCGGCAAGTTCCATCCGCACGGCGACACCGCGGTCTATGACGCGATGGTCCGCCTCGCGCAGGATTTCTCGCTGCGCTATCCGCTCGTCGACGGCCAGGGCAATTTCGGCAACATCGACGGCGATAACGCCGCAGCCTATCGTTACACCGAGGCCCGGCTGACGCGTGTCGCGATCGACCTGATGCAGGGCCTCGACGAGGGCACCGTCGATTTTCGTCCGACCTATAACGGCGAGGACGAAGAGCCCGAAATCATGCCCGGCCTCTTCCCGAATCTGCTCGCCAATGGCGCGAGCGGGATCGCGGTGGGCATGGCGACAAACATCCCGCCGCACAACGCGTCGGAAGTCATCGACGCGGCCCTGTTGCTGATCGAGAATCCCCGGGCTGAACTCGCGCAATTGCTCGAGCATGTTAAGGGACCGGATTTCCCGACCGGCGGCATTATCGTCGACAGCCCGGACGCGATAGCGCAGGCCTATGAGACCGGCCGCGGGGGTTTTCGCGTGCGCGGACGCTTTTCGACCGGAAAGCGCGAGGACGGCGGCTGGGAAGACAGCGGCGTCGAAAGGCTCGCCGGCGGCACCTGGCAGCTGGTAATCAGCGAGATCCCCTACGGCGTCGCCAAGAGCAAGCTGATCGAACAGATCGCCCAGCTCATCGCCGACAAGAAGCTGCCGATCCTCGACGACGTTCGCGACGAAAGCGCCGAAGATATCCGCATCGTGCTGGTCCCCAAGAGCCGGAACGTCGATCCCGATATCCTGAAGGAAAGCCTGTTCCGGCTGACCGAACTCGAAAGCCGCTTCGCGCTTAACCTCAACGTTCTCGACGCGACGCGAACGCCGAAGGTCATGGGACTGCACCAGCTGCTCACCGAATGGCTACAGCACCAGATCGTCGTCCTGGTCCGCCGCGCCGAGCACCGCATCGGCAAGATCGACGACCGGCTCGAACTCGTCGCAGGCTATCTGATCGCCTTCCTCAACCTCGACCGGATCATCGAGATCATCCGTACCGAGGATGAACCCAAGGCGGTGATGATCGCGGAGTTCGAATTGACCGACCGCCAGGCCGAGGCGATCCTGAACATGCGCCTCCGGTCGCTGCGCAAGCTCGAGGAAATGGAACTGAAGCGCGAACAGGCCGACCTCGCCGCCGAGCGCGAAGAGCTGGCCAGGCTCATCGAGAGCCCCGCGCGGCAGCGGACCCGATTGAAGCGCGACCTGGCCGCTCTGCGCGCCGTCTATGGTCCCGACACCGACCTGGGTGCGCGCCGCACGACGATCGCCGAAGCCGCTCCGACCCGGGACATTCCGCTCGACGCGATGATAGAAAAGGAGCCCGTAACGGTCATCCTGTCGAAGCGCGGCTGGATTCGTGCGCAGCGCGGGCATGTTGCCGAGGATCAGTGGGGCGACTTCAAGTTCAAGGAAGGCGACGACCTCGCCTTCGCCGCGCATGCGCAAACGACCGACAAGCTGCTCGTCGCGGCGAGCGACGGGCGCTTCTATACGGTCGGCGCCGACAAGCTGCCCGGCGGTCGGGGATTCGGGGAGCCGCTGCGGCTGATGGTCGATATCGATCCCGACGCCCGCATCGTCGCGATGATCCCGGCGCAGGCCGACGGGCGTCTGCTCCTGGCTTCGACAAGCGGGCACGGCTTCGTCGTCCAGATGGGCGAAGTAACGGCGGAGACGCGCAAGGGCCGCAACGTCGTGAACCTGAAACCCAAGGCGCGGCTGGCGGTCGTGCGGGTCGTCGGCCCAAAGGACGACAGCGTCGCCGCCGTCGGCGAAAACCGCAAGCTCGTCGTCTTCCCGCTTGCCGAGGTGCCGGTCATGGCGCGCGGGCAGGGTGTGATGCTGCAACGCTATCGCGACGGCGGCCTGTCCGATGCGACGACCTTCGCCTTCGCCGACGGATTGAGCTGGACGATGGGCGGCGACAGCGGACGCACGCGCACCGAGACCGACCTCGCCCCGTGGCGCGTCGCGCGCGGCGCGGCGGGCCGCATGCCGCCAACCGGTTTCCCGCGCAACAATCGTTTCAACTGATCCGATTTTCCTGTTGCCGTAAATAGCTTCTTTACCCCCGGTAACCTAGCCAAGGGCCAATGGGGAAAGGTCGCATAAAACCCGCTGTTATGCCTATCGATAGAACCGGCGAAGACCGGCCCTTGCTTTTCGTCGGCTGGATCGACGCCCTGCCGGTGCCAGCCGCGCTTATCCGGCCGCTTGCGCGCGGCAATTTCACCCTGCATGCGAGTAACGCCGCCTTCGACCGCCTCGGGTTGACCCCGACCGGGACCAAGGCGCCGCTCGAGCTGCGCCGGGCGATCGAGCGCGCGGCGCAATGCGGCGACGATCCGCAGGAATTTTCCTGCCGCCTGGGCGAAGGTCCGGCGGCGCGCGACCTGCGCGGTTCGATCGGCCCGCTATCGGGCGAATATGGCGATGAATCGCTCTTCCTGTTGACCTTGATCGACCGCACGCAGGAAATGATGACCGAGCGCAACCTGCGCCGCGAACTCGTGTCGGACAGCCTGACCGGGCTCCCCAACCGGGCCGGCTTCGAAGAATTGGTCGAGCATCGCACGCGCTCCGAAGAGCCGGCCGACCATGCGATCCTGCTGCTCGACCTCGCGCGCTTCAGCCGCATAAACGAACATATCGGCCCGCTCGCCGGCGACGAACTGATCATCACTGTCGCGCGGCGCCTGAAATCGAGCCTGCGCAGCGGCGACATATTGGCGCGCACCGGCGGCGACGAATTCGCCATCTCGTCGCGCGTCGCCGGCGGGCGTGCCGATGTCCGCGAAATGGCGCGCCGCATCCGCGGCTGCTTCGACCATCCGTTTCGGATCGGCGACCTGAAGGTCAGCGTCGATTGCGCGCTCGGCTGCGCGATCCAGCCGGCTGTCGACGGCGACGTCGCCGACCAGATCCGCCACGCGCAGATCGCGCTCAAACGCGCCAAGCAGACCGACCGCATCGAAATCTACGAACCCGAAGCCGCCATGCTGTCGGACAATCGCTTCGGCCTTGAAACCGCCTTGCGCAACGCGATCGAAGAGGACCGGCTGAGCCTCGCCTTTCAGCCCTTGATCGAGCTTGCGACCGGCAAGGTCGCCGGGTTCGAGGCGCTGGCGCGATGGGACAATGGCGAGGGCCGCTCGATCTCTCCGACCGAATTCATTCCGATCGCGGAGGATTCGGGACTTATCGTGCCGCTCGGCCAGTGGGTGATCGGCAAGGCGGCCCAGGTCATCGCCGATTGGGACCGCGCCAATGGCGACACGCCCGTCGACTGCTATTTCTCGGTCAACGTCTCGACGATCCAGCTCGTGCGCGACGACGTCGCCGCGGTGGTCCGTGACGCGCTCGAACGCAATCGGATCGGCGGCGAGCGGCTGATGATCGAACTGACCGAAAGCGCGATCATCGGCGATCCGCATCTTGCCCTGTCGGTGCTCAGCGAGCTCAAGGCGCTCGACACGCGGGTGGCGATGGACGACTTCGGGACCGGCTATTCGAACCTCGCCTATCTGCAACGCCTGCCGATCGACGTGCTCAAGATCGATCGCAGCTTCGTCGATCACATGGTCGAGGACCGCGACAAGGCGGCGATCGTCCGCACGATCCAGAGCCTGGCCGAAGTGCTAGGGATGAAAACGACGGCCGAAGGGGTCGAAACCGCCGACCAGGCGCGCCTGCTCTCGGCGCTCGGCTGCGATTTCGGGCAAGGATATCTTTTTGCGCACCCGATGGGCGCGGACCGGGCCTTCGACTATTGGCGTCAGTCGCTCGATCGCCCCATTTTCTGATCGAGCAGGTCGCGGACCCGCGCGGCATCGGGAAAATCCTCGGCAACCCAGGCGGCCTCGACGGCGCGCAGCAACCTCGCGACATCCGGACCCGCGGCCACCCCGCGCGCGACGATATCGCCGCCCTTCAGCGGCAGCCGGGGAATGGCCCAGCCGTCGAGCTCGCGCACCTGTTCCGGATACTCGCCGCCCAGCAGATGGATGTCGCGCGCCGCATCGCCGCCGACTACATAGGCGAGCTGGCGAATTGGCCGTTCGACGTCCTCGCGATGCGCGGCCAGTACCCCCAGATATTTGCGCTGACGCGTCGAAAGGCGCAGCCGGCTGGCCACCTGCTCGGCGATGGCCGCGTCGGCGGGAAGGAGCGCCGCCATGCGCCGGAGCGGGGCGGGCGCCGCCTCCGTCCGCGCCTCGGATGCCACCAGCCGGTCAAGGCGCGCCGCAAATCCGGGATCGAATTCGGGAACGATCTCGGCGAAGATGCCGTCCGCCGCCATCTGGCCGACGATCGCGCGCGGATCGGGGAGCGACAATATCTTGAGCAGTTCGTCGGCCACCCGCTCGCGCGACAGGCTGCGCAGCGAAGAGCGCGCCGCAACCGCGGCGGCATGGCTCGCCGTATCGAGCCCCGCCGTGCCGAAGCGCGCCGCGAACCGATAGAAACGCAGGATACGCAGATGGTCCTCGGCGATTCGCGTCGCGGCATCGCCAATGAAGCGCACCCGGCCGGCCTGGAGGTCCGCTAGGCCGTCGAACCAGTCGTCGACGTCGCCGCTCGCCGGCTCGGCATAGAGCGCGTTGATCGTAAAGTCGCGCCGCGCCGCGTCCTCGCGCCATTCGTTCGAAAAGGCGATCGTCGCGCGCCGCCCATCGGTCGCGACGTCGCGGCGCAGCGTCGTGATTTCGTGCGCGTCGCCGCTGGCGATCGCGGTCACCGTCCCGTGCGCGATACCGGTCGGAATGACCTTGATATCCGCGGCCTCCAGCCGCCGGGTCACTTCGTCGGGTCGCAGCGGGGTCGCGAGATCGACGTCGGTCACGGGCAAGCCAAGCAGCGTGTCGCGCACTGCGCCGCCGACCACCTTGACCGCCCCGCCGTCCGCTTCGAGGGCCCGAACGATGCGTCGCAGGCCCGGACGCGTGCGCCACGCGGAATCGGGCAGCCGCGTCACCGGTGCCATCCCGCCGGCATGCGCCGCGCCAGATTGATGATGATGCCCGCCGTCACGCCCCAGATCCGTCGCCCTTGCCAGTGCAGGTCGTAATAATGTCGCGCCTGCCCCTGCCAATAGGCCTCTTGCCGCGCGTAATTGTCGGGGTCGAACAGGATGTCGAGCGGAACTTCGAACCATTCCTCGACTTCGTCGGGATTGGGATCGAGCGGCAGGTCGGGCGGGATCACGCCGAGCACGGGGGTGATGTGATAGCCGCTGCCCGAGCGATAGGGGGCGGTGGTCCCGGCGATATCGACGTCGCGGCGGTCGAGCCCGATCTCCTCTTCGGCCTCGCGCAGCGCGGCATCGACGACGTCGCGATCGCCCGGATCGACCTTGCCGCCTGGAAAGGCGACCTGCCCGGCGTGCGCACGCAGCCATTGCGGGCGCTGGGTCAGGATGACCCCCGGATCCGGGCGGTCGGTGAAGGCGATCAGGACCGCGGCGTCGCGCAGCGTCGGCTTGCCCGCGACAAGATAGGTTTCGTCTTCGCCAGCATCGGGAAGCAGATTGTCCAGCGCGCCGCGCAGCCTGGCCGAAAGCATCAGCCGTCCACCAGCGGAAAGCGTGCGCCGTTCGACCAGACCGCGGGCGGCGTTTCGCCATCGGCGAGCGCCATCTCGACCAGCTCGTAATAGAGCGCGCGGTCGATGCGCGCCTCGAGCCCGTTGCCGATCGTGCCCCGGACATGCAGCCGCGGATCGGGGCGGTCGGGATCGGCCCCGAACGTCAGGGGATGCTCGGGACCCGCGACGACGAGATCGTCGGTGTCGAGCCGGAAGGCGAGCGTGCGGGCCGGGCCTTCGCCCTCGCTCTTCATCTCGACCGCGCGGAAAGGCGTATCCTCGACGACGATGCCCAGCTTTTCCGCGGGGGTGACGAGCACATGACGACCGTCGCTCTCGCGGCGCAGGATGGTCGAGAAGAGCCGCACCATTGCGGGGCGGTCGATGCGTCCGCCCTCGTGATACCAGCTGCCGTCGGCGCGGATTTCCATCGCGCTGTCGCCTTCGCGCTCGGGATGCCAGCTCTCGACGGGCGGCAATTTGTGCGCCTTGAGACGCTCGATCGTATCGGCGAGCGAAAGCTGCGAAAATGCCTTCGGAAGCGAGGGGAGGGAACCGGCCATCACACCGACATAGGAAGGTGGGCGATCAAGTAAAGAGAGCCGGCGCAAGCGACGCGAAGCCTCCCCGCGAACATCCTTGGAAAACTGCGCGACATCCCTCGCGATTCGGGGTCTCGGCGCCTTGCGTCCCGAAAAATGCGGGACAGGCATTTTTGCGACAGCCCGGCGGCGCACGGGCTGCCGACAACGAACGGGACGATCGCTGTCGATGTGATCGGACTGACCGCATGCGACTGAATGCGGCCCTTCCTCTTCTCGTCACCCCGGACTTGATCCGGGGTCCATGACTTCGGCGCTGCTATGGATCCCGGATCAAGTCCGGGATGACGAATAGGGGACAGTCCGCTCCCCACCCCAAAGCCGATTTCGCAAAAAAACGCTGTCCTACATTGTTCGGCTGTGCCAGCGTCCGTCCCGGCTCTTTCGACAGGTGGATAAAAGCGATCACGGTTTGCGCATGCGAACGCGAGCCAGCGGCGGCCGCACAAGGCTGACCTTTACTGAACTTTGGAACGACGGCGCGGAACCGGTCCGCCACAACCGAGGACGGCAATGGCAACAGGCGCGTCGTCAGCGCGGCCCGATCGTCCCCGCCCTTGCGGGCAGGATGTGCCCATTTACGGCCCGCGCAAGCAAGCGGCGCCTCTCGAACGGCCCCGGCAAATCCCAGGCCGCCGTTGCTTCGGCGGAAAAGCCAAAGAAGCGGCCGTAATATTCGGGATCGCCGATCATCATCAATGCGCCGTCGGCCGCCGTTTCCGCGGCCTCCAGCATATGCGCCATCAGCGCGCGCCCGTGCCCGCCGCGCTGGAGGTCGGGGCGCACCGCGACCGGTCCGACCATCACCAGCGGCGTCGCGGTGCCGCCCGGCGCGCGGTGCATCACCGGCCAGCACTGGATCGTGCCCGCGAGTGCGCCGTCTTCGCGCAGCGCAAGGCTGAGCGCCGGAATTTCGGTCATGCCTGCACGGATGCGATAGGCGGTCCGCCCGAAGCGGTCGGCGCCAAATGCCGCGTCGAGCAAATCCTCGACCGCCTGCGGCTCGATATCCGACAAGGGAAGTAACTCGACCAACGCGCACCCTTTCGCTAATGCGGCGGCGCTTTAGGGTTAGGGCGCCCTATTTGAAAGCCGGATAATGGCGCCCGTGTGCAGGATTTTCTTGTGACCGATCAATTGTGGCTCGAGGTGGACGGGCTGACCGTCCAGGTGCTGACCGGCATCTATTCCGAAGAAACCCATCTGCCGCAGCCGCTGCGCATATCGGTGCGGGCGCGGCTGAAGATGGCGGCGCATTACGAGCCGACGACGCCGCTCAGCGCGTCGAAAAACTATATGAACCTGAAATTCGCGGCGACCGAGGGCATCCCCAAGGACGTTCATTTCGTGCTGATCGAAAGCGTCGCCGACCATATCATCGACACGTTGTTCCTGCAGGACGAAAAGGTCGAGGAAGTCGAGGTGAAGATCGTCAAGCTCGCGATCGCCGAGGAGGGCGAACAGATCGGCATCACGATGCGGCGAGCGCGAAAATGACGCAAAGACTGGCGCTCGTCACCGGCGGCCTGCACCGCGTCGGCGCCGCGATCGCCGCCCGGCTCGCGCGCGAAGGCTATGCGCTGGCGCTGCACAAGCACAGCGTCGCCGATCCCGATGCGGTGCTCGTCGACGCCCTCGCCGAGACGGGCGCCGAGAACCGCCACTTCACCGCCGACCTGTCGGTCGCGGCCGAAGTCGATGCGCTGGTGCCGCACGTGATCGCAGCCTTCGGCCGCGCGCCCGACCTGCTCGTCAACAATGCGGCGCTGTTCGCCGAAGGGGACTGGCAGGACCTGAGCCAGCCCGACCTCGCGGCGATGATGCAGCTCAACCATCATGCGCCGGTGATGCTGGCAAAGGCGCTCGTCGCGCACGCCGGCGAGGGCCAGCGGCCCGCGATCGTCAACATCGTCGATCAGCGCGTCGCGCATCCGGTGCCCGACCAGATCGCCTACAGCCTGTCGAAATCGGCGCTGTGGCAGGCGACCGCGACGCTGGCGGTCGCCTTTGGCGGCGCCGCGCGGGTCAATGCGGTCGCGCCGGGGCTCACCATCGCGACCGAGGATTACAGCCAGGCCCAGATCGACCGGATTGCCGCGCGCATGCCGCTCGGCGCGCTGCCGGCCCCGGCGGAGATAGCCGATGCGGTAGCCTGGCTCGCGCGCGCCGAGGCGGTGACGGGGCAGACGATCTTCGTCGACGGCGGCGCGCACCTGACGCCAATGGGGCGCGATTTCGTCTGGTTGGAGCGCGATTGATCGGCGACATCGGGTGATGGCCGGCAACGACTGAAGTTGGCCGTAGGTCATTGGGTATGCCCACTTTGTCATTCCCGCGAAAGCGGGAACCCAGGGCGGAGTTGCGCAACCCTGGATCCCCGCTTTCGCGGGGATGACAAAAGTTGGCAATGGCCGCTTCCCACCCCGAAGCGGCCGTTCGTCGCACCCCCCAACTCGGCTATCAATAAATATGCACCGCCTTGGTGACGAGATAGCTGTCCAGCCCTTCCGGCCCGCTCTCGCTGCCGAATCCCGATTCCTTGATCCCGCCGAACGGCGTGTCGGGGGTCGAGATGACGAAGCTGTTCACCCCGACCATGCCGCTCTCGATCCCGTCGACGATGCGATTGATGCGGCGGCCGTTCTCGGTGAAGGCGAAGGCGGCGAGGCCATAGGGCAGGCGGTTCGCCTGCTCGAGCGCCTCCTCTTCGCTTCCGAACGGCCGCATCAGCGCCATCGGCCCGAACGGCTCATTGACCATCGCATCGGCGTCGAGCGGCACGTCGGCGAGCGCGGTCGGCTGAAAGAAATAGCCCTCGCCCGTCGCTTCGCCGCCAGCAACGACGCGCGCGCCCTTCGCCTTCGCATCGGCGATCATCGCCTCGAGCGCAGGGGCGCGGCGCTTGTTCGCGAGCGGGCCCATCTGGGTGTCGGCGTCGAGCCCGCTGCCGATCTTCACCTTGGCCGTGCGTTCGGCGAAGCCTTTGACGAAGGCGTCGTAAATGCCCTCCTGCACATAGAAGCGCGTCGGCGAGATGCACACCTGCCCCGCATTGCGGAATTTCTGCATGACGACACGGTCGAGCGTCGCTTCGAGATCGCAATCGTCGAAGACCAGCACCGGAGCGTGGCCGCCGAGTTCCATCGTGATCCGCTTTACGCCGTCGGCGGCCAGCCGCATCAAATGCTTGCCGACCGCGGTCGAGCCGGTGAAGCTGACCTTGCGGATGATCGGGCTCGCCAGCAAATGCCGACTGATCATATCGGGTACGCCATAGACGAGCTGCGCAACGCCGGTCGGAATCCCCGCCTCGTCGAGGCAGCGCATGATCGCGCTGGTGCAGCCCGGCGTCTCCTCGGGCGCCTTGGCGATGACGACGCAGCCCGCGGCGAGCGCGGGGGCGATCTTCTTGACCATCAGATTGACCGGGAAGTTCCACGGGCTGAAACCCGCCGCCGGGCCGACCGGCTGTTTGAGCACCATCGTCCGCTGCCCCGCCGGGCGCTGGAGCACGCGGCCTTCGATGCGCTTGCCCTCTTCGGCGAAATAGGCGAGCAGCCCCGCCGCCGAGGCAACCTCGCCGCGCGCTTCGGCGATCGGCTTGCCCTGTTCGAGCGTCAGCAGCGTGGCGATCGGCTCGATCCGTTCGCGGATGATCCCTGCCGCCTTGTGCATCAGCGCCGCGCGCTCGTCGGGGGTCTTGGCGCGCCACAGCGGCCATGCCTTGTCGGCGGCGGCCAGCGCCTCGTCGAGATCGGCCGCGCTCGCCACCGGCAGCTCGGCGATCGGCGCGCCCGTCGCGGGATTATAGACCGGCGCGACATCGCGTCCCTCGCCGCTCCGCCATGCGCCCGCGATGAAAAGTTGCAGGTCGGCGTTATAGTCGGCGGTGGTCGCGGTCATGGGGGGCTCCTATTTGGTATCGAAGGAAACTATCGCGTCCATGTAGGACGCCTCAGCTGTAATTGAAGCTGATGCTGATCCGCTCGCTCTTCGCGGCACTCACCATCACCTCGTGTCGCAGCCAGCTTTCCCACAGGAAGACGCGCCCCGGCGCCGGCTCGGCATAGAGGAAGGGATGCAGATGCTCGGGTGCGTCCTCGGTCCGCCCCGGCGCCGCCATCAGCATCGGCAGGCGAGGATCTTCGAGCTTAAGCGCACCCGATCCCTTGGGTACGGTGACATAGAAGGTGCCCGACACGACGCTGTGCGGATGGATATGCCCGCTGTGCGCGCCGCCGGGTTTCAGGACATTGACCCACAGGCTGTCGAGCCGCAACGGCTTCGCGAGGTCGAAATGGCACGCTTTTGCGAACGCCCTCACCTCCTTGTCGAGCAACCGCTTCAGATCGGCGAACGCAGGGTCGCGCTGCGGCAGGTCGTCGAGGCTCGCATAGCTCGTATAACCCTTGTAACCGTGCGCGCGGCTCCATCCGCGCCCCGCGCCATCCTCTTCGGCAAGCAGGCAACAGCTCTGTTCGAGGTCCTCCAGCAAATCGGGCGAGCCAATGTCGGACTCGTAAAAATGGGTGGCGAAGAGCGTGCGAACGGGCATGATGCGCGGCAAAGCACAGCAGCAAGACGAGAGCAAGGGAGACAAGGATGGCCGAATTCGAGTTGATCGCCGACGGACTGCGCTTCCCCGAGGCGCCGGTCGTCATGGACGACGGCAGCGTCATCGTGGTCGAGATCGCCGAAGGGCGCATCACGCGCTGCTGGCCTGGTGGGAAGAAACAGGTGATCGCGACCCCCGGCGGCGGTCCCAACGGCCTGGCGATCGGCCCCGACGGCAAGCTTTATTGCTGCAACAACGGCGGCTTCGAATATGTCGAATCGGGCGGCTATCTGGCGCCGCACGGGATCGCGAACGACTATTCGGGCGGCCGGATCGAGCGCATCGACATCGAAACCGGCGCGGTCGAGACCCTCTACAAGTCGGGCGATCACGGCGTGACCCTGCGCGGCCCCAACGACATCATGTTCGACGCGCACGGCGGCTTCTGGTTCACCGATCATGGCAAGGTCGATTATGCAAAGCGCTGCCACGACATCGTCGGCATCTTCTATGCAAAGGCCGACGGCAGCTTCATAGAGGAAGTGATTTTCCCGTCGAACAACCCGAACGGCGTCGGCCTGTCGCCCGACGGCAAATCGCTCTACGCCGCCGAGACCTACACCTGCCGCCTGATGAAGTTCAACATCGTCGCGCCCGGCAAGGTCGACGACGCGGCGGGGCCGGGCGGCCCGGGCATCCCGCTCTATCGTCCGGCGGGTTATAAATTCTTCGACAGCCTGGCGATGGAGGCGAACGGCAACATCTGCGTCGCGACGATCGGCGAATGCGGGATCAGCGTGGTCTCGCCCGAGGGCGAGCTGGTCGAATTCGTTGCGACCGACGATATCTTCACCACCAACATCGCCTTCGGCGGCGCCGACATGCGCGATGCCTATCTGACCCTGTCGGGCAGCGGGCGACTGGTGAAGACACGCTGGGCGCGGCCCGGCCTCGCGCTGCGATACTGACCATGCAGGCGAACCCCGCGCACCGCGAATCGCACGTGGTCGACCGGGTCGGCTGGCTGCGCGCCGCGATCCTGGGCGCCAACGACGGAATCGTGTCGACGGCCAGCCTGATCGCGGGGGTCGCGGCCGCGGGCACGGCGCCGCACGCGATCCTGCTGACCGGCGTGGCCGGGCTCGTCGCAGGCGCGATGTCGATGGCGGCGGGCGAATATGTCTCGGTCAGTTCCCAGCGCGACGCCGAACGCGCCGATATCGCGATGGAAAAATACGAGCTCGCGACCGATCCCGACTATGAGCTCGAAGAATTGACGCAAATCTATCAGGCGCGCGGCCTCGATCGCCGGCTTGCGATCGAAGTCGCCGAACAGCTCACCGCGCATAATGCGCTCGACAGCCACTTGCGCGACGAACTGGGGCTGACCCACGCGATGCGCGCGCGCCCGATCCAGGCGGCTGCGGCCTCTGCCGCGAGCTTTTCGGTCGGCGCCGCCTTGCCGCTTGCGGCCGTGCTCGTCGTTTCCGGATCATCCTTGCCCTGGGTCGTCTCGGGTGCGTCCCTCGCCTTCCTCGCCGCTTTGGGCGCGCTCGGCGCGTGGGCGGGCAACGCTCCGATCGGACGAGCCGTCGTACGCGTCAGCTTTTGGGGGGCGATGGCGATGGGCGCGACGATCGCGATCGGGTCGCTCTTCGATGCGGCGGTCGGCTGACCTCGAGCTTATTCGCTTGATCGAGGGCGCACGGGCGGGGCATGGGAACCTCCATGACCTATTCGACCGTCATCTTCGACTTCGGCGGCGTCATCACCGCCTCGCCCTTCGAGGCGTTCAATCGCCTGGAAGAGGAACGCGGACTGCCGCGCGATTTCGTGCGCCGGGTCAACGCCGCCGACCCCGACGACAATGCCTGGGCGAAGTTCGAACGCGCGGAGATCGACGCCGCAACCTTCGACCGTGCCTTTGCCGAAGAGGCGCGCGCGCTGGGACATGAGCTCGAGGGCGAAGCGGTGCTGGCCGTGCTCGCGGGCGCGGTGCGCCCTGCGATGGTCGCGGCGCTCGACACGCTGAAGGCCGGCGATGTCACGATCGGCTGCATCACCAACAACGTCCCGTCGGGCAAAGGGGCGGGCATGGCGCGCAGCGAAGGCGCCGCGGCGGAAATCGCCGCGATCATGGCGCGCTTCGATCATGTCATCGAATCGAGCAAGGTCGGCGTTCGCAAGCCCGACCCGCGCATCTATCAGATGATGTGCGAAGTGCTGGACGTCGACGCGTCTGATTGCGTCTATCTCGACGACCTTGGCATAAACTGCAAGCCGGCGGCGATGCTCGGTATGCACACCATCAAGGTCACAAGCGGCGAACAGGCGCTTGCCGACCTGTCGGCGGTGCTGGGATTGACGCTGCCTTAGACAGGCGCATCCTCGTCGATGAAAAAGCGGCGTATCCCCGCAAAGGCAGGGATCCATCTCCGACCAGTGCAAGACAGGGCCGTCGGCCGATGGACTCCCGCCTTCGCGGGAGCACACGGGCTTGCTGGGTTAAGGATGGCCGCGCCTCAATGCGCCAGCAGCAACGGCACGCGGCTGCTCGTCAACAGATATTGCGTCACTCCGCCGAAGATCGTCTCGCGCAGCCGGCTGCGACCGAACGCGCCCATCACGATCAGGCCGGCGCCCATACCGAGCGCTTCCTTTTCAAGCCGTTCCTCGACCGTATCGCCGCCGCGCTCGACCGTCTTGAGCTCGGCATGGATATCGTGGCGCGACAGATAGCGCAGCGCGTCGGTCGCGGGAAAGCCGCCATCGTCGGCCCCGACGGTGACGAGCGTTACCGCGCGACCCGCCATCAAAGGGATCGCCGCGCGCAAGGCGTGCGCGGCTTCGGCGCTGCCGTTCCATGCCACCATGACCGGCGCATCCAGGTCGAGCGCCTTGACCGCGCGCGGCAGGGCCAGAACCGGGGTCGCGGCGCTGAGCGCCAGATCGCCGGCGAGCAGGGGCGGCGGGCCGCCTCGCGCTTCGCCATGCGCCGGCGGCAGGCTGACCACCGCCAGATCGGCGAAGGTCGCGGCGGCGGCGAGCGCGCCCGCAATATCGCCATCGGCCTGTGTGACGTCCCACGGCACATCCTCGCCCGCCAGCCGCTCGGACACTTTGCTTTCGAGCGCCAGATCGTCGGCCTGTGCCGCCGCGAGCGCCTCTGCCGCGAAATAGGTGCCCCCGAACGGATCGAAGCTGACAAACTGTTGCAGCGGCGTCGCGATCAGCAGCGTCGCATGCCCCTCGAAACGTCGTGCGAGATCGAGCGACGCCTGCAACCGTCCCTCGAACGCGGCGTCATTGTCGGCGTGAACCAGTATCGAGCGCATGATCAATCTCCTTCGCCATCCCATTCGTATATCGAATGCACGAAGGGGCGGTGCGGTTCATTGATCGGCATCAACATGGGGTTCGTCGATACGCAGCGCCGCGGCCTGATCGAATATCCGCGTCAGCACCGGTTCGGTATCCGCGACGCGCATCGCGACGTGAAACGCGACGGGATCGAGCGGCGGCATGCCGGTCAGGTCGACGAGCGAGCCGGCGGCGATTTCCGCGCGCACCATCGGTTCCGGGAAGATGCCGACCCCTCCGCCGGCCCGCGCAATGTCGATCATCATCCGGGCATTGTTGCACAGATTGAGCGACTTGGGGGCGATACGCGAAGCGTCGATCGCATCGCGCATTCGGCCATGGATCGGCGAAGGACTCGCAAGCGACCATACTGGCAACGCAACCTCTCCCCCGTCGCCAAAATCCGCAGCGACCGCAGGGCTTGCGAGCCACAGCAGCGCGACCCGTCCGATCGGGCTGGTTTTCAGCGACGGGTGCGCGACCGGTCCGGCGGCAAAGGCCAGGTCCGTTCGCCCGGTCAGGAGTTGCTGGATCAGGTTAGCGGTCAGGTCGATCTCTATTTCCAGCCCGACGTTCGGCATTTCGGCCTTCAAGGCCGCGATGAAAGGTGGCAGGCAGCTTGCCGCGGCGATCTCGCCGGCGCCGATCCGCACGACGCCGCTCGCTTCGCCAAAGCCCCCGCTGCCGAGCAAAGCCTGTTCCATCTCGCGCAGGAGCGGCGCGCAGTCGCGCACCAGCTTGCGCCCAGCGGGGGTCAGCGCCATCCCCCTTCCGTCGCGGCGGAACAGGGTCGAACCGAGCCGCTGTTCAAGCTCGCGCATCCGCGCCGATACGGCCGGCTGCGTCGTGTTCAGCCGTTCGGCAGCGGCCGAGAAGGTTCCGAGCCGATCGATCCAGAGCAATGTTTCGAGATGATAAAGGGAAATTCGATTGATCGACATCATTTATGAATAATCTAAAATCACTATGATTAGAATTGATGATTTGGATGCGCCACAGTCGCGCCCGCCAGCAAAGGAGCCCGATTCATGGCGAACAAGCAATATTCCGACGCAGCCGCCGCCCTCGACGGGCTTTTGTTCGACGGCATGCACATCTGCGCCGGCGGTTTCGGCCTTTGCGGCATTCCGGAGCGGTTGATCGATGCGATCCGCGACGCCGGGACGAAGGAGCTGACAATTGCGAGCAACAACGCCGGGATCGACGGCGAGGGCCTCGGCAAGCTGCTCCGTACGCGCCAGGTGAAGAAGATGATCAGCTCTTACGTCGGAGAGAACAAGGAGTTCGAACGCCAATATCTTGCCGGTGAGCTTGAGGTTGAATTCTGTCCGCAAGGCACGCTTGCCGAACGCTGCCGCGCCGGCGGGGCAGGCATCCCTGGTTTTTATACCAAGACCGGCGTTGGTACCGCGATCGCCGAGGGCAAGGAGGTCAAGACCTTCGACGGGCAGGATTATATCCTCGAGCGCGGCATCTTTGCCGACCTTGCGATCATCAAGGGGTGGAAAGCCGACGAAGCCGGAAACCTCGTCTTTCGCAAGACCGCGCGCAACTTCAACCTGCCGATGGCGACCGCAGCGAAGATCTGCGTCGCCGAGGTCGAGGAAATCGTGCCGACCGGCAGCCTCGATCCCGACTGCATCCACCTGCCCGGCATCTATGTGAAGCGCATGATCGTCGGCGCGCCATACGACAAGAAAATCGAATTCCGCACCGTCCGCCCGCGCGAGGCCGCCTGACATGCGCGCGATAGCCTTGTCGCTGGGGCTGCTGCTCACGGGATGCGCGTCCACCGCACCCGCGCCGGTCGCACCGCCGCCCCCGCCGGCCGAAGCCGCAAAACCGACAACGGCGCTGCAATATCTTTATGGCTCGGCCGAAGCCGCCGTGGCAATGCGGACGACCAACGCGCGCATTGCCGACTATGCGGCCCGGCGGATCAAGGAGCGGCCACGGGACAGCGTCGTCCTGGCGCTCGGCGCGACGCTCGACGCTCCGCGATTCGAGCCGTGCGGCGACAAGCCCTTCGCGGCGGTGTTCGACGCGGACGAAACGCTGATCTGGAATCTGGGCGCGACGCGCTACATGGCCGAACGCGGTATCGGCTTCGATCCGAAAATCTGGGATAGCTGGGAACAGACCGGCGCTGGCGCTGCGAAGGCGATGCCCGGGACGATCGCGATGGTGAACGCGCTGCGCGCTGCCGGCATCACCGTGATCGCGAACACCAACCGCCGCGCAGCCAACGCCGCGGGCACCGAAGCGACGCTGCGCGCCGCGGGGCTCGGCGAATTCAAGCATGGCGAAACCTTGTTCCTTGCCGGCGACGATGCCGACGGATCGAGCAAGGATGGCCGCCGCGCCACGATCGCCGCGCGCTGGTGCGTGATCGCCATGGCCGGCGATCAGCTTGGCGATTTCAGCCAGCAGTTCAACGACAAGGCCTTGCCGCCCGCCGCTCGCATCGCCCTCGCGACCGGCCCCGCCGCGACCGCGCTGTGGGACAAGGGCTGGTTCCTCTTTCCCAATCCCGTCTACGGTCCGTGGGACCGCCTGGGCTGGGACGATCTTTTCCCCTCCGACACGAAATGGGAGCCGAAATAATGGCCGACGACACCAAAGGCTGGAGCCGCGACGACATGGCGGCTCGCGCCGCAAGGGAGCTGCAGGACGGTTTTTACGTCAATCTTGGCATCGGCATTCCGACGCTGGTCGCCAACCACATTCCCGACGGGATGGACGTGACGCTGCAGAGCGAAAACGGCATGCTCGGCATCGGCCCCTTCCCGCTCGAAGGCGACGAGGACCCCGACCTGATCAACGCCGGCAAGCAGACGATCAGCGAACTGCCCCAATCGGTTTTCTTTTCGTCGGCCGACAGCTTCGCGATGATTCGCGGCGGGCACATCGACCTGACGGTGCTCGGCGCGATGGAAGTCAGCGAGGGTGGCGACATCGCCAACTGGATGATCCCCGGCAAGATGATCAAGGGCATGGGCGGCGCGATGGACCTCGTCGCCGGGGTCAAGAAGATCATCGTCGTGATGGAGCATGTGTCGAAGAACGGCGATCCGAAATTCATCCCCGCCTGTACCCTGCCGCTGACGGGCAAGAATGTCGTCGACATGATCATCACCGACCTTGCGGTATTCAAGCGCGCCGATCACGACAGCCCGTTCCGCCTGATCGAACTCGCTCCGGGGGTGACGACCGACGAAGTCGCGGCTAAGACGACCGCTGAATATGAGGTCGCCATCTAATCACACATTCGCGCGGCGGGTTCTGCTTGGACTCGTCGCCGTCGTCGCGCTGGGATTCGCCGGCTGGTTCGGTTTGGGTGCATCCGGCGAAAGCCAGCCGCTGGCGAGCGTTCCCATCCCGCTGCGGGCGACCGAAAACCTGCCCGATACGCCTGGAGAATGGCACGGCCGAATCGACTATCGCATGCTCGACCGGCAATTGACGGCGCTGTCGCAGCGCTCCGAAATGGCAGGCCTGGCAGTGGCCGTGGTCGAAGACGGCGACCTGCGTTTCGTCCGGACCTATGGCGTTGCGGATCGCGCGAGCGGGGCGCCGGTCACGCCGCACACGCTGTTTCGTTGGGCCTCTGCATCCAAGACGGCTACGGGGGCGCTTGCGGCCGCCCTGGCCAACGATGGCGCCTTGAATCTCGACCGCCCGATCGCCGACTGGCACACCTCGCTTCGCTTGCCAGGCGGTGCCGAAACGCGGGTCACCGTCGGGCAGTTGCTGGCGCAGCGCACGGGGCTGACCAAAAACGCCTATGACGAAAAGCTGGAGGCGGGCCAAAGCCCGGCCCTCCTGCGCGCCAGCCTTGCTTCGGCGCCGCTGCAATGCGAGCCGGGCACCTGTCACACCTATCAGAATATCGCCTTCGATACCGCCAGCGAGATCCTGTCGCAGGTCGCAAAGAAGCCCTTTGCCAACGCCGTCGAAGACAGGCTCTTCCGACCGCTCGGCATGATAAGCGCGCACTATGGAAAACAGGGCCTGACCGGCGCACGCGACTGGGCGCGGCCGCACGCCCTGTGGGATTCGCATCCGTTAAAGGAGGCCTATTGGCGCGTTCCGGCCGCCGCTGGCGTCGAAAGCGACATCGTCGACTTCGCCACATGGATGCAGGCGATGATGGGAAAACGCCCCGATGTATTGCCCGAACGCGCCTTGCAGATCGCCCATCGTCCGCGCGTCAAGACCGCGCGCGTCTATGGCGGCGCGCTACGCCAGGCCAACAAGGACGCCGGCTATGGCCTTGGCTGGCGCAGCTTTACCTATGACGGTCATCGTCTGGAGGGCCACTCGGGCGGCGTGTCGGGCTATCGCTCGACGATGATCTTCGATCCGGCGACGCGGACCGGCGTGGTGGCGCTGTGGAACAGCGACTGGGGACGGCCGTTCCGTATCCCGTTCGCGGTGATCGACAGTTACTACAAGCGCAAGGATTCGCCCTGGCTCGATCTGGGCGACCTACCTCCAGCCCACGGCAACCAGACGATTGCCGCGGCACCCGAACGGATCGGATAAGCCCCCATGCGCCGCCCCGTCTGTCGCCGCCAACCGGACATCGAGCCATGTACGAACTGATCACCGCCAACCGCAATTACTCAAGCTGGTCGCTGCGCCCGTGGGTGCTGATGAAGGGGCTCGGCATCGCATTCGCCGATCGCATCGAGCCCTTCACCAAGCCGGTAAATTATGACGATTTCCGCAGCTTTTCGCCGACCGGACAGGTCCCGGCGCTGTTGCACGACGGCCGCACAATCCATGATTCGCTCGGCATCGCGCTCTATCTCGCCGACCGGCACGAGGGTGTCTGGCCGGCGGGTCCCGACGCGCGCGCCTGGGCGCAATGCGCGGTGTGCGAAATGCACAGCGGCTTTGCAGCGCTCCGCAACGATTGCACGATGAATGTCGGCGTGCGCGTGACGCCCAAGCCGATGTCGGCCGCCCTTGCGGCCAATGTTGCGCGCATTCGTGAACTCTTCGAGCAAGGATCGTCGCGCTTCGGCGGGCCGTGGCTTGCCGGGGCGGATTTTGGCGCCGCCGACGCCTTCTTCGCGCCCGTCGCGTTTCGCATTCGCACCTATGGCCTCGACGTCGGTGCCGGACAGGTGTGGGTCGACCATATGCTCGCCCACCCTGCGATGAAAGAATGGGAACGCCAGGCGCTTGCCGAGGACTGGCGCGAGGAAAGCCACGAGGCCGAGCTCGCCGCAGCGGGGGTGATTACCGCGGATTACCGGATCGCCTAATCCGCGAGCGCCTCGCGCACTACCGCGATACCCGCTTCGCGCTGCGCCTTCAGCTCGGACTTGAGCTTTGCAGGGTCGCGCGCGAACACAAAGCCGAAGCTTACCCCGCCCTCCTTGCCGATCGTCGCATGGTGGAGCTTGTGTGCCTGCACCAGCCGCTTCGCATAGCCGCGCCGCGGCACCCATTTGAAGTAGCGTTGGTGGACCAGTCCGTCGTGGACGAGCGTGTAGATGATGCCGTAGAAAAGGATACCGAGCCCGATCCACGTTCCCGGTTCCCACGCACCGGGTCCCATGATCATCGGGCTGCCCGCCGCAAACATCGAAATGCTCATCGCCGCGCCGACGAGGCCGAACAGGTCATTCTTCTCCAGCATCTTGTCGTGCGGTTCGTGATGATCGCGGTGCCACGCCCATCCGAAACCGTGCATGATATATTTGTGACTCGCCCATGCGACGCCCTCCATCGCGAAGACGGTGGCGATCACGAGCATGACAATGGCGAGCGCGGACATGGAATCGTCATACGCCGGTTGCGAACCGGTGACCAGTTCTCCTCCCTCCTATGCCGGACTTGATCCGGCGTCCATTGTCGCGGCCGATGGCTGGATCCCGGATCAAGTCCGGTATGACGACCGCCGGATGTTCGCATCGCCACGACCGAAAATTGCGTTTTGGATCGCCACTCGCTTGCAAAGTTGTCGCATCGGCTTAAGTGAGCGGCATGACCCGACCCCGCACCCTCTATGAAAAAATCTGGGACGCGCACGTCGTCGAACGGCGCCCCGACGGTACCTGCCTGATTTTCATCGACCGCCACCTCGTCCATGAAGTCACCAGTCCGCAGGCCTTTGCCGGACTTCGCGCCGCCGGGCGCACGGTGCGCCGCCCCGACCTGACGCTGGCAGTGCCCGATCACAATCTGCCGACGACGGCGCGCAAGGATACGGCGGGCAACAGGCTGCCGATCGCCGACCCCGAAAGCGCGGCACAGCTCGCCGCGCTCGAAAAGAACGCCCCCGATTTCGGTATCCGCTACATCGACGCGACCGCGCCCGAGCAGGGGATCGTCCACGTCGTCGGTCCCGAACTCGGCTTTTCGCTGCCCGGCACGACGATCGTGTGCGGCGACAGCCACACCGCGTGCCACGGCGGCATCGGCGCGCTCGCCTTCGGCATCGGGACGAGCGAGGTCGAGCATGTGCTCGCGACCCAGACGTTGCTCCTCCAGCCCGCAAAGACGATGGAAGTGCGCGTCGAGGGGAAGGTTGGCCCCGGGGTCAGCGCGAAGGACATCATTCTCCACATCACCGGCACGATCGGCGCCGCGGGCGGCACCGGCCATGTGATCGAATATACCGGCAGCGCGATCCGCGCGCTGTCGATCGAGGGCCGGTTGACGATCAGCAATATGGCGATCGAGGGCGGTGCGCGCGCCGGCCTGATCGCGCCCGACGAGGTGACCTTCGACTATCTGAAGGGCCGTCCTTATGCACCGAAGGGTGCCGACTGGGATGCGGCGGTGGATTATTGGAAGAGCCTCGCCACCGATCCGGGCGCGACCTATGACAAGGTCGTCGTGATCGACGCCGCCGACATCGCGCCGAGCGTGACGTGGGGCACCAGTCCCGAGGATGTCGTGCCGATCACGGGCGTCGTTCCCGACCCGGCGAGCTTCGCCGACCCGTCGAAGCAGACCGCCGCCGCCAAGAGCCTCGCCTATATGGGGCTTGAGCCCGGCACGCGCATGCAGGATGTCGCAATCGAGAATATCTTCATCGGCAGCTGCACCAACAGCCGCATCGAGGACATGCGCGCCGCCGCCGCGGTCATCAAGGGCCGCAAGAAGGCGCCGGGTGTCAAATGGGCGATCGTCGTTCCCGGATCGGGGCTGGTCAAAGCCCAGGCCGAAGCCGAGGGGCTCGACCGCATCTTCATCGAGGCCGGGATCGAATGGCGCGAACCCGGCTGCTCTGCATGCCTCGCAATGAACCCCGACAAGGTGCCGGCGGGCGAACGCTGCGCCTCAACGAGCAACCGCAATTTCGTTGGTCGCCAGGGACCCGGCAGCCGCACCCACCTCGTCAGCCCCGCAATGGCGGCCGCGGCGGCGGTGACGGGCAGGCTGACCGACGTGCGGGAGTTGATGGGATGACCCCGCTGGAAAAAGTCGAAGGTCGCGCGATCCCGCTGGGCCTGAAGAATGTCGACACCGACGTCATCATTCCCGCGCACTGGCTGAAAACCGTCAGCCGCGAAGGGATGGGCAGAGGGGCGTTCGAGAGCCTGCGCGCCGATCCGGACAACCTGTTCGACCGACCCGAGAACAAGGGGGCACCAATCCTGATCGCGGGCGACAATTTCGGCTGCGGGTCGAGCCGCGAGCATGCCGCCTGGGCGCTCGGCGACCTCGGCATCCGTGTCGTGATCGCGCCGAGCTATTCGGATATATTTTCCGGAAATGCGGTCAAGAACGGCATATTGCCGGTCGTCCTGCCGCAGGCGGCCGTCGATCGGCTGATGGAGGTGGCGGAGACCGACCCCATCCATGTCGATCTGGACAGCCAGACGGTAACGACCCGGTTCCAGGACCGCTTCGCTTTCGAGATCGACCCGTTCCGCAAGATGTGCCTGCTCGAGGGGCTTGACGAGATTTCGATCACCGAAAAGAGCGACGCCGCGATCGGCAATTATGAGACGAAACTGGCGCAGGACCGGCCCTGGCTGCAACCTTCGCTATGACAACCCTGTGAGGAGAAGATGATGAAGGCTCTCTTGTCGACCGCCACCGGCGGCCCCGAAACGCTGACGCTTGGCGAATTGCCGCGCCCCACGGCGGGCAAAGGGCAGATCGTGATCGACGTGAAGGCCTGCGCGGTCAACTTCCCCGACGTGCTGATCATCGAGGATAAATATCAGTTCCGCCCCGAACGCCCCTTCGCCCCCGGCGGCGAGGTGGCGGGGCTGGTTGCGGAAGTTGGCGAAGGTGTCACGCAGTTCAAGGTCGGCGACCGTGTGATCGCGGGGTGCGGCAACGGCGGAATGTCCGAAGCGGTCGCGGTTTCGGTGCACAATGTCTATCACCTGCCCGAGGGGCACGACTTCGCCGAAGGTGCCGCCTTGCTGATGACCTATGGCACCAGCATCCACGCGCTCGTCGATCGTGGCCACATCGAGGAGGGCGACACGCTGCTCGTACTCGGCGCGTCGGGCGGTGTCGGCATCGCCGCGGTCGAGCTGGGCAAGGCGTTCGGTGCGCGCGTGGTCGCGGGCGTGTCGAGCGAAGCCAAGGCGGAGATCGCCCGCCAGGCCGGCGCCGACGAGGTCGTCGTCTATGGCTATCAGCCGTTCGACAAGGACGCGTCGAAGGCGCTCGCGGGCCGGTTCAAGGAAGCCGTCGGGCCTGAGGGCGCGAACGTCATCTACGACGCGGTCGGCGGTGATTATGCCGAGCCCGCGCTGCGCTCGATCGCGTGGGAGGGTCGCTATCTGGTCGTCGGCTTCCCCGCGGGCATCCCGCGCCTGCCGCTCAACCTGACCCTGCTCAAGAGCTGCGACGTCGCGGGCGTCTTCTGGGGCGCCTTCGTCGCGCGCGAGCCGGCACGCAACCGCGCCAATATCGCGCGGCTGTTCCAGCTGTGGGAACAGGGCAAGATCAGGCCGCGCGTCACCGAGAGCTTCGCGCTCGCCGACGGCGGCAAGGCGATCGCCAAGCTGGGAGACCGCAGCGCGGTCGGCAAGCTGGTAGTCACGATCTGAAATATCGCCCCGACCCCGCGCTGACCGACGCGCTGCGCGCACGCGCCGCCGCGACCGGGCGGATCGAGGTGCGCGTGACGCCCGGCGCGGCGCGCGACGAGGTACGGATCGTCGGCGACGTCGTGCACCTGCGCGTCACGGCGCCGCCCGCCGACGGCGCGGCGAATGCAGTGGTGCGCGAGCTGCTCGCCGCGGCACTCGGCCGCCCGCCCCGCGACCTTGTGCTGCTGCGCGGCGGCAAGGCGCGCACCAAGCTGTTCGGACTCGCCAACGGCTGATCGCAGGATCAGCGCGCGGTTAACCCTTTGTCAGCCCCTCGCCCCTATGGCGAAATGCAGGAAAGAGGGACCGCAGGACAGAGACATGGCGACTCGCCGTTCGACCAATGATGGGCAAGCCATGAGCCTGGCGAACATTTCGCGCACCCGCCGCGCGCAGCTTGTCGCGGAATTCGAGGCCGAACTCGGCATCGACCACAAGGAGCGTGCCCGCCGCGCCTATGCGGAAAAACGCTGGCGGATCATCAAGACGATCATCGTATGGACGATCGCGGTCATGTTCTTTGCGATCGCGTGCCACAAGCTGTGGATCATGGGCCTCGACGTCGACAAGCCCTTTTCGGACCTGAATCCGGTCAAGAGCCTGTTCGGGGAATAGGCTGACCGGAGACGAGCGCCTGCCCGCCCCCCTGCGATTGTCCGTTTGGCGGCGGACTGTTGCCATTGCGGTCTTCGGCCGTCGCGGGCCGGGTCCGCGCTGTCGTTCCAAAGTTCATTAAAGTTCAGCCTCGTGCAGCCGCCAATGGGCGGCGCTGGCCGACGAACCTCTTTTTCCGTCCGTGTCGAAGCACGAACGGACTCCTCAGGATGGGTCATTCCCTTCCGGCCGGGCGTACCGGTCGCGCGATGCCCGCTGTCCGATATCAGTAAACCCGCGCCTTCGGCTTGATATATTCGGCGTCGTCCGAGAGCGTATATTCGTGGACCGGGCGATAGTCGATCTTGACCCCGCCGCCCTTGCCGCCCCAGCCGTCGAACCAGCTGACCGTGTGCTTCATCCAGTTCGCGTCGTCGCGATCGGGGAAATCCTCGTGCGCGTGGGCGCCGCGGCTTTCCTTGCGGTTGTGCGCCGAATGCATCGTCACCGTCGCCTGGGCGATCAGATTGTCGAGCTCGAGCGTTTCGACAAGGTCGGTGTTCCAGATCAGGCTGCGGTCGGTGACGTGGACGTCGTTCATCCGCTTGTAGGTTTCGGCGAGCTTTTCCTTGCCCTCTGCCATCAGTTCGTCGGTGCGGAACACCGCGGCGTGCTGGGACATCGCGCGCTGCATCTCGGTGCGGATTTCCGCCGTCGGCGATCCGCCGTCCGCATTGCGGAAATGGTCGAGGCGCGAAAGCGCGAGGTCGGCGCTGTCCTTTGGCAGCGCATTCTGCGCCGCGCCGGGCTTGACCAGTTCCCTGAGCCGGTGGCCGGTGGCACGGCCGAAGACGACGAGGTCGATCAGGCTGTTCGAGCCGAGGCGGTTCGCACCGTGGACCGAGACGCAGGCCGCTTCGCCGACCGCGAACAGGCCGGGGACCACGGTGTCGGGGCCGTCCTTGCCGAGGGTGACGACTTCGCCGTGATAATTGGTCGGGATGCCGCCCATATTATAATGGACCGTCGGCACGACCGGCAGCGGCTGGCGCGTCAGGTCGACGCCCGCGAAAATCTTGCCGCTTTCGGTGATCCCGGGCAGGCGCTCGGCCAGCACCTTCGGGTCGATATGGTCGAGGTGCAGGAAGATATGGTCCTTGTGCGGCCCGACGCCCCGCCCTTCGCGGATTTCAAGCGCCATGGAGCGCGAGACGACATCGCGCGACGCGAGATCCTTTGCCGACGGCGCGTACCGCTCCATGAAGCGTTCGCCTTCGGAGTTGGTGAGGTAGCCGCCCTCGCCGCGCGCGCCTTCGGTAATCAGGACGCCCGCGCCATAGATGCCGGTCGGGTGGAACTGGACGAATTCCATGTCCTGCAGCGGCAGGCCGGCGCGCAGCACCATGCCGCCGCCGTCGCCGGTGCAGGTATGCGCCGACGTCGCGGTGAAATAGGTGCGGCCATAGCCGCCGGTCGCCAGCACGACCGCCTGGCTGCGGAAACGATGGATGCTGCCATCCTCGAGGCACAACGCGATGACGCCGCGGCACACACCGTCTTCCATAATCAGGTCGAGCGCGAAATATTCGATGAAGAAGTCCGCGTCATATTTCAGCGATTGCTGATAGAGCGCGTGGAGCATCGCGTGACCGGTGCGGTCGGCCGCGGCGCAGGTGCGCTGCACCGGCGGGCCTTCGCCCATATTCTGCATATGGCCGCCGAACGGGCGCTGGTAGATCGTGCCGTCCTGGTTGCGCGAAAAGGGCACGCCGGCATGTTCGAGCTCGTAAACCGCCTGGGGCGCTTCGCGAACCATATATTCGATCGCGTCCTGGTCGCCGAGCCAGTCGGACCCCTTGACCGTGTCGTACATGTGCCAGGTCCAGTGGTCGGGCGAATTATTGCCCAGGCTGGCGGCGATGCCGCCCTGCGCCGCGACGGTGTGGCTGCGCGTCGGGAAGACCTTTGTGATGCAGGCGGTCTTGAGCCCCGCCTCGGCGCTGCCCATCGTGGCGCGCAGACCCGAGCCGCCGGCGCCGACGACAACGGCGTCATAGGTGTGGTCGATGATCTTGTAAGCGTCGGTCATGCCGCGGATCCCCCGGCCAAAGCGATACGGGCGATGGCGAAGATACCGTAGGCGGCGGCGCCGATCGCATAGAAGTTGAGCAGGACGATGGCGAACAGGCGCGTCGCTTCGCCGTGGACATAATCCTCGATCATCACCTGAAGCCCGAGACGCAGGTGCCAGAAGACGCTGAGGATCATCAGGATCAGACCCAGCGCGACAGTGGGGTTCGACGCCCATTGCAGCACCGCGCCGTGGTCGCGAAGCGGCAGGCGCAGCAGCGACACGAAGAACCAGGTAACGAGCAGCAGGTTGCCGAGCGCGGTCAGGCGCTGCTGCAGCCAGTGGCCGGTGCCGTGATGCGACGAGCCGAGCCCGCGCACGCGGCCGAGACGCGTTCCATTACCCATTGATCGCCACCTTTGCGATATAAAGCCAGGTCGCGGCGGTCGCGAGGATCGCGGCGACGAAGACGAGCGTCGACCAGAGCCTGTTGGCCCGCAGTTCATAGCCGGCGCCGGTGTCGAGCACGAGGTGGCGCAGGCCCGAAAAGAGATGCTGGAAAAAGGCCCAGGTCAGTCCGACCAGGACGACCTTGCCCAGGATATTCGTTACCTGATGCGCCGTCCCGGCGGCGGGATCGTGCCACACGCAGGCAAGAAAAGCGTCATAGGCATCGGGGCCGGCGGCGAGCGCACCGAGCCACCACAGGAACATCAGCGCGCCGACGATGGCGAGACCGTCCCCCGTGATGCGGTGAAAGATGGAAACCGCCATCGACGGTGCCCATTTATATACCCCGAGGTGTGGTGAGAGCGGCCGTGCGCTCGGTTCGTTGCCAGCCATATCAGTCCCGTATCTTATGACTCTATCCGGTCGATGGGGGCCGGTTAAGCCTTCCCGCGCCGATATGCAATTGCCTAGGGAAGATTTCGTGGTGTCGGGGGTCGCGGGCGAACCGTCCTATAGATCCCGTTCGTGTCTCGACGTCGCTCGACGCGAACGGAATTTAGGAGTTTGGCCTAAATCCACCCCCGAGCGGCCACACGGGCCTTTCGGCCCCGCCGGTCACTTCCGATCGCGGTTTGCGTAAAGCAGCGCCGCGAGCACCGCGGCAGAGCCGATGCCGATACCGGCCGCCGCAGCGGTCTTCCAGCCGAGCCGCCGCGGGGGGCCTTCGGCGGCTTCGGCCTCTTCGGCGGCCTGTTCCTGCTGCTTCCGCTCGCGCACAGCGCGCAGAACTTCGTTTTCTTCGTCCTCACCCGCCGGCGGCGGCGCGAGGGGCTGGTCTTCGTCGCTTGGTCCTGGGGTCATTTTGAAACGCATGTCCTCCTGTCAGGCGAGTGCCTGCTCGACAGGCACATAATCGGTTCCGACGGCTTCGGCTACGGCTTCGAACGTAACCTTCCCATTCCAAACGTTCAGGCCGTGCGAAAGATGCACGTCGCGGCGCATCGCTTCCTTCCAGCCCAGATCGGCGATGCGCAGCGCATGCGGCAGGGTGACGTTGTTGAGCGCATAGGTGCTGGTGCGCGCGACCGCGCCGGGCATGTTCGCGACCGCATAATGGACGATGCCGTCGACGACGTAGGTCGGGGCGTCGTGCGTCGTCGGGTGGCTCGTCTCGAAACAGCCGCCCTGATCGATCGCGACGTCGACGAGCACCGAGCCGGGGCGCATCGTCTTCAGCATCTCGCGCGTCACCAGCTTCGGCGCCTCGGCCCCCGGAATGAGCACCGCGCCGATGACGAGGTCGGCTTCCGCGACGCATTCGGCCAGGTTGGCGCGGTTGGAAAAGCGCGTCTTCGCCCGCGATTCGAAAAAAGTGCCGACGCGTTCGAGCACGTCGGGATCGCGGTCGAGGATCGTTACGTCGGCGCCGAGCCCCGCCGCCATCTGGGCCGCGTTGAAGCCGACGACGCCGCCGCCGATCACCGTCACCTTTCCGGGCGCGACACCCGGGACGCCGCCGAGCAGGATGCCGAGCCCGCCGTGCGCCTTTTCGAGCGCGGTCGCGCCGGCCTGGATCGACATGCGCCCCGCGACCTGGCTCATCGGTTTCAGCAGCGGCAGGCCGCCGTGCGGGCTGGTCACGGTTTCATAGGCTATGCACACCGCCCCCGATGCCATCAGGTCGCGCGTCTGGTCGGGATCGGGCGCCAGGTGAAGATAGGTGTAGAGGATCTGGCCTTCGCGAAGCATCGCGCGCTCGACCGGCTGGGGCTCCTTCACCTTCACCACCATCTCGGCCTGCGCGAATATCTCTTCGGCGCTGCCGACGATCGTCGCGCCGGCGGCTTCATAGGCCCGGTCGTGGGCGACGATACCTTCGCCTGCCCCGGTTTCAACCAGGACGCGGTGGCCGTGGGCAACGAGTTCGTGCGCGCTCTCGGGGGTCAGGCCGACGCGATATTCGTGGTTCTTGATTTCCCTGGGGGTGCCGATGATCATGCTCGCTCTCCAAAAATGCCGCACGGGGACCGCAATTTCCGGCTCCCGAAGCCTTTGGCGAACCATAACAGTATCGCGTCGCCGTGTGTTTGCATAATATCGCTTCGTACGGCATGAGGACGCACAAATCGTGCAACTTTGGACGCTGTGACGCGAAATGCTTGACCGTATCGATATCAAGTTGCTCGACCTGCTTCAGCGCGAAGGCCAGAAATCGTCGGTCGAGCTGGGCGAAGCGGTCGGCCTGTCGCCCTCCGCCTGTCACCGGCGGGTCCGCGCGCTCGAAGCATCGGGAGTCATCGCGGGCTATGGCGCGCGGCTCGACCGCGAACGCATCGGGCTCGAGCTCGACGTGTTCGTCGACATCAGCCTGACCTCGCAAAGCCAGGAGGCGCTCACCGCCTTTGAAAGCGCGGTGCTGCGCTTCGACGAAATCCTCGAATGCCAGCTTTTGTCGGGCGCCGCCGATTACCGGCTGCGCGTCGCGGCGCGCAATGTGGCCGATTTCGACCGGTTGCACCGCCATTGCCTGTCGCGGCTGCCCGGCGTCGCGGCGATGCACAGCGCCTTTGCGCTGCGCACGATCAAGGCGTTCGAGGGCTATCCCGTCCGCCTGCCCTGACACCCCCGCGCCCGGCGCACAGCCGGCGCGCAGTTAACGGCGAATTTACCGTTTTCGGACCATATCCCGTTTACCCATTTGACGGACGCAGGCTGGCGACAGACCGGCGCGCCCGGAGCACAGCCCAGGGGACAGGATCATGGTGAAGGAAAATCCGATTCATAAGCAGCAGATCGACCCGGTGCTGATGGCCGAACGCTTTCCCTATTACGACCTCGACGGGCAGCTCGCCGCGCAGGCCACAGAGATCCATGCGATGACGCAGGGGCATGAAGAGGAGATGGGGCGCGCCTATTGGAACGCCTTCAACGCCCTGCCCCATATCCGCAAGGTCGAGGGCGACCTGCTCGAATCCTATGTCCGCGGCAGCGCGAAGCACATGCTGGTCAAATATGCCGACGCCGCGGGGCAGGAAGCGGCGACGATCGCATGCCAGAACACGCACATGGCGTTGCGCGTCGGCGTCCCGCTCGCATCGGTGCTGTCGTGCATCGCCGAAAGCCAGCGGCTGACCATCCACTATGTCGTCGCGGCGTGCGCGGGCGATGCCGATCGCATCACGCGCCTGACCAGCGCGGTGAACCGGCTGGCGCTGCTCGAAATGGATATCATGCAAAGCTATGCCGAAAAGCTTGAGCGCGCCGCCGTCTCGCGCGAGCGGCACACGCTGGCTGGCGATTTCGACCGCTCGATCGCCTCGCTGGTCCAGGACACCGACGGGGTGCGCCAGCAGCTCGCGAGCCAGGCCGAGTCGGCCGATATCGCCGCCAAGGGGATGATCGCCAAGACGAGCGAAGTCGCCGCCGCGTCCGAGCAATCGGCGATCGCGATGCGCGAGGCCGCCTCGACCGCCGCGGGCCTGATCCGCGCGATCGAAGACGCCCGCAGCGAGGTCGAGGCGTCGGCGGGCGTCGCGACGCGGGCGTCCGAACAGGCTGGCGAAGCGGTCGCCATGACCGAGACGCTGTCGCGCCACGCCGAATCGATCGAATCGATCCTGGGCCTGATCCGCGAGATCGCCGGCCAGACCAACCTGCTGGCACTGAATGCCACGATCGAGGCGGCGCGCGCCGGCGAATCGGGTCGCGGCTTCGCGGTCGTCGCGCAGGAGGTGAAGAGCCTGGCGAACGAAACCGCGCGCGCCACCGACGACATCGCGGGCAAGATCACCGCGATCCAGCAGGCGACGAAGGGCACGGT
Source organism: Sphingopyxis sp. CR5 (assembly GCF_059693785.1). Classification (NCBI taxonomy): domain Bacteria; kingdom Pseudomonadati; phylum Pseudomonadota; class Alphaproteobacteria; order Sphingomonadales; family Sphingopyxidaceae; genus Sphingopyxis; species Sphingopyxis sp. CR5. Next base: position 87,735 of record NZ_JCATIE010000009.1, on the reverse strand, counting down.
CACCGCGAACCAGTCGATCCGCGACACGATCATCGAAGTGCAGCAGTCGGCGCAGCGCATCCGCGACGCGATGGACGCGCAGGCGCAGACGGTGACGTCGATCACCGCAGCGGTCGACGAGACCGCGCTCGCCGCCGATTCGATGTCGTCGACGATCGCCAGCATCCGCAACGATTCGGGCATGGTGGCGGGCGAAATCAGCGTGCTGAGCGAAAAATTCGCCAAGATGGGCGAGCGGCTCCAGTCGCTCGAACAGGCGGCGAGCGAGTTCAGCCGGCGGGTGGCGTGACGCTTTGATTATGGCGATGGTCCCGCTAAACGCGGGGCCATGACCACGCATATCCTGATCACCGGAGCGAGCCGCGGGATCGGCGCCGCCGCCGCCGATGCCCTTGCGCACCAGAACCACCGCATCGTCGCGCTGTCGAGCGCCGACGGCGATCTTGGCAGTTCCGACGAGCCCGCACGGCTGTGGGCCGAGAGCCTGGACCGGCTCGACGGGCGCATCGACGTTCTGGTCAACAACGCCGGCGTCTTCGAACCCAATCCGATCGAGGCGGCGGGCGATGTCTGGCTCGCGAGCTGGAACCGCACGCTTCAGGTCAATCTGACGGCATCGGCGTCGCTGTGCCGCCTGGCCGTGCTGCATTGGCAGCAGTCGGGGCTTGGCGGGCGCATCGTCAACGTCGCCAGCCGCGCCGCCTATCGCGGCGACAGCCCCGCCCACTGGCATTATGCCGCCTCGAAGGCGGGGATGGTCGCGATGACCAAGACGATCGCGCGGGCCTATGCCAGAGAGGATATCCTCGCCTTCGCGATCTGTCCGGGCTTCACCATGACGGGCATGGCCGACGATTATCTGGCGAGCCGCGGCGGCGACAAGCTGCTCGCCGACATCCCGCTGGGGCGTGTCGCGATGCCCGACGAGATCGCCGAGATGATCCGCTGGTGCGCGCTCGACGCGCCGCCGTCGATGACCGGCGCGGTGCTCGATGCCAATGGCGCAAGCTATGTGCGCTGACCGATGAGCTGGATCGTCTCGCTTCCCTGCACGCGCGACGAGGCCGAGGCGTTGTCGGGGGAGATACCCGAGCTCGACGCGCTACCCGACGCGCCGGTCGTCGTCACGCGCGAGATCGACGAGGATGCAGGACAGTGGCAACTCGACGCCTATGTCGACGACAAGCCCGGCGCCGCCCTGCTGACGCTGCTGCAATCGCTGGCTCCCAGCGCCGCAGGCACGGCACCGCAGGTCGAGGAACTCCCCGAAGAGGATTGGGTGACGCTGAGCCAGCAGGGGCTGGAGCCGGTGTATGCCGGACGCTTCTTCGTCCACACGAGCAGTTATGTCGATGCGGTGCCGGCGGGCGCGACGCCGTTCCGGATCGACGCGAGCCAGGCCTTCGGAACCGGCGGCCACGACACGACGGCCGGATGCCTTGCGATGCTCGACCGGCTGGCGGAGCGCGGCGAGCGGCCGCGCAACATCGCCGACATCGGGACCGGTACCGGCCTGCTGGCGTTCGCCGCATTGTCGGTATGGCCGCGCGCGCGCGCAATCGCGTCGGACATCGACCCGGCGAGTATTTTCGTCACGCGCGAGAATGCCGCGATCAACGGCGTCGCGCTCGGCCGGTCGGGCGGTCAGCTCGCGCTCGCGGTGGCCCCCGGAACCGACCATCCGGCGATCCGGCACCGCGCGCCCTATGACCTTGTCATCGCCAACATCCTGGCCGGACCGCTGATCACCCTGGCGCCGGATATCGCCGCGGCGACGGCGCCGGGCGGCCACGCGATCCTGGCCGGGCTGATCGCGCGGCAGATGGAGCCCGTGCTTGCCGCCTATCGGGCGCAGGGCTTTCGCCGGATCGCGCAGGGCGGCAGCGCCGAATGGCCGTGCCTGCTGCTCGCCAAGCGGCGGCGCTATGGCTATCGGCGCAAGGAGCGGTCGTTCCACCGGGCGAACCCGGCCGACGCGACGTTCGGCAGTTGGTAGGCCTGCCGTCCCGATATCGGTTCAGGCGGTTTGCCGGCCCAGCGCATAGTCCTGTGTACCGCGCGTGATCACCGCGTCGCCGGGCAGGATATCGGCGATCGGGATCGCGGGCAGCGCGGCATTCGACGCATAGAGCGGCGCGAAGTCGGTGTTCACCGTCACGTCGAGCAATTGTTCGAGGCTGTCGATGACGAAATAATTCTGCTGGAAATCGTCGATCCTGTATTCGGTCCGCATCACCCGCGCGAGGTCGAAACCGATGCGGTTCGGGCTGTCCGAATCGAGCGCGAAAACGCTCTCCGCATAAGAGGACACGATGCCCGCGCCATAGATGCGCAGGCCCCCGCCCTCGCGGATCAGGCCGAACTCGACCGTGTACCAGTAAAGCCGCGCGAGCTGTTTCAGCGCGTCATATTTCAGGCTGCGCAGCCCGCCCTCGCCATAGGCGACCATATAGTCGGCGAACACCGGATCGGCGAGCATCGGGACATGGCCGAAGACGTCGTGGAAGACGTCGGGTTCCTGAAGATAGTCGAGCTGCTGCGGCGTGCGGATGAAATTGCCCGCGGGAAAGCGCCGGTTCGCGAGATGGTCGAAGAAGACATCGTCGGGGACGAGCCCCGGCACCGCGACGACTTGCCAGCCGGTCGCATCGGTCAGCCGCGCGTTGAGGTCGCGATAGTCGGGTATCCCCGGCTTTTCGAGCTTGAGCACGTCGATTCCGCGCAGGAAGGCGTCCGCGGCGCGGCCCGGCAGCATGTCCGACTGGCGTGCGAACAGCCGGTCCCACATCGCATGTTCGTCGGCGGTGAACGCGCCCCAATCCTGTGGAATCGTCCAATCGGGCGCGACGCCCGGCGGCGGGGTTTCGTGAACGTGGGTAAACTGGCTCTCCATGACAACACTTCTATCACAAAACTGGTTTCAAGTGAAACTTTATTCTCCGATCTCCACGACCTGCGTCGCCAGCCGGTCGACTTCGGCGCGGTCGTGGCTGACGTACAGGATCGGCAGGCCCAGCTCGTCGCGGATCCGTTCGATCACCGCCATGATGTCGCCGCGCCGCGCCGCGTCGAGCGACGACAGCGGTTCGTCCATCAGCAATATCTCCGGCCCGCGTAGCAGCGCGCGGCCGATCGCGACGCGCTGCGCTTCGCCCCCCGACAGGCTGCGCGGCCAGCGGTCGAGCAGAGGCGCGATGCCGAGGAACGCCGACGCTTCGTCGAGAGTCAGCCAGCGGTCCGACGGTGCGGCGAGGTCGTGGCCATAGAGAAGGTTGGCCCGCACGCGGCGGTGTGGAAACAGGCGCCCGTCCTGAAAGACATAGCCGATGCGCCGCGCCTCCGGCGGCAGGTCGACGCCCGCGCCGAACAGGGTCCGGTCGCCGATGCGGATATGGCCGCGGTCGGGACGCAGCAGCCCGGCAACCATGTTGAGCAGGCTGGTCTTCCCCGCCCCCGACGGACCGAACAGCGCGGTCAGGCCGGGGCCGGCGGTGAAAGCCGCGGCCACGACGCGCTCGCCGAGGCGCTTCGCGACGTCGATCTCAATCGCCATGCCGCGTCTTTCCGGCATGGGTGCGCCGTACCAGCCATTCGGACAGGACCAGCGCGCCGAGCGACAAGATCACCGAGAAGACCGCGAGGCGTGTCGCCATCGCCTCTGCCCCCGGCACCTGGAGCGCCGAATAGATGGCGAGCGGCAGGGTGCGGGTTTCGCCGGGAATGTTCGACACGAAGGTGATCGTCGCGCCGAATTCGCCGATCGACCGCGCGAAGCCGAGCACCAGCGCCGCGAGCACGCCGGGCAGCGCGAGCGGCAGGCTGACCGTCCGGAACGCGTACCAGCGCCCCGCGCCGAGCGTGCGTGCCGCGCCCTCGTAGCGCCGGTCGATCCCCTCGATCGACAGCCGCATCGCGCGGACCATCAGCGGCAGCGCCATGATCGCCGCCGCGAGCGCGGCACCGGTCCAGCGGAACATCACGCTGACCCCGAGCCAGCTTTCGAGCCAGCGCCCGACCGGTCCGAGCGGACCGAAGGCGATGAGCAGGAGCCAGCCGGTGACGACCGGCGGCAGCACGAGCGGCAGGTGGACGAGTCCGTCGACGAGCAGGCGCCCGGGAAAGCGATAGCGCGCCAGTACCCAGGCAAGCGCGAAGGCGACGGGCAGCATCGCGAGCACCGCGGCCCCGCCGATCTTGAGCGAGAGCACGACGACCCCCCATTCCTCCGGCGACAGCATCAGGGCGCCGAAAAGCCGTAACGCACAAAGATCGCGCGGCCTGCGCCCGACGCGAGGAAGGCCCGGAACCCTGCGGCGTCGGGATGGCGCGACGCCTTCAGCAGCGCGACCGGATAGCGGATCGGCGGGTGGCTCGACGCCGGAAAGACGCCGACGACACGCACCAGCTTCGACGCTTTCGCATCGGTCGCATAGACGATTCCGAGCGGCGCGGCGCCGCGTTCGACCAGCGCCATCGCGGCGCGGACATTTTCCGCCGGTGCGAGGTTCCCGGCGACGTCGGTCCAGACGCCCAGGGTGGTCAGCGCCGCCTTTGCATATTTGCCGGCGGGTACGGCATCGGTGTTCGCCACCGCGAGACGGCCGCCGCCGAGCGCGCGCGCAAGCGGAAATCCGCGCCGGGGCGCGAGACGCAGCGAGCCCCGCGCCGGCCCGATCAGCACCAGCCGGTTGCCGAGCAGGGTCGTGCGCGTGCCGTCCCTGATCCGCCCGGCCTTCTGCACCGCGTCCATCCACGGCTCGTCGGCCGAAAGGAACAGGTCCGCGGGCGCCCCGGCAAGGATTTGCCGCGCCAGCGCCGACGACCCGGCAAAGGACAGGACCGGCCGCGCATGGCCCTTTGCCGCCCACGCATCGGCGGCGGCGTTGAGCGATTCCTGGAGGCTCGCCGCGGCGAGCACGAGCGGCCCGCGTTCGGCGGCACCGGCCGCCGGCGCGAGCAGAGCCGCGGCAAGGAGCAGGAGGAGCTGGCGGCAAAGACGGGAGATCATCGCGCGGGTATAACGACCTCAGCCGTGCGGCGAAAGCGGAGCCTTGAGACGGATCCGGCCATAGCCCCGTTCGACGAGGCCGCGTGCGGACAAATCGCGCAAGGCGGCGCCCAGCGTCACGCGCGACACGCCGAGCAGGTCGGCAAGCTGTTGCTGCGTCGCGCGGACCTGCGCGGTGCCGCCAGCGTCGTCGGCCATCGCGCGAAGCAGGCGCACCAGCCGCTCGGCAACGGGCAGCCGGCGATCGGCGTCGATGACGTCGAGCGACACCGCAAGCTGGCGGCCCAGGCTGCGCAACAGCAGTTCGGCCCAGCCGACATCCTCCTGCATCAGCCGTCGCAGCAGCGGGCGGTCGATCGCGATCAGGCGGGCGGGGCCGCTCGCCATCGCGTCGGCCTGTCGCGGGATGCCGGTGAAGAACGCAAGCTCTCCGAACATATCGCCCGGTCCGACGATCGCGAAGGCGGTAAAGCCGCCATCCTCTGCATAGCGACCCGCGAGCACATTGCCCTCGATCACCACCCAGAAGCTATCGCCGGGGTCGCCCTGGTGCTGGACGAACTGGCCGTCGGCAAAGGCGCGCACCGGCGCGAGCGCGGCGAGGCGGTCACGCTCGGCGGCGGGAAGGCGGGTGCGCTCCGCCAGGGTCAATTGATAACTTCTTTGCATTCCTGGTCGCCGCTTTCTGACAGAAAGGAAAAAAAGGCAAGCGGCGGTGCCGCCAGCGGGAGACGGGACATGCATTTGACTTCGGCGCAATCGGGCCTGATCGTTGCGGGCATCTATCTGGGCTTTTGCCTGGTCGAGATCCTGCGCACGCAATTCTTTGCCAAGCCCGAGCAATCGCGCCACGACGCGATCGTCGAGATCGTCAGCATGTTCACGCTGATGGCGGTGACCCAGCCGGCGATCCTGCTCGCGGTGGGCGCGCTTGGGCACAGGTTTTTCCCCGGCTATGAAGGCGCGCTGCTCGACACCCCCTGGTATGCCGCGCTGGCGCTGTTCCTCGTGTGCGAGGACATGGTCCAATATGGGTGGCATCGCGCGTCGCACAGCACCCCGTGGCTCTACAACCTCCACCGCGCGCATCATAACGCGCGCTATATGAGCGTGCGGCTCGTCTATCGGAACAACATCATCTATTATGCGATGATGCCGAACATCTGGATCGCCGGGGCACTCGTCTATCTGGGGCTCGGCTGGTTCTATGCCTTTTACCTGGTGGTCAAGATGCTGGTCATCATCGGGGCGCACAGCGACGCCGCGTGGGACGCGCCGCTCTATCGCATCAAGGCGCTCGCGCCCGTGATGTGGGTGGTCGAGCGCACGATCAGCACGCCGGCGACGCATCACGCGCACCACGGCCGCCACGCGAGCGATCCCGCCGTGAACTACAAGGGCAACTACGGAAACCTGCTCTTCCTCTGGGACGTGCTGTTCGGAACCGCGAAGATCACGCGGCGCTTTCCCGAAAGCTATGGCGTCGAAGACCTGCCGCCCGCGACGCTGGGCCAGCAGCTTCTGTGGCCGATCTTTCCCGAGAACAAGGACGTCGACGCCGTGATCCCCGGCGCCGCACCGGTCGCGACCGCCCCGCAGCGGGTCGCGGCCGAACCAGCCTAAACGCGCGCCGGCGCCACCCCGAGCCAGCGCGCGGCGCGCGGCAGGCGCGGCAGGATCAGCCGGTCGGCGAGCCACAGCAGGATCAGCGACGCGGCGAGCAGCGGCAGCAGCGCCGCGAGGAGCAGGACGATCGCCGCGACGCCCTTCAGCTTCGCGGGGTCGCGCGGCGGCGGCGGCGCGCCGAGCGCCGATTCGGGCTTTCGTCGGCGCCACATCAGGAAACCCGAGACCGCGAGCGCGATCATGCCGAGCGCGGTGGACACGCCGACGAGCTGGCTGACGACGCCAAACAGCGCGCCCTCGTGCCACGCGATGCCGTAGCCGACGACGCGGTCGATGACATGCTTGTCGGCGAAGCCGCTGCGCGACACCTCCACCCCCGTTTGCGGATCATAGCCGACCTTGCGGACCAGCGGCCGGTTCTGGGTCAGCGTCGTCAGGGTCCAGCTGTCGCCGTTCGGCGGCCCGAACAGGTTCGGCGCGCCCGGCGGCTGGATGATCGCGGGCGCCGGCATATGTTCGGCCTTCGCGCGCAGCACGATGCGGTCGAGCGGCACGGCGGGGACCGCGGCGCGCTGCGGTATCGCCCCCGCCATCGCGGCGTGGTCGTGCGTCGCATGGTCGCCAAGCCCGCCCTTCCAGTCCCGCGGCCCCGACACCCAGCCCATTTCGGCGCGCACCGCGTTGAAACCCGTCGCCCACACATCGGTCCAGGGCAGCGCGGTCGTCAGCAGCACGAGCGCGAATCCCGACACCCAGAACCCGGTGACCGCGTGCAGGTCGCGCAGGGCGGTGCGTCCGCCGCGCGACAGTCGCGGCCATACGACTCCCGCAAGTCCGCGCCCGCGCGGCCACCACAGATAGAGGCCGGTGAGGATCATCACCGTCGCCCAGCTCGCCGCGAGTTCGACCAGGACGCCGCCGCCTACACCCATCAGCAAGCTGCCGTGGATTTTCTGCATCACCGCCGATAGCCGCGTCGCGGGGTCGATCGCTCCGAGCACCCGGCCCTGGGGCGACACCCCGACGTCGCGCATCGCGCCATCGGGAAGTCCGATGTGAACAACCGCCGCATCGCCCGGTGCTTCGGGGATGCGATAGTAGTGAAAGCGCGCGCCCGGAAAGGCCGCGAGCGCCGCCGCCACCTGCGCATCGGCGTCGACCTGGTGCGCCACCGGCAGGCCGCGCCACGCGCGCTCTTCCCAGCGGTCGGTCTGCGGCTTGAACAGGAAGGCCGCGCCGGTGACCGACAGCAACAGGACGAACGGGATCACGAACAGCCCGGCATAGAAATGCCAGCGCCAGATCGTGCGATAGAGCGGAATGGCGGCGGTGTCGGTCATCGCTTGCTCCTTGTCGCCCGGATCACGCGACGATCCGGCGAAGCTTTTTCAGCGCCGTCCTGTCATTCTCGTGATAGTCGATCGTCGTCACGAAGCGGCCGTCGCGATCCATCAGGAAGATCGCGGCGGTATGATCGATGGTATAGTCGCCGCCTTCGATCGGAACCTTGCGGACATAGACTCCATATTCCTGCTCGATCCGGGCGAGCTGGTCGGCGGTGCCCGTCGCGCCGACGATCGGCGTCCCGAACAGGCCGACATAGCTGCCGATGTCGGCGGGCGTGTCATGCCCGGGGTCGACCGACACGAACACGATATCGAACTTGTCGCCATCGGCGCCGAGCTGCTTGCGCAGTTTCGCCATGCGCGCAAGACTGGTAGGACAGACATCGGGGCAGCGCGTGAAGCCGAAGAAGATTGCAAAGGGTCGCCCTTTCAACCTCTGGTCGGTAAGCACGGAGCCGTCGGCGGCGGTCAGCGTGAACGGCCCGCCGATCCCTGCCCCGGCCGATATCGAAGGCGCGTCCCTTGCGCCCTTCGACGGAGAGACGACGGCCAGAATCACACCGCCTGCCGCCACGATGCCGACGAATATCCACAGGGCGAGGCGCAAGCGCCTCAGCGGCTTTCCAGCCCCTTGCTCGTCAGTCATCGCCGCCCTCCTCCGCGCTCATTGCCGTGATCGGCAGGACCTTGAAGCGAACCGCGACCTCGCCCGCATGGGCAAAGCGCAGCGTGACGGGCACACTTGTACCAAGCGCCAGCGGGCGCTTCAGTCCGATGAACATGATGTGATAGCCGCCCGGCCTGAGCGCCACCGTGCGGCCCGCCGGAATGACGAGGCCGTCGGCCATCTGGCGCATCTTCATAATCCCGCCCTCGACCGTCATCCGGTGGATCTGGACTTCCGCCGCGACCGGCGAACTGGCGGATACCAGCCGGTCGTCGGCGGTGCCGCGGTTGGCGATGGTCAGGAAGCCGCCCCCGGCGCTTTGTCCGGGGGCGGTCTGACGCGACCAGGGCTGGCCGATATGAAGCGATCCCGCGGCGACGTCCTGCGCCAGCAACGGCGCCGCAGCTGCAAAGGCGATGGCCGCAACGGCGACCCTTGTGCCCATAAGCATGACCCTTCCCCCTTTAAAAGCGCGCGCGGAGGCCGGCGGACACCGCGCGGCGCTCGACCGGATAATAGATGGCCGAGGCGTCGGTAACGTCGATCGCGGCGCTGATATCGCCGATCGCCTTCTTGCCCGTGATATTGCGCACGTCGAGGAAGGCATCGATCCCCTTCGTCACCCGCGCGCCGGCGGTGAAGCCGACCAGTGCGTAGCCGGGCGTCCGCACCGCGTTGCGATAATCGGCATAGGGGCCCTTCGGCACCCATTCGACATTCGGGGCGATGTGCAACGCGTCGCTGCCGAGGCGCAGCTCGGCGCGGTAGACGTGGCGGGGCACGACCGGCAGGCGATTGTCGCCGAACTCGACGTCGCCCCGGAAGCGGAAGTTGCTGTAGGTATAGACTTGTCGCAGCCGCAGCCAGTCGGTCGGCGCGATCTCGAGCGCCGCCTCGACGCCCTCGTGCCGCGTCCTGCCGGCGTTGAAAGTCGATGCGGGAATGTCCGCGCTGACCGTGTATTGCAGCAATTCGCCCTTTATGTCGGCGCGATACAGCGAAAGATCCCAGGTCATAATGCCCGCGGTTCCGCGCGTTCCGACCTCGGCCGTCCAGGCGCGCTGCGCGTCGAGCGGGACGAAGGTCGAAACCTGCGCCAGCTCGATGAAGCCGGGAAACTCGACCGAACGGCTGTAATTGCCATAGAATTGCACGCCAGGCGCCGGCTCGAACAAAACGCCGACCTTGGGCGAAAAGGCTTCGAAGTCGGCACGGCCCCGGTTGTCCACCGTGCCGCCCGCGAAGCTGTTGAACAGCTCGTGCTGCTTGCGCATGCCGTCGGCATAAATGCCGCCCGCGATCAGCGAGAGCGTCTCGACCGGCTTCACGCGCACTTCGCCATAGAGCGAGGCGGTGCGGGCATCCTGTTCGGCCTGGAATGTCTTGGCACCGCGCTTGCCGACGAGGTTGACGAAGCGTTTCGAGGCGACGTCACCGACCCGCAATTCGCCGCCGAGCGTCGCTTCGAGCGGCCCGCCTGCATAGTCGAAGCGGAAATAGCCGCCGCGATCGACGCTCTCCTGGTCAACGACCTGGAAGATCGGGTGATAGAGCGACTTGGCGTTCAGGAAGACCCCGACGTCGAGCTTTGCCGCGCCGAAATCGAAACTGGTGCGGTTCTGGAGCCGCAGCGAATCGATATCGCGCGCCTGGTCGAGCGCGACGCTGCCCGCATTGGCGCCGCGCGGAGTCGTCAACGCCTCGCCCCGGGTCAACGCGCCCGGCAATTCCTGATTGATATTATTATAGCTTGCATAGAAGCGCGTCGTGACGCGCTCGGTCAGTTTCATGCCGACATTGCCGTGAAAGCGCAGGCTGCGCCGCTGCGCATGGTCGCGATCGCCGTTCGACGTATCGGCGCTCACTGCGCCCCACGCATCGACCCGTTCGCTCGCCGCGCCCGCCGACACCAGGCCGCGGAAGCTGTCGAACGTGCCGGCATCGCCGCGCAGATAGATGCCTTGCGCGGTGCGCCCCGTCGGCGTGACGCCGTTGATCGCGCCGCCGAGCGTGCCCGACCCGAAGCGCAGCGCGTTGGCGCCGCGATAGACCTCGAGATGGTCGAAGAAGATCGGTTCGAGTTCCTGGAAATCGCCATTGTCGTCGGCGAGGTTGATCGGCACCCCGTCCTGGAGCAGCGTCAGCCCGCGCATGTGATACCCGCGCGAGAGGCCCGAACCGCGGATCGAGATCCGGACCTCCTGCCCGAAGCGCGGTTGCAGATAGACGCCGGGCGAAAAGGCGAGCGTGTCGCGCAGCGAGACGATCGATTTGTCGGCATAATCTTCATAGGAGATGACGTCGGTGCCGCCGGGGGTCTTGTTGGCGCGTTCTTGGGCGGCGTCGGTTTCGCCGGGCGCCGTGACAATGATCGTGCGGTCGGTATCGGTTTCGGCGGCGTGCGCGGCCGCGGGCATGGAGAGAGCGAGCGCCAGCAGGGGCGCCGCGCGGGTAGCATGGCTTTTCATCTTGGATCCTTCGCATGGAATACAGGTGCGGCGCGGCGCGCGCGGGATTGCGCGGCCGGCCGGTCAGGCTGGATTCAGGCGAAGGCGGGGGGTCCGGTACTCGGCGGCAGCGGCGAGGCGGCGCCGGGCGCAAAACCGAACAGCGGCGTCGGCACCGGCGCCGGCGCAACGAGCGCGAGTGCCATAGGCAGCGCCGGCGTATCGGGCATGATCGGCGCGACGGCCAGCGCGCCCCACGGGCAATGCTGGTTTTTCGAAGCCTCGTGATCGCCGCTCTTTTCGAGCGGGATCGTCAAGGTCGCGCCGGGGTTCGACGGGTCCGAACAGACGCGGACGGTAATCGATCCGCCGCTGTCGGTTTCGATCATCCAGCCGGGCGCAACGAACGTGCGCGCGGCGAGCGCCAGCAGCACGGGAAGCAGCAGCAGGATGCCGGGACGGCGCAAGGCGGCGAGGATGCCCACGGACGCGCGCCTTATGGCGCAATCGCCCGTCTGACAAGCGGGCAAATCGTCCTATTCCGCCGACGCCTCGTCGGTCTTCTTGCCCGTTCGCGTCCAGGGATAGAGAAACTGGCCGACATAATGTTTCGGGACATCTTCGGGGATGCCGTAATTTTCGGGCCAGCGATCCTTCGGCAGGTGGAAAGTCCCGAACAGCTTGTCGAGGAAAGGAAAGTGGATCGCGAAATTGACGTCGAACGCCTCGCGCTCGAGCCCGTGATGCCAATGGTGGAAGCGCGGCGTCGCGAGCCAGTGGCCGAGCCGGTTGAAATCGCCGCCGACATTGGCGTGGAGCAGCGACGACCAGACATAGACGAAGCCGATATAGGCCTGCATCACCGACGGGCTGAACCCCAGCGTGAACAGCGGCAGCGAGGTGATCGAGCGCAGGAGGATGATCTCTACGAAGTGCATCCGCGACCCCGCGAGCCAGTCCATCGATTTCGCGCTGTGGTGGATCGCGTGGAATCCCCACAGGAAGGGGAAGCGGTGGAAGCTGCGGTGGAACCAATATTGCACGACGTCCGACGCGATAAGGACGATGACGAACTGCACCGCCCACGGCAGCGACGCGACTCCGGCGCGGAACGCCGCCCAGCTACTCGTATGGTCGTTGACGAACGCCTGCGGCGCGAGCGCGAGGAAGCCCAGTATCTGCACGAACATCGTGCTCACGAGATAGTAGAACAGATCCTCGCGCCATTCGGTGCGAAAGAGCCGCTGTGCGCGGCGGTGCGGAAAGGCGCGTTCGAGGGGCGCGAACATGAAGCCGGTGACCAGCAGGTTGACGACGAAGAAATCGAGTCCGAAGAAAATCCCCCAGTCGCGCGTCTCGGCGGGCTGGACGTTCGCCCCGCCCATCAGCGCGGCGGCGAGCCCGATCATCAGCGCGGTGGCGCCCAGCACCTTGCGCGGACGCAGCAGCAGGCTGAGCAGCGACAGGCCGTAGCTGACGAGCAGGACAAGGTGCACCGCGCCGCGAAAGCCGGTCCAGCCCTTGACCACTTCCAGCTCGGGCGTCGCGAACCAGTCGGGGAAGCGCAGCGCGACGACCATGAAGAAACCGCTGATCGCGAACAGCAGCGCGAAAAAGCCCGACAGCCAGCCGCTCCCGAACCGCCGCACTTCGGTGTGCGATTCAAGGTCGCGCATCAGATTTTGCAGATAGTCACGCTTGGCCATGAAAACTCCCTCGACGGCCGCTCCCAAATCCTCCCCGCTCGCGGGGAGGGGGACCGCCGGCACAGCCGGTGGTGGAGGGGGCTATCGTCCTGAAACCGAGGCTTGAGGACGATAGCCCCCTCCGTCAAGCCTTCGGCTTGCCACCTCCCCGCGAGCGGGGAGGATTTGCTATCCCGCCGCCTCGACGATCCTCGCCCAGTCCGCTTCGTCGATCACACGGATGCCGAGCGCGCTCGCCTGCTTGAGTTTCGATCCGGCGCCAGGCCCAGCGACGACGAGGTCGGTCTTCGCGCTCACCGATCCCGCAGCCTTCGCGCCCAGCCGTTCGGCCTGTGCCTTCGCCTCGTCGCGGCTCATCGTCTCGAGCTTGCCGGTGAAGACGACGGTCTTGCCCGACACCTCGCTCTCCTGCGTTTCGACGACATAAAGCGGCGGCGATACTTCGCCGAGCAGGTCGTCCCACAGCGCGCGGTTGTGCGGTTCGTGGAAGAAGTCGCTCAGCGCCTCGGCGACCGCGGGGCCGATGCCGTCGGCGCGCACCTCGAGGATCGCCTTGATCGCGTCGAGCTTGCGGCTCGCATATTTGCCGTCGGATTCGCCCTCCTCGCGCGGATGGGCCTCGCCCCACGTGCGCAATTCGGCCGCCTTGCCGGGAAGCCGCCGGATGTCGCCAAGCCCCTTGAGCAGGTCGCGCGCGGTCACCGCGCCGACATGGCGGATACCGAGCCCGAAGAGCAGCCGCGCGGCGTCGGGTTCGCGTTTCGCCTCGATCGCGGCGAGCAGATTGTCGACCGACTTCTCCTTCCAACCCTCGCGCCCCAGCAGCGCCTCGCGGTGCGCCTTGAGGCGGAAAATGTCGGCCGGTCCCTTGTCGAGCCAGCCGAGTGTCAGAAATTCCTCGATACTCTTTTCGCCCAGTCCCTCGATGTCGAGCGCGCCGCGGCTGACGAAATGCCGCAGCCGTTCGAACTTCTGCGCCGCGCAGATAAGGCCGCCAGTGCAGCGTACGTCGACCTCGCCCTCCTCGGCCACCGCCTCGCTGCCGCACACCGGGCAATGGTCGGGGAAGACATAGGGCGCCCGCTTTTCATCGCGGGTCAGATTGTCGACCACCTGCGGGATCACGTCGCCCGCACGCTGAACGACGATGCGGTCGCCGGGCCGTACGCCGAGGCGTTCGATCTCGTCGCGATTGTGCAGCGTGACGTTCGACACGACGACCCCGCCGACGGTGACTGGGGTCAGTCGCCCGACCGGGGTCAGCTTCCCGGTGCGCCCGACCTGAATGTCGATGGCTTCGAGCGTCGTCTGTGCGCGTTCGGCGGGGAATTTATGCGCGATCGCCCAGCGCGGCGCCTTGGCGACGAAGCCGAGCCGTTGCTGCCAGTCGAGCCGGTCGACCTTATAGACGACGCCGTCGATGTCGTAAGGCATGTCGGCGCGCTCGGCCTCGATCGTGCGATAATGGTCGAGCACGCCGGCGGCGCCGTCGAACCGCTTCAGTAGCGGCGACACCGGCACGCCCCAGCCTTCGATGCGCTGCATCATCGCGAACTGCGTCGCTTCGGGCACGTCGCTGACCTCGCCCCAGCCGTGCGCGAGGAAGCGCAGCGGGCGCGCCGCGGTGACGCTCGCGTCCTTCTGGCGCAGCGAACCCGCCGCGGCGTTGCGCGGATTGGCGAACTGGCGCGCCTTTTCGGCGTCCTCGGCCTCGGCAAGGAGGCGCGCATTGAGCGCGGTGAAATCGGCCTTGGCCATATAGACCTCGCCGCGGATCTCGAAGACGTCGGGCACCTCGCCCTTCAGTCGCTCGGGAATATCGGCGATCGTCCGCACATTGGCGGTGACGTCCTCCCCGACCGTGCCGTCGCCGCGCGTGGCCGCCTGGACGAGCTCGCCCTTTTCATAGCGCAGCGAACAGGACAGGCCGTCGATCTTGTCCTCGGCGGTCAGCGCGACCGCCTCGTCCTCGCCGAGCGCCAGGAAACGGCGCACGCGCGCCACGAACTCGGCGACATCCTCGGCGGCGAACGCATTATCGAGGCTCATCATCCGCACCGCGTGCGTAACCTTGGCGAGCGGCGACGCCTCGACCGCAGCGCCGACCAGCCGGTTCGGACTGTCGGCCCGGATCAGACGGGGGAAGGCCGCCTCGATCGCATTGTTGCGGCGGACAAGCGCGTCATAGTCGGCGTCCGAAATCTCCGGGCTGTCCTCGGCATGATAGAGTTTGTTGTGGTGCGCGATCTGCTTCGCGAGCCGCATCAGCTCGTTCGCGGCCTCGGCCTCGGTCAGCGATTCGATGTTGGTCATGCCCCGGCTTTTGCCACCGGCGCGAACTCGGCGCGAGTATCCAATCGCGCGATCACCAGCACATGCACCTGCCGCCGGATGCGAAAGCCGAGCGTTTCGTAGAGCGCGATCGCGCCCGCATTGTCGGCATAGCTGTGCAGGAAGGGCGTGTCGCCGCGCGCGACCATTGCGCGCATGACATGGCCGATCAACGCGCGGGCAAGGCCGCGCCCGCGGCAGTCGGCCCAGGTTGCGACCCCGCTGACCTCGGCCATGCCGGGCATCAGCATCCTTTGGCCCGCCATCGCGAGCAGTCGCCCCTCTTCGCGCACGCCGAAGAAGGGGCCATAGCGATGCGTCGCCGGCCCCCACGGACCCGGCTTCGCATGGTCGGCGAGCGCTCCCATTTCGGGCGCATCGGCGTCGGACAGCGGCACCATCGCAGGCTCGCCGGCGCGCGGCGCGGGCGGCGGTCCTTCGGCCACCATCTGCGCAAGCACTGCGCGCCGCACTTCGCGCGTGCCCGGCGGCAAGGGCCATGGCTCGCCCTCGACGATCCACAGTTCGCCGTCATGGGGAGCCAGCGCCGCGAGCGCCGCCTGCGCCGCGGCGCCCGTATCGGCGGCGGCGCCGAACGGCCCATAGCCGCGATCGATCCGCACCGCTTGGGCGTCGCCCGTCGCGAGATGCGCCTGCCGCCCGGTGAGCATTGACCAGACGGGGCGGTCGAGGGGGTGATCCATCACACCACCTCCAGCAACCGTTCCGCCTGCGCCCGCGCTTCCTCCGTCACCTCCGCCCCCGACAGCATCCGCGCGATTTCTTCGCGCCGTCCCGCGTCGTCGAGGGCGCGGACGCCGGTGCGGGTGACGGTGCCCTCGCTCGACTTGGCGATCAGGAAGTGCGCGGCGCCCTTGGCCGCGACCTGCGGGCTGTGCGTCACAGCGAGCAATTGCCTGCCCGCGCCGCCCGCCGTTCCCTTGGCGAGCCGCGCCAGCCGTTCGCCGATCGCGCTCGCGACGGCGCCGCCGACGCCGCGGTCGATTTCGTCGAAGATGATCGTGTCGGCGCCGCCTTCCTCGGCGAGCGCGACCTTCAATGCGAGGATGAAGCGCGACAATTCGCCGCCGCTCGCAATCTTGGCGAGCGGGGCGAAAGGCGCACCGGGGTTGGTCGAAATGAGAAATTCGACCCGGTCGATGCCGTCGGGTCCCCAGCGTTCGGCGGGCAGCGGCTCGACGAGCGTCTGGAAGCGCGCGGCGTCGAGCTTGAGCGGCACAAGCTCTCCCGCGACCGCGGCGTCGAGCCGCGCTGCCGCCTTCGTGCGCTGGTTCGACAGCGCGGTCGCGGCGTGGGTATAGGCCGCCGCGGTGTCGCGCACCGCCGCCTCGAGTTTCGCGAGCCCCGCGCCGCCGCCCTCGATCGCGTCGAGCCGCGCCGCGAGGTCGAGCGTCAGCCGCGGCAGGTCGTCGGGCTGGCAGCCGTGCTTGCGGGCGAGCGCACGCAGTTCGAACAAACGCGTTTCGGCGGCTTCGAGGCGGTCGGGGTCATATTCCATCGCGCGCGCCGCCTCGTGCAGCTTCGCCTCGGCCTCGTCGGCGTCGATGATCGCGCGATCGAGGTTCGCGAGCGCCTCCGCGAGCAGCGGGTGATCGCCCGCGAGCCGGTCGAGCCGCCGCGCCGCGCCGCGCAGCAGCGCCGGGCCGCCCTCGCTGCCGTCGAACGCGTCGAGGATCGTCGCAAGATCGCCGGCGATCCGCTCGCCCTTCTGCATCGACGCGCGCGCCTCGGCGAGTTCGGTTTCCTCTCCGGGCCGGGGCGCGAGCGCCTGTAGTTCGGCAACGCAATGGTCGAGCCATTCGCGGTCGCGCTCCGCCTCGTCGAGCGCCGCCCTGGCCGCGGCGAGCTTGTCCTCGGCGGCGCGCCACGCGCCATGCGCCGCGGCGACCGCGCCGGTGTCGGCACGCGCATAGGCATCGAGCAGCGCGCGGTGTCCCGCAGGCGCGAGCAGGCCGCGATCGTCGTGCTGACCGTGGATTTCGACCAGATACCCGCCGACCTCGCGCAGCAGCGCCGCCGAGCAGGGCTGGTCGCCCAGAAAGGCGCGGCTACCACCGTCGGCCCTGAGCGTGCGGCGGACGAGCAGGGGCTCCCCGGGTTCGAGCGCGATGTCGTTGTCGGCCAGCAGCACGGCGAGCGGCGTGCCCGGTGCCGGCGGTGCAAAACTCGCCGTGACCTGCGCGCGGTCGGCGCCCTGCCGCACCAGTCCGGTGTCGGCGCGCATGCCGAGCGCAAGCCCCAGCGAATCGAGCAAGATCGACTTGCCCGCCCCGGTTTCGCCGGTCAGCACGCCGAGCCCGCTGTCGAATTCGAGGTCGAGCCGCTCGATCAGCACGATATTGGCAATGGACAGCGCGGTCAGCATGTCCCGCCCTTACCGCAGAACAAAATGCGAATCTATCGCCGGTTGCCTCAGGCGGTCGGCGCGTGCTTTTCCATCAGTTCGAACGCGCGTTCGTACCATTTGCTGCCCGGATAGTTCGCGCCGAGAACCGCCGCCGACTTCTTCGCCTCCGACGGCACGCCGAGCGCGAGATAGCATTCGACGAGGCGATAGAGCGCCTCGGGCGCGTGGCTCGTCGTCTGATATTTGTCGACCACTTCGCGGAAGCGGATCGAGGCGGCGAGCCAGTTCGAGCTGCGCTCGTAGAAACGGCCGATCTCCATCTCCTTGCCCGCGAGATGGTCCTGCACCAGGTCCATCTTGAGCCGCGCATCGGCGGCATAGCGGCTGTCGGGATAGCGGCGGATCACTTCGCCGAGCGTGTTTCGCGCCTGCTCGGTGATCTTCTGGTCGCGGGTGACGTCGCTGATCTGCTCATAATAGCTGAGCGCGATCAGATAATAGGCATAGGGGGCATCCTTGTTGCCCGGATGGATCGCGAGGAAACGCTGCGCCGCGGCGATCGCCGGCGTATATTCGCGGTCCATATAATAGGAAAAGCTGCTCATCAGCTGCGCACGGCGCGCCCAGGGCGAATAGGGATGCTGGCGCTCGACCTCGTCGAACAGCGCGGCGGCGAGCTTGTACTGGCCGCGATCGAGGCGATCCTGCGCCGCACGGTACAATGTGCTGACATCGCGCGCGATGTACCGCGTGTCTTTCTTGACCCCGCCGCCCCCGGCACAGGCCGCCAGCAAGGGCGTCATCACAAGGGCTGCGGCGAGCAGGCGCACGGCGGCGCGCGGATTAGTCCGGTGAGTCATGCGGGCGGTATAGCCACAGCGCGGATGAACGCAAAATAAATGATGGGGCGTTTCGGCGCTTTGCCTCCCTATTGCGCCGGGGAGACGGGCGCGGCCGACCTGACGACGCAGCCCTGCGGCGGATTGGCGGGCGCGGGTACGCGCCGCGCGGTCTTGATCGTCACCATCGGGTCGAGGATCTGGCCCTGCATCGGACCGTCGCCGGCGGTCGGCGACACCGGCGCGGCATAGATTTGCTCGGCGACGTCGCGGCCCCCAACGATCTCCCCGAACACCGCGAACCCCGCGCCGTCGCCGCCCTGGGCATCGGCATCGAATCCCTTGATATCGGACAGCAGCAGAAAGAAATCGGTCGTCGCGTCACCGGGGTTGAGCCGCGCCATCGACAGCGCGCCGTCGCAATTGGTCAGCCCGGTCTGCGTCGTCGGCTCGTGCGCGATCGGCGGAAAGTTGCGCGCGGCATTGCCGCGGTTCCCCGCCTGGATCAGTCGGCTCGCCGGGCCCCATGTCCGTGTCGAGCGATAGAATTTGAACCCGTCCATCCGCTTCGTGTCGACATAGCGCAGGAAATTCCTCGCCGTGACCGGCGCGCGCCCGTCCTCGATCCGCACCGTGATGGTCCCGAGATCGGTGTCGAGCGCGACATAGGGCCGCGTATCGGGCGCGGCGGCGACGGCGTCGGGCGCATGATCGGTGGCGGCGGGCGGCGCGTCCGGCTGGACCGCGGGTTGCACCGCGAGGGCGAGGAGCGGAAGGATCATCGTCAACATGGGACAGCGACATAATCAAATCGGGCGGGCGTGGCGAGTCCCGGCGCCTGCGTCCGGTTGTGACCGGTTGTGACCCCTTGCCATAACGATAGCGGAAATATCCGCTCCTCACCCAAAGCCCCCGACCGCACGCAAAGAAAAAGGGGCCTGCTTTCGCAGGCCCCCTTCTTTTCCGATGCCAAAGGCGATCAGTCCTTCAGGAAGTCGGGCACATGGCCCTGGTCCTCGGGACCATTGTCGCTGCGCTCGCGGCGCGGGCCGCGGTCGCGGTCGCCGCCTTCTCGGCGCGGACCGCGGTCGCGGCCGCCACGGCCACGGTCGCCGCCGTCGCGGCGCGGACCACGATCACCGCGATCGCCGCGCGGTTCGCGGGGCGGACGGGTGTCTTCGAGTTCCTCGCCGGTTTCCTGGTCGACGACGCGCATCGACAGGCGGACCTTGCCGCGCGGATCGATCTCGAGCACCTTGACCTTGACCTCCTGCCCTTCGGACAGGACGTCGGCGACCTTTTCGACGCGCTCGTTCCTGATTTCGCTGACGTGGACGAGGCCGTCCTTGCCGCCCATGAAATTCACGAACGCACCGAAGTCGACGAGATTGACGACCTTGCCGTTATAGATCTTGCCGACCTCGGGCTCTTCGACGATGCCGAGGATCCACGCCTTCGCGGCCTCGATCTGCGCCGGGTCCGACGAAGCGATCTTGATGATGCCTTCGTCGTCGATGTCGACCTTGGCGCCGGTGGTGGCGACGATCTCGCGGATCACCTTGCCGCCGGTACCGATGACGTCGCGGATCTTCGACTTGTCGATATTGATCGTCTCGATGCGCGGTGCGTGCGCCGACAATTCGCTGCGGGCCTCGCCCAGCGCCTTGTTCATCTCACCCAGGATGTGGGCGCGGCCCTCCTTGGCCTGCGCCAGTGCCTTTTCGAAGATTTCCTTGGTGATGCCGGCGATCTTGATGTCCATCTGCATCGTGGTGATGCCTTCGGACGTACCCGCGACCTTGAAATCCATGTCGCCGAGATGGTCCTCGTCGCCAAGGATGTCCGACAGGATCGCGAACTCGTCGCCTTCGAGGATCAGGCCCATCGCGATGCCCGACACCGGGCGCTTGATCGGCACGCCGGCATCCATCAGCGACAGCGAGCCGCCGCACACGGTCGCCATCGACGACGACCCGTTCGATTCGGTGATGTCGCTGGTCAGGCGGATCGTGTAGGGGAAGTCCTCCTTCGTCGGCAGCACCGGGTGCAGCGCGCGCCAGGCGAGCTTGCCGTGGCCGACTTCGCGGCGTCCCGGAGGACCGAAGCGGCCGACTTCGCCGACCGAATAGGGCGGGAAGTTATAGTGCAGCATGAAGTTTTCGTAGCGCAGGCCGTTGAGACCGTCGATCATCTGCTCGGCTTCCTTGGTGCCGAGCGTGCAGGTCGCGATCGTCTGGGTCTCGCCGCGGGTGAACAGCGCCGAACCGTGCGCGCGCGGCAGGAAGTGCGTTTCCGCCTCGATCGGGCGGATCTGCGTCGTCGAACGGCCGTCGATGCGCGTGCCGTCCTTCAGGATCGCGCCGCGGACGATTTCGGCTTCCAGCTTCTTGACCAGCTTGATTCCGGCCATCACCGCCTGGGGATCGAGGCCGTCGGCCGCGAACTGGTCCTTGGCCTTTGCACGGGCTTCGTTGAGCGCGTTCGAGCGCGCCGACTTGTCGGTCAGCTTGTAGGCCGCGGCGATATCCTTGCCGACCAGCTTCTTCAGCTTGTCCTTCAGCGCGGCATTGTCGTCGGTGCCGGCAAGCTCCCAGGGATCCTTCGCGGCCTGTTCGGCAAGGCCGATGATCGCCTTGATGACGTCGCGGCACGCGTCGTGCGCGAACATCACCGCGCCGAGCATCACCTCTTCCGACAGCTCGTTGGCTTCGGATTCGACCATCATCACCGCGTCGTGGGTCGCCGCGACGACAAGGTCCAGATCGCCTTCGGCAACCTGCTCGTCGGTCGGATTCAGAATATATTCGCCGTCGAGATAGCCGACGCGGGCAGCGCCGATCGGGCCCATGAACGGAACACCCGAAATGGTGAGCGCGGCCGAGGCCGCAACCATCGCGAGGACGTCGGGCTCATTGTGACCGTCATAGCTCATCACCTGAGCGATCGTGTTGATCTCGTTATAGAAACCTTCGGGGAACAGCGGGCGGATCGGACGGTCGATCAGGCGGCTGACCAGCGTTTCCTTTTCGGTCGCGCCGCGTTCGCGCTTGAAAAAGCCGCCCGGGATACGGCCCGCGCCGGCATATTTTTCCTGGTAATGGACGGTCAGCGGAAAGAAGTCCTGGCCTTCCTTCACCGACTTGGCGGCGGTGACGGCGCACAGGACGACCGTTTCGCCGAGGGTGGCGACGACGGCGCCGTCGGCCTGACGGGCAACCTTGCCCGTTTCGAGGGTCAGCGTTTCACCGCCCCACTCGATCGATACGTTTTTAACATCAAACATTTGATTTCCTTCGCCCGCCGGGCCCTATGCCGGGCGGGGCCTCTCTTTTCCGGGCAATCCGGCCCGGGCGGTGTGGGGCGTCTGTCTGCCCCGATGGCGGTCCCGCCGGATGCGGGATAGCCCCTAGACCAACCCAACGCCGCTCTTCCCGAGGAGCCATTGAGCCTGTCGAAATGGCGTCTCGAAGGATCAAACGAGTCCTTCGAGACGGGCCTTCGCCTTCGCTCAGTCCCTCCACAGGGCGAACGGAGACTTGGTAAGCAAACGGCCCCGAAACGGGGCCGTCCACCATGATTACTTGCGAAGACCCAGCTTCGCGATCAGGTCGGCGTAGCGACCCTCGTCCTTCTTTTTCAGATAGTCGAGGAGGCTGCGACGCTTGTTGACCATCATCAGCAGCCCGCGGCGGCTGTGATTGTCCTTGTGGTGCGCCTTGAAGTGCTCGGTCAGCGTGTTGATGCGGTCGGTCAGGATCGCGACCTGCACTTCCGGCGACCCCGTGTCGCCCTTTTCGCGGGCATGTTCGTTGATGAGTTCGGCCTTGCGCTCGGCAGTAATCGACATGTCTATGCTTCCTTCGAACATCGTGGCTTATAGATTGAAGCCCCGCACGACCTTCAGCGTTCCCGCCGAAACCTCTATCAGCGCGACGGGCCGCTTTTCGCTGTCCCGTCCCCAATAGAGCCCGTCCTGCGTGCTTCCCCCGGTCCAGACGCGACCCTGGCGGATCGCCCCTGCCGCTTCCGGGGAAAGGTCCAGAGCCGGGATGTCGACCAGCCCTGCCTCGAGCGGCAGAATCACATCTGATTGCGCGGCGCCTTGACCGAACGCGTTCAATTTGTCCAGTGAAATCGCAGATTCGAGCGCGAACGGCCCCGCCTTCGTGCGGCGCAGCATCGTCACATGGCCGACGGTTCCAAGCGCATGGGCAATGTCGCGCGCGAGGCTGCGGATATAGGTGCCCTTCGACACATGCGCGGCGAGGGTGATATCGTCGAGCCCTTTACTTCCCGCTCTTTCGTCACCCCGGACTTGATCTGGGGTCCATGCTTCGTCCGCGCCCTTGGATGCCGGATCAAGTCCGGCATGACGAAGCGAATGGATCGTCACTTCCCGCGCTTTCATTTCGACAGCCTCGCCCTTGCGCGCACGGTCATAGGCGCGCTCTCCATCGACCTTGATCGCTGAAAAGGCCGGCGGCACCTGTTCGATCGCGCCGGTGAAGCGCGGCAGCACCGCCTCCACCTCGGTCAGCGTCGGACGGACCTCGCTGGTCGCGACGACCTCGCCCTCGGCATCGAGTCCCGCAGTCTCGGCGCCGAACGCGATCGTGAACGCATACGCCTTGCTCGCGTCGAGCATCCGTCCGCACAGCTTGGTCGCCTCCCCCAGCGCGATCGGCAGCACGCCGGACGCAAGCGGGTCGAGCGTCCCGCCGTGGCCGACCTTGACCTTGCCGAGCCCCGCCTCGCGGCACACGCGCTTCACCGCGCCCACCGCCTGCGTCGAGCCGAGGCCCACCGGTTTGTCGAGGATGATCCAGCCGTTCATGCGCCGCGGCTAGGGCGCATGGGCCGGGCTTGTCAATTTGCCTTGGGCTTTTCGGCCTTGTCGTCCGCGATGTCCTTGGCCTTGTCGCGCCTCGACGGCGGCGGCGCCGAGTTGACGAACGACACCAGCGGACAGCGTTCGCCGCGCACGATCAGCGTCGCGAAACGGTCGAGCCGCGACGTGCCGCGCGTTTCGAACCCGATCGCATTGGCGAAGGCCAGGTCGCGGCAGATGCCGGCAAACTGGCCGTAATACCAGTCACCGCGACGATCCTTGATCCATATCCCGCGTTCGCGATCGGCCTCCCAGCTGCGGATCGTAGTGTCGCTCGGAAAGACGATGCTCGCCTCGGCGCCGATTTCGCGCGCGGCGGCTCCGGTCGTTTTTGCATCGGGCTCGTCGGCCGCCGCCGCCGAAAGGGGTAGCAGCGCGGCGGCCAGGGAGAGTGCGAGATTCCGTATCATGCCGCCGCATCTAGCAGTATGCGGCTGAACCGAAGCTGACCCGCCCTTCTCCTCTTCCCATGAAAGGGCTTAACCGCCGATCACCCATTCGTCGGCCAGCAACGACCAGAGCCCCGTATCGCGCACATGGCCGGTCCAGGTGATCCGTTCGGACCGCAGCACCCCTTCCTTGGTGCAGCCCAGCTTTGCGACCGCGGCCTGGCTGCGCGTGTTGCGCTCGTCGATGCGGAATTCGACGCGGCGGATCCCGACCGCGAAGGCATGATCCAGCATCAGCGTCTTCACGCGCCGGTTGA
This sequence comes from Sphingopyxis sp. CR5, assembly GCF_059693785.1. Taxonomy (NCBI): domain Bacteria; kingdom Pseudomonadati; phylum Pseudomonadota; class Alphaproteobacteria; order Sphingomonadales; family Sphingopyxidaceae; genus Sphingopyxis; species Sphingopyxis sp. CR5. Next base: position 63,803 of record NZ_JCATIE010000009.1, on the reverse strand, counting down.
AGCCGGTGCCGCGCGCGTCGGGGTGGATATAGCTGTTGCCGAGTTCGATCGTCTGGGCCGACATGTCGGGGCGCAGCCATGCGGTCATCCCGACCAGCCGTGCGCCGTCGAGGATTGCATAGGGCATGCGGCTTTCGTGCCCGGTGAGCGCGTCGAAACTCGCATCGAAATGATCGGGATCATAGCTCGACGAATAGATCGGCCAGATTTCGGCATCGGCGGCGCAGGCGGCGCGCAGCGCCTCGCGGTGCGGTTCGCCGAGCTTGAGGAGCAGCAGGTCGCCGTCGGCGAGTTCGGTATAGAGGCGATCAAGCATCGGCGGGCATCGCCGCCGCCTCGCGGCGCTTTTCCATGAAGTGCCGCCGGCACATCGCGACATAGCGGTCGTTGCCCCCGATCTCGGTCTGCGCGCCCTCGACCACCGCGCGGCCGTGGTCGTCGACCCGCAGGTTCATCGTCGCCTTGCGCCCGCATTCGCACACCGCCTTCAGCTCGACGAGCGCGTCGGCCAGGCCGAGCAGCGCCGCCGAGCCGGGGAACAGGTTCGCGGCGAAATCGGTGCGCAGGCCATAGCAAAGCACTGGAACATTCGCTTCGTCGGCAAGTCGCGCGAGGCCCAGCACCTGATCGCGCGTCAGGAACTGCGCCTCGTCGACGAGCACACAGGCGAGCGGGCGCTGCCGGTTCTCGGCGCTCACCGCCGCCCATAAATCGCTGTCGGGATCGAACTTGTGCGCGTCGGCGAGCAGGCCGATCCGGCTCGTGATCTGGCCCGCGCCATAGCGATCGTCGAGCGCCGCGGTCCACAACATCGTGTCCATGCCGCGCTCGCGATAGTTGAAGTCCGCCTGCAACAGCGTCGTCGATTTGCCCGCGTTCATGCTGGCATAGTAGAAATAGAGCTTGGCCATGCGCCGAGCGATACCGCCTCGGCGACGGGGCGCAAGCCGAATCAGGTGGCGCCGAGCAGCGCCCGGAACCGCCCCGGATGCGGCAGCAGGTCGGCGAGCGTATAGGTGTCGAGATGCGATGTGAACGCCGCGAGCGCGCCCGCGAGCGCGCCCTGCAACCCACAGCCGCCACGCACCGGGCAGGTCGATCCGGCAGGGTCCATACATTCGACGAAGCCGGCCAGATTTTCGAATTCGCGCACGATCGCGCCGACGGTCACGTCCCCGGGTGGCCTGGCAAGGCTCAGCCCCCCGCCCCGCCCGCGCCGCGCGCGCACATGGCCGAGGGCCTGCAACCGCTGCGCCACTTTGGCGAGATGGTTGCGCGAAATGCCATATTGGCCGGCGATCTCGTCGACCGACATTTGCCGCTCGGTCGCCGCCAGCGCCATCAGGATGCGTAGCGCATAGTCGCTGTGGAGGCTTAGTCGCATATAAGTGGTATATGAGATATTGCTTTTACCGGCAAGGCCGATAAACAGGCATTTGCAATACATATTATCGAGTCGTCCGATGCAAAAGCGTACCGTTCCCGCCCACCCCCACGCGGTCGCCGCGCGCGCAGACCGCCGCGCCGCCGCCATCGCGATGGGCGTCGACGAGACTTTCATCGCGGCGCTGGTCGATCGCTTCTATGCCGCGATCCGGGACGACGCCGAACTTGGGCCGATCTTCGACGCGCGGGTCGACGATTGGCCCGCCCACCTCGCGCAGATGAACCGCTTCTGGCAGTCGATCCTGCTCGGCGCCGGCAATTTCACCGGGAATCCGATGATGAAGCATCTGGCGATCCCGTCGATCGGCGAAGCGCAGTTCCGCCGCTGGCTCGAACTCTTCTATGCCACGCTGCGCGCCATTGCGCCGGGCGAGGCGGCGGTCGCGCTGGTCGGGGGCCGGGCGCGGATGATCGCCGAAAGCCTGCTCGGCGGCATATGGGTCCATCGCGACGGCGATTTCACACGCAAGCCCGCTTTGCCCGAAGCCTAAACGCGCCGCGTTCGCTTGACTCGCCCGCCTCCGCTGTCATGCTGCGCACAAGAGATGCAGCATTTTGGTGGGAGAGCTGCCTATGCGATTGATGCCGGTAAGCGACGCGATGTTCCTGTGGGGGGAAAGCCGCGAAATGCCGATGCACATCGGCGGCATCAATCTCTACACCCTGCCCGACGATGTCGACGAGACCGACTGGCTGAACGATCAGCTCGCCCTGCTGCGCCAGTCGGAGGGGCTGCGGCGGCCGTTCAGCGAGGTGCTGAAACTGACCCCGCTCGGTCAATACGGCCCGATCCGGCTCGAGCCCGATCGCGACATCGACATGCACTATCATGTCCGTGCCGCCGCGCTGCCCAGGCCGGGGCGCTATCGCGAGATGTTCGAGCTCGCCTCGCGCCTTCATTCCAGCCTGCTCGACCGCACCCGCCCGCTGTGGGAGATCACCCTGATCTCGGGCCTGCCGAACCGGCAGATCGCGACCTTCAAGAAGGTGCATCATGCGCTGATGGACGGCGCGGCGAGCATCCATTTCTATAATTCGATGTTCTCGCCCGACCCCAAGGAGCGGCGAAGCTGCTCGCCGCTGTCGGTCGAGGCCTATGAAGCGTACAAGCGCAACTTCCCGTCGCCCAAAAAGCCGCCCCGTCCGAGCCTGACCGACATCGCCGCGATCGGCGATTTCCTGAAGGAGCAATGGGGCAACAGCGTCGGCGTGACCCGCGCGCTCAACCAATATGCCGCGGCAATGGTCGGGATCGGCGGCGACGGACTGGTCACGCCCTTTGCCGGCGTGCCGCGCACCAGTTTCAACCGCAACATCACCGGCGCGCGCCGCTTCGTCGCGCAAAGCTGGTCGCTCGACCGCGTCCGCGCGGTGGGCAAGGCCTATGACGGGACGATCAACGACGCAGTGCTGGGCATGTGCGCGGGTGCGATGCGCAAATATCTCCAGTCGCTGAACGAACTCCCCGACAAGCCGCTCAAAGCCATGGCGCCCGTGTCGATCCGTCCCAAGGACGACATCGATTCGGGCAATTCGGTGGCGTCGGTCACCGCGAACCTGGCGACCCATATCGACGACCCCGCCGAGCGGATGGCCGCGATCCAGGCCTCGATGAACGCGGCAAAGGCACAGCTGCGCGCGATGACCGCCCAGCAGATCCAGCTCTATACCGCGATCACCAATTTCCCTCAGATGCTGACCGCGCTGACCCGCACCGCCGACAAATTGCCCGCCTATTCGGTGACGATCTCGAACGTCCCGGGTCCGCGCGAGCAGATGTACTGGAACGGCGCGCGGCTCGACGGCATGTACCCCGCGAGCATCCCGGTCGACGGCATGGCGATGAACATCACCCAGGTGTCGAATTTCAGGAACATCGATTTCGGCATCACCGCCTGTCGCCGCAGCGTGCCGCACGCGCAGCGGATGATCGATTATCTGGAGGACGCGCTGGTCGAACTGGAAGCCGCGGCGGGGATCAAGACACCCAAGGGGACGTAGCGCCTATCCGCCCCCACCCGCCCGTCATCCTGGGGTAGGCGGGGATGACGATGACATCGGGCTCAGTCTTGAACGTCGCCCTCGCCGCTCTCCAGATCGCGCGCGACGTTGGGATCGCGCAGCAGCTTGTCGATATGGCTCGCCTCGTCGAAGCTTTCGTCGGGCAGGAATTTCAGCTTCGCCGCATATTTCATGCGGATGCGGTGCGCGACTTCGCGCTGGAGATAGGCGGTGTTGGTACGCAGCGCCTTGACGACCGCGTCCTCGTCCCGGCCAAGCAGCGGCTTTACGAACACCGTTGCGTGGCGCAGGTCGGGCGACATCCGCACCTCGGTCACGCTGACCGGATGCTTCGCCAGCACATCGTCGTGGACGTCGCCGCGTTGCAGGATTTCGCTGAGAACATGGCGCACCTGTTCGCCCACGCGCAGTACGCGGACGGAGGGACCCTGGGATTGTTCCTTGTGTCGCATTCTAGTCTTCCGGCTCCAGCCAGCCTTCGCGTTGCCCGACCTCCCACAGGGAGCCCTGGACTTTCCTCAGCTTGAACACCTGTGCCAGTCCATATTCCGTCGAAGGCAGAACCAGCGACGGCTCGGCGGAATCGCAGATCATTACCACGTTGGATCGATCATGCGAATCGACGATCACGATGCTGCCGTTGCCCCATTCGACGTTGGCGGGCGTTATCTTGCCATAGTCCGAGAACAGAATTTCCGCGACGTCCGGATCCTTGCGAACGCGAACGCCGACGGAGACCCCGTCAGCCGGAGCACGGTAGATGAAGTCGCCTTCGCATGGATGCGCGGTGGCGGCTGTCGCCGATAAAAGCAGGACAGACAGAAAGGCCATTCCGCTTCCCCCCTCTCCGCTCTGCGTCCCCGCCTGCGCAGGGACACAAATTCAGCCTTTACAGCGTGCGTTCGCGCTCCTCGACCTCGAACACCTCCAGGTGGTCGCCCGGCTTGATGTCGTTGGTGTCGGCGAGCACGACGCCGCATTCGAGGCCGGCGCGGACTTCGGCGACGTCGTCCTTGAACCGGCGTAGCGATGCGATCGTCGTTGCCGAAACGATGACGTCCTCGCGGGTGAGGCGCGCGTGGAGCCCCTTGCGGATGACGCCTTCGAGCACCAGCAGGCCCGCCGCCTTGTCGCGCTTGCCGGCCGGGAAGACTTCCTTGACCTCGGCGCGGCCGACGACGGTTTCGACGCGTTCCGGTCCCAGTTCGCCCGCCATCTCCTTCGCGATTTCCTCGGTCAGGTGATAGATGACGTCATAGTACATGAAACGCACTTTTTCGCGGTTCGCAATCTCGCGCGCCTTGGCGTTCGGGCGGACGTTGAAGCCGATGATCGGCGCCCCAGTCGATGCCGCGAGCGTCACATCGCTTTCGGTGATCGCGCCGGCGCCCGAATGGAGCACCCGAACGCGGATCTCGTCGGTCGACAGCTTGTTGAGCGCGGTGACGATCGCCTCGACCGACCCTTGCACATCGGCCTTGATGACCACCGGGAATTCGATGACATTGGCCTTGTCGGCAAGCGCCGAGAACATGCCCTCGAGGCTGACCGGCGCCTGGGCGGTCCGCTTCTTGAGCGCCTGTTCCTGGCGATAGGCGGCGACCTCGCGGGCGCGGCCCTCATTCTCGACGACGGTCAGCGTGTCGCCGGCCATCGGCACGCCGCCGAGGCCGAGCACTTCGACCGGGGTCGACGGACCCGCCGATTTCACCTGCTTGCCCTGATCGTCGATCAGCGCACGGACGCGGCCGCTCTCGGCACCGCAAACGAAGACGTCGCCGACCTTGAGCGTGCCGCGACGAACGAGGATCGTCGCCACCGGCCCGCGGCCCTTGTCGAGCTTGGCCTCGACCACCGTGCCCTCGGCATTGCGGTCGGGGTTCGCCTTCAGCTCCATGATCTCGGCCTGCAGCGCGATCGCGTCGAGCAGCTTGTCGAGGTTCAGATTCTTGAGCGCCGACACCTCGACGTCCTGGACGTCGCCGCCCATCGCCTCGACGATGATTTCATGCTCCAGCAGGCGCTCGCGCACGCGCTGCGCATTCGCACCGTCCTTGTCGATCTTGTTGATCGCGACGATGATCGGGACCCCCGCCGCCTTCGCATGGTTGATCGATTCGATCGTCTGGGGCTTGATACCGTCGTCGGCCGCCACGACCAGGATCGCGATATCGGTGACGTTCGCACCGCGCGCGCGCATTTCGGTAAAGGCTTCGTGGCCCGGCGTGTCGAGGAAGGTGATGACGCTGCCGTCCTTCGCCTTAACCTGATAGGCACCGATATGCTGGGTGATGCCGCCGGCTTCGCCCGCCTGCACATTCGCGCCGCGCAGCGCGTCGAGCAGGCTGGTCTTGCCATGATCGACATGGCCCATGATCGTGACCACCGGCGCACGGGGCTTCAGCGCCTCGGCCGCATCGACGTCCTCGTCGTGCCGAATGTCGACGTCGGCCTCGCTCACGCGCTTGATCTCGTGCCCGAATTCGGTGACGAGCAGTTCGGCGGTGTCCTGGTCAATCGTCTGGTTGACGGTGACCATCATGCCCATCTTGAACAGCGCCTTCACCAGGTCGGCGCCCTTTTCGGCCATGCGGTTGGCAAGCTCCTGCACCGTGATCGTGTCGGGCACGACCACTTCGCGAACCTGCTTTTCACGCGGCCCCGACGAGGGGGTCATGTGTGCGCGCTTTTCCTTTTCGCGGGCGCGCTTCAGCGCCGCGAGGCTGCGCGCGCGCGCGCCCTCATCCTCGTTGAGCGCGCGGGTGACGGTCAGCTTGCCCGACTGGCGACGGTTGTCGCCGCGATGATCCTTCTTCGGTTCGGGCCGCTTCGGCTCGGGACGCTTCGGCGCCTCGACCGGGGTGAACCGGCGCGGAGCGGGGGCCGACGGCGCGGCACGCGGCGCTGCGGGGGGGGGCGTTTCGGCTTTCGCGGCGGCGGGCACCTCGGCCGGCGCTTCGGCCTCGGCCTTCGCTTCGGCTTTGGCCTCTTCCTTCGCCTTCGCCTCTTCCTCGCGCGCTTCGGCGACGCGCGTCTTTTCGTCCTCAATCGCCTTGGCCCGCTCGGCCTCTTCGCGGCGGCGCGCGTCCTCGAGCGCGGCGAGGCGCGCTTCCTCGGCCTCGCGCAGCAATTGCGCCTGGCGCTCCTGGCGCGACATCAGGCTGTCGGCCTCGCTCTTGCGCGGCGCGGCGGCGGGCTTCGGCGCGGCAGGCTTCGGCGAGGCGGCGGGTGCCGGAGCGGCCGCTTCCTTCGCCTCTTCGGCTTCGGGCGCGCTCGGGGTTTCGCCGGGACGGCCAATGACGCGGCGGCGCTTCACCTCGACCACCACCGTGTTGCGGCGGCCATGGCTGAATTGCTGCTGCACCTGGCCGGCCTCGACCGTCCGCTTGAGCCCCAGGGGCTTGCGGGTCAGAGTCGGCTTGTCCTGTTCGTCACTCATCGAAAACCTGTTATCCTTCTACGCGTCCGAAACGGCGGAGTCCGCGGACGCCGCCCCATTACCCGCCGAGCGGGAATCCGTGTCGGGACCGCGGTTCGCCGCGTCCCTAAACCATCCGGTAAAAAACTGCCAGCGGGAGAGATGCGCCAGCACCCGGTCCGCGGCACGGGCGTCTACAAGCGCCAGATGCACCGCATTTTCACGCCCCAATGCCATAGATAGGGTGTTTCGGTCCACCGGCAAGACCGTGCCTTCGCGTCCCGAACCTTCTTCGCTTTCGCCGACGCGCCACGCCTGCGCCAGCTTTCGGCGCCCGTCCTCGCCGGCATCAAGTGCATGGAGGAGCAGGCGAACCTGCCCGCGGCGCGCCGCATCCTCGATCCGCTCGCTGCCCGAAACCAACATTCCGGCCCGCGCTTCGAGGCCCAGCCGGCTCAGCGTCGCGCGCTCGAGCTGCGCCTCGATCCGCGCGCCTAGATCATCGGGAATCGTCACGCCGCCTTCGTGCAGCGCCCGCGCCAGTCCGCCCTTGAGCTTGCCCTTCGCCTGCGCCGCTTCGAGCGCGGCGCGGGTCACGCCGATCCACGCGCCACGCCCCGGCGCCTTGGCCAGCACGTCGGGCGCGATGACGCCGTCGGGCCCGAGCGCCAGGCGCACGAGCCGTTCGGCCGGCGCCACGTCGCCGGTCACCACACAGCGCCGCTCGGGCGCATGTTGGCCGCGCCCCTTTGCGCGGTCGGTGTCGCTTAGCTGATCATTGCGAGGGGTCCGCATCGGCGGCCTCCCCGGTTTGCGGTTCCACCGCAGGCTCGACATCGGCAGGCGCAGCCGCTTCGGGTTCGTCATCGAACCAGTGCGCGCGCGCCGCCATGATGATCTCGTTGCCCTGCTCTTCCGACAGGCCATATTCGCCGAGCACGCCGCCCTTGTCCTCGGTGCGTTCGCGCGACGGACCACGACGGTTTTCGTTGCGCTTCTTGGCGATCAGCTCGTCGGTCGCGAGGTCGGCGAGGTCGTCGAGCGTCTTGATCCCGGCCTTGCCGAGCACGACGAGCATCGCTTCGGTCAGGTGCGGAATGTCGGCAAGCGCGTCCTCGACGCCCAGTTCGCGGCGCTCGGCGCGTGCGGCCTCTTCGCGGCGTTCGAGCGCTTCGGTCGCGCGGCTCTGCAGCTCCTCGGCGAGTTCCTCGTCGAAGCCCTCGATGCTCGCCAGTTCCTCGACGGGAACATAGGCGACTTCCTCGAGCTCGCCGAAGCCCTCGGCGACGAGCAGCTGCGCGAGCGTCTCGTCGACGTCGAGTTCTTCCTGGAACATCGTCGACCGCTCGACGAATTCGCGCTGACGCTTCTCGCTCGCATCGGCCTCGGTCATGATGTCGATCTGCTTGGCGGTCAGCTGGCTCGCCAGGCGAACATTCTGGCCGCGGCGACCGATCGCGAGGCTGAGCTGGTCGTCGGGGACGACGACTTCGATGCGGCCATCCTCTTCGTCGATCACGACGCGCTGCACCGTCGCCGGCTGGAGCGCGTTGACGACGAAGGTCGCGGTGTCTTCGGACCAGGGGATGATGTCGATCTTTTCGCCCTGCATTTCCTGCACGACCGCCTGAACGCGGCTGCCCTTCATGCCGACGCAAGCGCCGACGGGGTCGATCGAACCGTCATAGCTGATCACGCCGATCTTGGCGCGGCTGCCGGGGTCGCGCGCCGCCGCCTTGATCTCGATGATGCCGTCATAGATTTCGGGCACCTCCTGCGCGAACAGCTTCTTCATGAAGTCGGGGTGCGCGCGGCTGAGGAAGATCTGCGGCCCGCGATTCTCGCGGCGCACCGACAGGATGATCGCGCGGACGCGATCGCCGACGCGCATCAGTTCGCGCGGGATCTGCTGGTCGCGGCGGATCACGCCCTCGGCGCGGCCCAGGTTGACGACGATATGGCCGAACTCGACCGACTTGACGACGCCGGTGATGATCTCGCCGCCGCGGTCCTTATATTCTTCGAACTGACGCTCGCGGTCGGCTTCGCGCACCTTCTGGAAGATGACCTGCTTCGCCGACTGCGCATCGATGCGGCCGAGATCGACCGCGGGGAGCGGATCGACGATGAAGTCGCCGATCTTCGCATCCTTCTGCAGCTTCTGAGCGGCGGCAAGATCGACCTGCTTGAAGTAATCGTCGACCGCCTCGACCACTTCGACGACGCGCCACAGGCGCAGGTCGCCGGTCTGCGGGTCGAGCTTCGCACGAATGTCGTTCTCGGCGCCATAGCGGGCGCGGGCGGCGCGCTGGATCGCTTCCTCGATCGCCTCGATGACGATGCCCTTGTCGATCATCTTCTCGCTGGCGACCGAATTGGCAATCGCGAGCAGCTCGGCCTTGTTGGCGGAAATGGCAGTGGCCATCAGTCCTGTCCTTCTTCTTCCATGTCGTCGGCGCCTTCCATCGAAAGCGGGACGGTTGCGGCTATCAATCTGTCGGTGAGGACGAGCTTCGCCGTGTCGATCGCGTCGAACGGCAGCTTGTGCTCGACCTCTTCCTTGTCCGAAATCGTGACGGTGTCGCCGTCGATGCCGACGAGCGTGCCGTTGAAACGCTGGCGCCCGTCCATCTTTTCCTTGAGCGCGATCTTCGCTTCGTGCCCTGCCCAGTCGGCAAAGTCGGCGCGCCGCGTCAGCGGCCGGTCGATGCCGGGCGACGACACTTCGAGCCGGTAGGCGCCGTCCACCGGATCCTGGCCCGCTTCCTCGAGCGCATCGAGTTTTTCCGAGATGCGGCGCGACAGGTCGGCGCAATCGTCGATCGTCAGCTGGCGCGTATCGGGCCGCTCGGCCATCACCTGCAAGGTCGGATCGCTGTCGCCGCCAAAGAAGGCGACGCGCACGAGCGCCAGCCCCCTCGCCTCGGCTTCGGGCGCGATGATCGCGTTGAGGGCGTCGAAATCGACCAAATGCTCGTCCCAAGGTTGCAGACCGGAAAGCCATGCGCTTGTGGCCGCCGCGGCCCGCGGCCCCGACGTCCCAACTGGCTAACCATGTCTAGGAGTGAGCGTGCATATAGGCGCGTTGGCGCCGCGCGGCAAGGGGGAATGCGCGGGGAAATCCGAGCGCGGATCGCGCCTCGTCCGGGCGCGTCCCAAATCGCCCCTTGCATCGGTACCCCCCTACCGCAAGACTGGCGTTTTGCTAGGGGACATCATCATGGATCGCCGCACCCTCCTTGCCGCAGCGCCCGCCGTCGCGCTGCTCCCGGCTGCCGCCCGCGCACAGGGCGCCGCACACCCGGCGGCCCGCCGCGCGGACCCGGCGCAGCCGCCGATGTGGGAGAAGGGCGAGGATCGCTTCCTGCGCCCCGACGTCCACGGCGGCGACCGTCCGGTCGGGGCCAGCTTTGCCTCGCGCACCGCCGTCTATGGCCTCAGCGGCGCGGTTGGTACCGCGCACCCGCTCGCGACCCAGGCGGGGATCGACATCCTGCGCCGCGGCGGATCGGCGGTCGATGCGGCGATCGCGACCAACGCCTGCCTCGGCCTGCTCGAGCCGACATCGAACGGGATCGGCGGCGATGCCTATGCGATGATATGGGACCCGAAGCAGCGACAGGTCGTCGGCCTCGCCGGGTCGGGCAAGAGCCCGCGCGCGCTCGACCTCGCGACCGTCCGGTCGCGGGCCAGGAACGGGACGATTCCAGCTTATGGCGCGATTGCGGTCTCGGTGCCCGGTACGGTCGACGCCTGGTGGACGATGCACCAGCGCTATGGGAAGCTGCCGTGGAAGAGCCTGTTCGAGCCCGCGATCGCCCATGCCGAAGCCGGGGCGCCGGTGCCCGACATGATCGCCTGGTACATCCGCCGCAGCCTCGCCGGCTTCCGCCAGCCGGGCCGCGGGATCGAAGAGGTCGACAATGCGATCCGCACCTATGGCCTCGCCGACGGCCGGGGGCCGCAGGCGGGCCAGGTCTTCCGCAACCCCGATCTTGCCAACACGCTGCGCCTGATCGCCGAGGGCGGCCGCGATGCCTTTTACGAAGGCGACATCGCGCGCACCATCGACGCCTATTTTCGGCGCATCGGCGGCTGGCTGCGCTATGACGACCTGAAGGCGCACCGCTCCGAATGGATCGAACCGCATCGCACATCCTATCGCGGCACCGACGTCTATGCGCTCGGCGCGAATACACAGGGCATCGCGACCTTGCAGATGCTCAACATCCTCGAAAATTTCGACCTGCGCGATGCGGGGTTCCAGTCGTCGCTGTCGATCCACCTCCAAGCCGAGGCCAAGCGCCTCGCCTACGAGGATCGCGCGCGCTATTATGCCGATCCGCATTTTTCGAACGTGCCGGTCGAATGGCTGATCTCGAAGGACTATGCGGCAAAGCGCGCCGAACTGATCGGCCCCGACCGCATCCTGACCCCGGTCCATCCCGGGCAGGCCCCGAGCCACGGCGACACCACTTATTTCAGTTGCGCCGATGCCGACGGCATGATGGTGTCCATGATCCAGTCGAATTTCCGCGGCATGGGATCGGGGCTCGTCGCCGACGGGCTGGGCTTCATGTTCCAGGACCGCGGCCAGCTCTTCAGCCTTCAAGACGGCCATCCCAACATCTATGCCCCCGGCAAGCGACCGTTCCAGACGATCATCCCCGGCTTCGCCGCGCACGGCGAAACGCCGTGGATGAGTTTCGGCGTGATGGGCGGCGACATGCAGCCGCAGGGGCAGACCCAGATCATCGTCAACCGCGTCGACTATGGACTCGAAATCCAGGCGGCGGGCGATTCGCCGCGCTGGCACCACGAAGGCTCGTCCGAATCGATGGGCGAGGATGCGCCGGGCCTTGGCCCGACCGGCCGGCTGCGGCTGGAAAGCGGCGTCCCCGACGCGACCCGTGCCGAGCTGGCGCGGCTCGGCTGGGCGATCGAGGGCCCCGACGGCGGCTTCGGCCGGTATCAATGCGTCGAACACCGGATGGACGGCGACACGCGCGTCTATGCCGCGGCCAGCGAGATGCGCGCCGACGGCTGCGCCCTCGCCTATTGATTTCAGGAGCGGGGAGCCGGCCATCGCGCCGCGCCCCCACCGCCCGGCGCAAGATCAGAGAGCGAATTCCACATGGCCATCGTCGTCGATGCGCCATGACGGGTTGAACGCGATCTCCCAGCCATGTCCGTCCGGGTCGGCGACATAGCCGCGGAATCCACCATGCGCCGGAGCATCCGCGTCGCGAAGCAGGGTTCCTCCATGCGCGACCAGCCGCTGCACGAGCGGCTCGACCCCTTCCCGACTCGATACGTTATGCGCGAGGGCGAACGGAGATGCCGTGCTTCCGATCGGGCGCTGCATGTCTTCGGCCAACTTCTCGGCAAGCCAGGTGCCAAAAACCAGGCCGTTCATCTGATAGAATATGATCTCGTCATTCTCGAAAACGGGTCGCCAGCCGAAGCCGTCGACATAAAAGGCCCGGGACCGAGAAAGGTCCGACACGCCGAGCGTAACCACCGAAATTTGCTGTTTCATCTGTCCAAGTCCTTTGGCTCGCCGATGCGCATGTGCACCGGCCCTAGAGGTCTTGGGACTCATCGCACGGTGCGAAGGTCTGGGCTCGCGGCACGAGGACCGGGCCAACCGCACCGATCTCCCCATTTCAGACCGGCAGACCATAGGGTCGGGACCGCTTAACGCAAGTGGTCGCTGTCGAAATGGCGTTCGAGCAGCTTCATCCGGTCGACGATCGAAAAGAAGAAAGCGGTCGACCAGCCGATCAGGATGATCCCGCTAGCACCCTCGATCGCGCCCAATATCCGCATGCCCTGCGGCAGCACGATGTCGCCATAGCCGATCGTGACATAGGTCGAGGTCGAAAAATAGAGCGCATGTTCGAAATCCGAGAAGGCGCCGAGCCCCTGGAACACCCCGGCCCAGATCCAGATTTCCACCGAATGAAGCGCGAACAGGCCAAAGGCCGCAACCAGGATCGCCGCGCCGTTCATCAGCACCACCAGCGCTCGTCGCGACGCGCGGCGATAGCGGCGCAGCACCGCGAGCAACAGGGCGATCCCCGCCAGGTGGACGATCACGGTCGCCGCGACGATCAGGGTGGCGAGCGCAAGCTGGGTGGTCAGCGTCATACCCCTTTTTCGCCCGGCGCGGCGGGGGTGGCAAGACCGGACTGACCCGGACGCACACCAGCCCGCAGGGGGTCGCCCGCACGCATTTTTCGCTTCCCTCTTGCCCCGCGCCATGCTGATGGGCGCGGCGATGACCGACGACCCTCCCCTCCTCACCCTGTCCGGCGTGCGCGTCATGGCCGACGAGACGTGCATCCTCGACCTTCCCGCGCTGGCGATCGGCGCCGGCGAAAGCGCCGCGATCCTCGGCGCCAACGGCTCGGGCAAGTCGACGCTGGTCAAGCTGATCGCGCGCCAGCTCTATCCGGTGTGGGGCGCCGACGTCCGCATTTTCGGGCAGGACAGCTGGAACGTCTTCGACCTGCGCAAGCTGCTCGGCATCATATCGTCGACGATGCAGCTCGATTTCGACGCCGAGCCCCCGCTCGAGGTGCTCGACTGCGTCGTGTCGGGCTTCTTCGCCTCGCGCGGGCTGTGGGCGCACCAGCACTATACGCAGGAGATGATCGACGTCTCGCGCGCGGCGCTCGAAGAGGTCGGCGCAGCGCATCTGGTCGGGCGCAGCATGGCAAGCCTGTCGACCGGCGAAGCGCGCCGCGTCCTCATCGCCCGCGCGCTCGCGCACCGGCCGCGCGCGCTGCTGCTCGACGAACCCTGTGCCGGGCTCGACCCGGCGGCGCGCCACCATTTCCTCGACATGCTGCGCGACGTCGCGCGCGGCGGCACCGCCTTGCTGCTGATCACCCATCATATCGAGGAAATATTGCCGGAGATCGACCGCATCGTGATGCTGCGCGGCGGCCGCCTCGTGCGCGACGGGGCGAAAGCCGACCTGCTGACCGGCGAGGCGCTCAGCGCGCTGTTCGACCTGCCAATCGCGGTGCGCCGACGCGGCGACTGGTATCACGCCGATATCGAGAGCTAGGGCCTGTCCCGCTGCGGGACAGCACAAACGGCGCTCAATCTTTTGTTCGCAACTCGCGGCATAAGGAAAGGGGACGGTTTCGCCCGCGAATCATTCGCCTGGCGATGCAATTGGATTATAGCGCGCGCATGAAGCCCGAACTGCACCTGACCCAACAGATCGGCCGGCCCAACTGGCGCGATGCGGCACCGGTGCGGCCGGCGGGGCCGGGGCGCAATTTCTGGGCCGGGCTGATCGCCGCGGTGGTCGTCGCCTGCCTGGCGATGCTGCTCGCATCGGGGCAGGTGCGGCCGCGCGGCTTCGGGCCGTACAGCGTCAGCGTTCCGCTCGCCTTCAAGCCGTATGACCCCGAACGCTGGGCGATCATGAATGCGGACAGCTATACCGACGCGCTGAAGATCGACCCTTCGCTGCCCGATCCGCGCAGCATCGATTATGCCGACGCGACCGCCCTGCCGCCCGCCGATCCCGCCGAGCTGCGCGACGAGGCGTTCGTCGGCCCGCCCGCCAAGTCCTATGTCTTTCGCGGCGCGAGCGCGACCGATCGCGAACGCGCCCATTATTGCCTGACCGCCGCCATCTATTACGAAGCGGCGTCAGAAAGCGACGACGGGATGCGCGGGGTTGCCCAGACGGTGCTCAACCGCGTTCGCCACCCCAGCTTCCCGAACAGCGTGTGCGGCGTCGTTTTCCAGGGATCGCAACGCGCCGGCGTGTGCCAGTTCACCTTCGCCTGCGACGGCGCGATGGCGCGCGCGCCGAACCGCGCCGGCTGGCTGCGTGCGAGCCGCGTCGCCTCGGCCGCGCTCGGCGGTGCGGTCTTTCCCGGCGTCGGACTCGCGACGCATTACCACACAACCGCGATCTGGCCGCGCTGGGGCAAGAGCCTGGTGATGACCAATATCGTCGGCGCGCATATCTTTCACCGCTGGCGCGGCCGCTGGGGGATGCCCGATGCGTTCCGGGTTCCCTATCTGGGCCGCGAGCCTGTTCCGGGCCCGTACCTGCCGGTCTCCGACCAGCTCGCCGCGCGGGCAAAGGGCGCCGCACCGACGGCGCTGCTTCCCGAAGGCAGCGGCAGCGTGACCGCGCCGCTGCCCGACGTCGCCCCCGCCCCGATGCCGAACGCGATGGCCCAGACCAACCGCGACATCGGCAGCCCCGTCCCCGGCGCACAGCCGGCAGCCCCCGCCCCGACCTACACCGATCCCCGCCTCAACCAGTCGGGCCAGATCCGCGACGAATTTCAGAACAGCGGGGAGTGGATTCGGTGATCCGGCGGGATTGATCCGGAACCTCCTGCCACGCCTCTGCGGTGCAGGCCGCAAGCGCGGCGCAACCAAACGCCAAGGGGAAATATGTCGAGAGCCCTCGTCAAGACAGCACTGGCGGTGTTGCTGATCCTGTCGGTCGCCGCCTGCGGTTCGGTCGAAAAATTCCGGTACAAGATGACCGTCGAAGTCGAGACCCCAGAGGGTCTCAAATCCGGTTCTGCCGTCCGCGAGATAAGGCACTATACCCCACCCAAAATTCCCATGCTGGGCGAAAGCCGCCCCCGATGGGCCTTGACTGGCGAGGCGGTCGCCGTGGACATCACCCCGAGCAAGAGGCTTTACGCAATCTTGCCCGGGGCAGATGGGGAGGCGGATTTCGGCGATCGCAGCATATATTTCATGTTTAATGAACTCCGGCCTAGCGACAGGGCCGGCCCTATCGAGCTTTGGCCCCATCCGCAGCTGACGACCCAGCCCAAGATCGACGAACCGACGCCGATGCTTGTCACATTTCGCGATGAAAATGACCCGAAAAGCATCGAACGGGTGGTGCCGGGGCAGCTGGCCGCCGTGTTCGGACCGGGGATGAAACTTCGTCGCATCACGATAAGGAAGACCAGGGAATCTATCACGTCCGGGATTTCCCGGCGTCTTAAATGGCTGGATTCATTTGAAACCTCACAACGGAAACTGTCGGGCTCTGATGGGCTGGTTGTTAGCAGCAACGCGCTGGCAGAAAATCTCGATGCCAGGTCCTTTGCGGCAGGGCGTTGAATTGAACGACAGCATGCGCCCATACATGTCTCGAATGCGCCCTTTTGGTCGGGCCTCTGGTTGACTGGCAACGAGACGCAAACCGACGGGCTTGTCTTTAACCTAAGTGCAGCCGATCTATGACAGATGGCACGCGAATTCGCGGGACGAAACGCAATCGGGAGACGGATCATGGGGCATGTAAAAGGTATCGGCGGGCTCTTTTTCCGCGCAAAGGATCCCGCGGCGCTCAGCGACTGGTATCGCGACCGGCTGGGCGTGGGCGGCGGATGCAGCGCCGACGACAGCGTGCCGCCGAACGAGTGGGTCTGGAACGTCACCGCGGGGCCGCTGGTCTTTTCGCCGTTCAAGGCCGACAGCGACTATTTCCCTGCCGACCGCCAATATATGCTCAACCTGCGCGTCGACGATCTCGACGCGGTCCTCGCCCCCTTTCGCGCGGCAGGCGAAGAGGTGATCACCAAGGACGAATGGAACGACCCGACGGTCGGCCGCTTCGCACGCGTCCACGACCCCGAAGGAAACCCGATCGAGCTGTGGGAACCGGCGGCTTCGTGAGAGTGCGGCACCGGCCCGCTCCCCCGCCCGGCCTCCCACAGGCTACTATCGTCGGGGAGGCCGGGCGGGGGAGCGGGCCGGTGCCGCTTCGCCGTCAGGCGAAGAAAATCACCGTCCCTGGCTGCGCCAGCGCTTGACCACGCGGTCGAGGATTTCGACTTCGCCGCCGGTTTCGCGCCACAGTTTCGAGAAGAGCGGGTCGCTCGATGCCGGACGTTTATCCTCTTCGAGCGTGTCGAGATAGACGCGGATCGGGATCGAAACGCCCTCGCCGCAGACGATACATTCGCGGTTGCGCAGCGCCGGGATCGAATCGATGAAACCGCGCGCGCCTTCGGGCATCGCCGCCTTGACGAAATGCTGGTCGCGTTCGTTGTTCAGGCGCATCGAGATGATCGTGCCGCACTGCGACAGCACGCCTTCGGCAAGGTCCGACGGGCGCTGGGTAATCAGGCCGAGCGAAACGCCGTATTTACGGCCTTCCTTGGCGATCCGTTCCAGGATCTTGCGCACCGCCTGGCCCTGCCCCGTATCCTTCGACGGAATGTAGCGGTGGGCTTCCTCGCACACGAGCAGGATCGGGCGCTGCGGCTCGCCGCGCGACCAGATCGCATAGTCGAAGGTCAGGCGCGACAGCACCGCTACGACGACCCCAGTGATGTCCGAGGGCACACCCGAGACGTCGATGATCGAGATCGGCCGGCCGTCCGACGGCAGGCGAAATATCTTGCCGAGAAAGCTCGCCATCGTGTCGGCGACGAGCATGCCCGAGAACATGAAATTATAACGAGGGTCGGCGCGCATTTCCTCGATCTTGCCCTTGATCCGCATGAACGGCGCCGACGAGGTCGCCTTGTCGAGCTTGCCCATCTCGTTGGTCAGGATGTTGAGCAGGTCGGACAGCAGATAGGGGATCGGCGAATCGACCGTTATCTTGCTCATCCCTTCGGCGAGCCGGTTCTTCTGCCGCGCCTGGAGCAGGCATTTGGCGAGCACGTCGCAATCGCCCTGCCGGTCGCGCCCCTCGCTGGTGACGAAGACTTCGCAATGCTCCTCGAAGTTCATCAACCAATAGGGCATGGCGAGATTGTCGACATCGAACAGCGCGCCGGTGCCCTTGAACGCCGCCGAATATTCGCCGTGCGGGTCGACCATCACGATATGACCCTGCGGCGCGAGCTCGCAGATCTTGTGAAGGATCAGCGCGGCGCTGGTCGACTTGCCCGTACCCGTCGATCCGAGCAGGGCGAAATGCTTGCCGAGCATCGCATCGACATAGAGCGAGCCGCGGATATCCTTGGTCGGATAGACCGTCCCGATCTCGACATGCGCGCGTTCGTCGGCGGCATAGATTTGCTTGAGGTCGGCGCTCGTCGCGGCATAGACTTGGCTCCCGGGGATCGGGTAGCGCGTCACGCCGCGGCGGAAATTGTGGATGCGACCGGTCAGCTTTTCCTCGTCGCCTTCGCCCAGGAAATCGACCGATGCGAGGATGAGCCCGTCGGCGCCCTGGTGAAGCTGCTGGTCGCGAATGCTGGCGAGCAGCCAGACGTTGCCGACGCGCACCTTGACCTGCGCCCCGACCTGCCCCGCCATCGCCACCGCGGCGTCGGTCGACGCCGACAGGCGGTGCAGCGCTTCGGTATCGAGCAGGATTCGCGAGGCCGACCCCGAAATGTCGATCACTTCGCCGACGAGCAGTTCGTCGCGATGGTGCGCGGTGACCGGGGCGACCGGTGCCGCCGTTCCGCCCCCGGCCAGCCGCACGTGCTGCGCGGCCATCGCCTCGCCGGCTCCCAGGCCGCTGCCCTGCATATCCATTCAAACGCCCCGCCTATTGTGGTCCCGGGAACAGGTATCGCAGCAGTTGGTAAAGAAAGCGCTTATGCTGATTTTCCGGCCGCTAGCGCCGCCGGAAGACGGCCGAGGCGGCATAGCCGAGCGCGACCGACAACAGCACCGCGGTCAGGCCATAGAGAAAGCCGTGCCGCTGCGCCGCGAGCGCGACGAACCGCTCGAACCCCGCCTTGCGGATCTCGACATCGCGCGACGCCACCGCGATCACGCGTCCCTTGCTGATCAGATAGGTTTCGGCGCGATAATTGCCGACCGGGACACGCGCCGGCACGGGGATGCGCGCGCGATAGAGCACCCCTTCGGTGATCTCGACCGCCTTGGGGTCCTCATAGAAAAGCCCTTGCCGGCGATAGAGGTCGATCAATCCGTTTTCAAAGCGCGACAGCGCCTTGGTTTCCGAAAAGCCCGTCGGCGACATCGACAGGTTGCTGAGCCCCAGTTCAAAGATCGCCGCGGTGCGTTCGTCGACCAGCTCGTCGATCGGGCGCGAAGACCCGATCGCGTAAAAGCCGGGAGAGGTGCGCAGGCGAATACTGTCGGCATTGACCCACATCCCCGCCACGCGCCGCTTTTCGCGCAAGATGATCGGCCGCACCGGCCCTTTCAGCACGACCACAATATCGGCGCGGTCGTCGGGGAGCCGCTGTCCGGGATAGAGGATCGCGCCGAACAGCAGCAGCTCCTCTCCGGTAAAGCTGTACTGGATGTCGATCGCCCGGCTCGACACGTCGGGCACCAGCCGCGGATCGGCGGCGCGCGCGCCGGCGGCCCAGCCCAGCGCCGCGAACAGCCCGAGCAGCAGGAGCGCCGCGCGCGTCATTGCACCGTATAGATTTCGTCGGGCCGGATGAAGAGGCCGACCGCCATGCGCAGCGCGACGAGGAGCACGATCGCCGCCAGGATCGCGCGCAGATATTCGGGCCGCACCGTCTGCGCGAAGCGCGCGCCGATCTGGGCCCCGGTCACGCTGCCGACGAGCAACAGCGCCGCGAGCACCAGGTCGACCGCCCCGGTCGTCAGCGCATGGACCATCGTCGTCGCGATCGTCACGAACAGCGTCTGGAACAGCGAGGTGCCGACGACGACCTGTGTCCCCATGCCGAGCAGATAGACCATCGCCGGCACCATGATGAAGCCGCCGCCGACGCCGAGCAGCATCGTGATGACCCCGACCCCCATGCCGAGCAGCAACGGCGCGAGCGGCGAAATATAGAGGCCCGAGCGATAGAAGCGCCAGCGCATCGGCAGGTTGGCGACCATCGGGTGATGCCGCCGCTTGCGCGCCGGTGCGGGCAGCCCCGCGCGCATCGAGCGCAGCGCTCCCCACGCCTCGCGCCCCATGATCGTGCCTACCGATCCCATCAGCACGACATAGAGGATCGAGATCACCGTATCGATCTGGCCCCACGCGGTCAGCAGCTCGAACAGGCCGGCGCCGATCAGCGAACCGATCATGCCGCCGGTGACGAGCACCGCACCCATCCGCAAGTCGACCCCGTCGCGCTCGAGATAGGCCATCGCGCCCGACACGCTCGCCCCGGTCACCTGCGTCGCGGCCGATGCCGCGGCCACCGTCGGCGGGATGCCATAGAAGATCAGCAGCGGCGTCGTCAGGAATCCGCCGCCGACGCCGAACATGCCTGAGAGGAATCCGACCCCGCCGCCGAGCAGCACGATGACCAGCGCATTGACCGAGAGGTTGGCGACGGGAAGGTAAAGATCCATGGGCCCCAGATGATCCGCGGCACCCGGACGGCACCGATTCCGCGCGACCCTAGACGATTTTGACGGGGCGGGGAATCGCGCACGGGCCGGATCCGGCCGAAACTCAGAAATCAGCCGCCAGCGTGACCGCGACCCCGCTTTCGGGCAGCGCATCGCCCGCGACGCGCTGCCGCCAGTCGAGCGCGATCCGGCCGCCCTGTCCGACATCGGGCAGGCGCAGCGTCAGCCGCGGACCGACATCGACGCGCGCGGCGCCCGGCTGCACCGCCCCTGCGGCCAGCGCCCCAAGGCGCAGCGGCGACACCTCGCGCGGGCCGATGCGGCGATCGACCACCACCGCGCCGTCGGCGAACCCGTCGCGCCGATGGGTCCCGACGACGCCGGCCTGGCCATAGGCTTCGAGCCGGAAGCCGGCGGGCAGCGCGACGCCGCCCACCCCGCCCGCGACCATCGCGGCGAGGGCGGTGCGCCCGCCCGGCCCGGCTGCGAGGCGCTGTTCGATCGCCACATCGACTGGCACGCCGGCGAAGGGAGCAAAGGCGGCGCCAAAGGCGACGTCGCGCTCCCGCGGACGACCGAGCGCCAGCGTCGCCCGGCCATAGGCGCGCAGCCGTCCGTTCGCCGCCAGTCCGCGCGCGATGCGCAACCCCGCCTGGCTGCCGCCGATCTGTCCCGCCGCCGCGATCCCGTCGGGCGCTCCGCCCCCGCGCGGGCGCAGATAGACCCACCCCGACGCCTGCCATCCGGCAAAGTCGCGCCGTATCCAATAGGGTGCGCCCGCGGCGGGCACCGCCGTATCCGCGCGTTTCGGCAGGCGCCAGTGCGCCGACGAGGGCGGCAGCGCGGCGACGGGCCGGCTCGCCGCGATCGGCGCGAGCAGCCGGTCGAGCAGCGCGAGCCGCATTATATGGCGGGCGCTACCGCCAGTGTCGGACGCGACCGGGGGGCGATGCACGCTCTTGCGATGCGACGGGCCGGGCCGCTCCCACCCGCGCCCGGGTATGGCCGACGCGAGGAGGGAAAGATCGCCGACCTCCGCGGATATGGCGACAGGCGGCAAACCCCAGGGGGCCGGCGGCCGCATCGGCGGCGGCGCGCCCGCCCCCCATGTCGCGATCACCCGCAGCAGCGCCCAGCCGCCGAGGCAGAAAAGCAGGAAGCGCAGCGCCGGCGCCTCGCGATGCGCGCGCGCGCCCGATGCCCGTATCATCATGGCAGCGGCACCATGATCGATACCGGCCGCGCCTCGACGTCGCCGACGCCATGCTCGGTCTTGTCCCACACGACTTCGCCCGACCGCAGCATCCGGCTGTACAGGCCGACCGCGCGCCACGCGGCAAGAATGGCGATTACATTGGCGACGAAGGCGCGCGGAATCGCCATCGCCCCCGCGCGCAGCCCGTACCAGCGCGCGGTGAAATGGCTGCGCATCCCGAGCCGCCAGAGCAGCAGCGCCGCGTCGACGCCGAGCAGCAGGCGCAACGCATCGCTCATCGGGGGCATCGGCCAGCCAAGCCACGTCTGTCCCAGCCATCCGATGCCGGTCAGCACCAGCGCCAGATAGGAGGCAAGGACGACCAGCGCCGCCAGCGGCGCGCGGCGATCACGCCACAGCATCCACCGCGCCGCGCAGCCCCGCGCCGATGCGCCGCGCTCGGCAAGGTCGAGCCAGCCGAGATGGTCCCACGCCTCGAGCGCGATCCCGGCGATCCAGCGCGCCTTCTGCCGGACCGCGGGTTCGACCTGTCCCGGAAATTCCCCGCGAGAGGCGATGCGGTCGCCGCGCGCGCCGGTGGCGCTGACGAAGGTCGCGCTCAGGCCATAGGCGCCGATCAGCATCCCGACCTCATAATCTTCGGTCAGGCTGTCGGCCCGGAACGGCAGGCCGCCGCGATGGAGCGCGAGCAGGGTCAGCGCGTCGCGCGACAGCGCACAGCCGACCCCCGCGGAGGGAAGCGGTACGCCGAGCCGCGACCGCACGACCAGTTCCTTGCCGTGCGCCTCGGCGAACTCGTCGCCATAATGCGCGCCGACCCACCGGTCGTGCGCGATCGGCATGACCGGGATCTGGACCATGGCATGCCGCGCCAGCTCGACCCGGAACAGCGCCAGCTCGTCGGAATGCACATGATCCTCGGCATCGTGGAGGATGATCGCGGCATAACGCCGTCCCTCCGCGCGTTCGTCCTCGCCCAGCGCGGCCCACAGGCGATTGAGATTGTCGCCCTTCGTCGTCGGCCCGTCGCTGTCCCCGATCACCAGCCGCAACCGCGGGTCGCGCGCGACCGCGGGCGACACCGCGAACAGCGTCGCGACATCGTTGGGATAGCAGCCGATATAGAGCCGGAAATCCTCGCCGTCCCACGCCGCCAGCGTCCGCCGCAGCATCGCCGGCAGGACCGCCGCTTCGCACCAGGCGGGAACGAAGATCGCGAAGCGCCCGGCGACCGGCGCCGCGGCGGCGGTCCCAGCAGGGGTCCGCCCGCGCCGCATCGCGAGCCACACGGCGTCGAGAAGGAGGTCGTCGAGCCCGACGAGCAGCACGCCGATCGCCGCGAACAGCATCAGCTCATGCCCCGCGCCCTGGACCAGCCAGGGCAGCCATTCGGTTGCGAGATCCACCCGGTCGCCCCCGCTCCCCACCGCGGCCGCCCCGGCCGCATCTGCTTCCCAAGGGGTAAAGGCTGAAACCCGTTTGTAAAGGTGACGAAGCCCGGTTGGGACGTTAAGAGGGCGACCAATTAGAACCAGAATGACAGGATTACAGACTTCATGGCTCTCAGTTCGCCCCGTTCCGCCCTGCGCGACTTCCTCGAAAGCGAGAGCGCCGGGGGCATGCTGCTGATCGCCGCGGCGGCGCTGGCGATGGTGATCGCGAACAGCGCGCTCGGCGACCTCTATCACGACGCGATCCATGCGGTGACCGGCCCCGTGCTGACCGACAAGCTCGGTCCGATGACGGTCCACCTGTGGATCAATGACGGGCTGATGGCGATTTTCTTCCTGCTCGTCGGGCTCGAAATCAAGCGCGAGTTCATCGACGGCCGTCTTGCCAGCTGGGACCGGCGACGGCTGCCGATGATCGCCGCGGCGGCGGGGATGATCCTTCCGGCGATCCTCTACATGGCGTCGGCGGGCAGCACGCCGGGCCTCGCGCAGGGCTGGGCGATCCCGGCGGCAACCGACATCGCGTTCGCGATCGGCGTCCTCGCGCTGCTCGGCAAGCGCGCGCCGACCTCGCTCAAGCTGTTCCTCGTCACCGTCGCGATCGTCGACGACATGGGCGCGGTGGTCATCATCGCGCTGTTCTACACCGCAAAGATCAACCTGATGGCGCTCGGCGGCGCGGCGGCGATGCTCGCCGTCATGTTCCTGTGCAACCGTATGGGGCTGAAGAGCCTGATCGTCTATCTGCTGATGTTCCTGCTTCTGTGGTATGCGATGCTGCTCTCGGGCGTCCATGCGACGATCGCCGGCGTCCTCGCGGCGATGACGATCCCGCTCGAAAAGACGCCGGGCGCACCCGACAGCGCGACCTCCCCCCTCCATCGGCTCGAACATGCGCTGCATCCGTGGGTCGCCTTTGCGATCGTGCCTCTGTTCGGCTTCGCCAATGCCGGGGTCGACATCGGCGGCCTGACCGCCGAGCAGATTTTCGCGCCGCTGCCGCTCGGCATCGCGCTCGGCCTGTTCCTCGGCAAGCAGATCGGCATCTTCGGCAGCGTATGGCTCGCCGTGAAGCTGGGCATCGCGGGCAAGCTGCGCGGGGCGACCTGGCTGCAAATCTATGGCGTCGCGGTGCTCTGCGGCATCGGTTTCACGATGAGCCTGTTCATCGGCGGGCTCGCCTTTCCCGGCAAGCCGCTGCTGGTCGAGGAAGCCAAGATCGGTATCCTGATGGGATCGCTGCTCGCGGCGCTGACCGGCTATGCGGTGCTGCGGTTCGCGCCGCTGCATCCGCGGCACCATGAGGTCGAGACCGAATCCGATGGTGAGATCGGTGCTGACGGCGACGTGCGCGACACGTCGGAGGCCAAGGGAAGCGCGACCGCCTGATGCGCCGCGCGGCGGCCCTGCTTCTGCTGGCGACGGCGGCAGCGGCGACGCTGTCGGGCTGCTATGCCTTCGATCCCGAGATGCGGCGCTATGTCGCCGAACGGAAGGCAAGGGAACGCGCGGCGGCGT
This sequence comes from Sphingopyxis sp. CR5, assembly GCF_059693785.1. Lineage (NCBI taxonomy): Bacteria > Pseudomonadati > Pseudomonadota > Alphaproteobacteria > Sphingomonadales > Sphingopyxidaceae > Sphingopyxis > Sphingopyxis sp. CR5. The sequence continues at coordinate 39,469 of NZ_JCATIE010000009.1, read as the reverse complement.
CACCCGCCGCCGCCGATCCCGCCCCGACGCCCGCCCCCGCGCCGGCGACGCCCGCTGCCATGCCCCGGGACTGGCCGCTCACCGCACCAAAGGTCGACACGCCGGCCGCGACGGCGGCGCACGATACGCTAAAGGACGTAGCCGCCGCCTATCTGATCCTCACGCTCGAGGCCGGCGCGCACGAGCAGGGCTATATCGACGCCTATTACGGCCCGCCCAAGCTGATCGCCGACGCCCTGACCTCGCCGCGCAGCGTGCCCGTCCTCCAGGCGGAGGCACGGCGGCTGATCGGCAACCTCGACGCCGCGGCGCCGAATCTCGCCGACCGGATCGAGCGGCGCCGCGCCGCTTTCCTGCGCGCCCAGCTCGTCGCCGCCGAGACGCGACTGATGATGATGCAGGGCCGGCGCTTTCCCTTTGCCGAAGAGGCCGAACGCCTGTTCGGGGTGCGCCCCGAGCTGAAGCCGCTCGCCAGCTATGATGCCGAGCTGGCAAAGATCGCCGCGCTCGTGCCCGGCGACGGCCCGCTCGCCGACCGCGTCGAGGCCTGGCTCGACCGCTTCACCATCCCCAAGGACCGGCTCGAAACGGTGTTCGACGCCGCGATCGCGCGCTGTCGCGGCCGCACCGCGGCGCAGGTGGCGATGCCCGAGGGAGAGAATTTCGTGATGCAGTTCGTCACCGGCAAGAGCTGGAGCGGCTACAATCATTATGTCGGCGCCTATACGAGCATCATAGAGATCAACACCGACCTGCCGATCCGCCTGTCGCGCGCGCTCGATCTCGGCTGCCACGAAGGCTATCCCGGCCATCACCTGTTCAACATGAAGATCGAGGAACAGCTGGTAAAGGCGCGCGACTGGCTCGAATTCAGCGTCTACCCGCTCTACAGCCCGCAAAGCCTGATCGCCGAGGGCAGCGCCAACTACGGCATCGACCTCGCCTTCCCGGGCAAGACGCGCCCCGACACCGAGCGCGACGTGCTGATGCCGCTCGCCGAGATCGAGACACCGAAGGACGACCGCTACTGGCAGCTTCTCGACGCGATGAAGGCGCTACAGGGCGCACGGCTGACGATCGCGCAGCAATATCTCGATGGCGAGATCGACCGGCCGGCCGCGATCGCGCTCACGCAGAAATACCAGCTCGTATCGCGCGAGCGCGCCGAAAAATCGGTCGCCTTCACCGAACAATATCGCAGCTACGTCATCAACTATGCTATCGGCGAGGCGATGGTGAAGGACTATCTCGAACGCGGCAAACCCGACCGCGACGAAATCTGGCGGCGCTTTTCGCTGATGCTCAGCGAGCCGACGCTGCCCGCGGACCTGCTCGCGCCATGAGCAGCGCCGCCGCCGTCCTGTGGCTCGGCCAGTGGGGCTCGCCCCGCCGCCCGCCCGCGGGCGTCGCCCCGCGCGGCTGACGATCCGGCGCGCCCGCGCGCCTTTTCGATCGTCCATGCCACACAGATTTGAAGGGGAGTTCCCCATGCTCGACAAGACCGAGACCCATCGCCGTATCGAAACGCCCGAGATGAAGGATTACGGCGTCTACCTGGCCGTCGACCGCCTGCTGGGTTGCCAGAAGCCGCTCGCCGACCTCTGTACCCCCGACGAGTTGCAGTTCCAGATCGTCCACCAGGTCGAGGAGCTGTGGATGAAGCTGATCGCCTTCACCCTGACCGAGATCGACGGTCATATGGCGGCGCGCGAGACGATGCGCGTGCTGACGCTGTTCGATCGCGTCCACCGGCTGATGCGGATGATGACCGATCAGCTGGCGCTGCTCGAAACGATGAGTCCGTTCGATTATCAATCGATCCGGCTCCAGCTCGGCAACGGCTCGGGACAGGAAAGCCCCGGCTTCCAGCTCCTCCTCACCCTGCCGCAGCCCTTGTGGGCGCGCTACAGGGCCGCCTATCTTGAACCCGACGGCCGCAGCATCGCCGACGTGTACGACACGGGCTACCGGCACGACGACGCCTATATGGTCGCCGAGGCGCTGATCGAGTTCGACGAATTGTTCCAGCTCTTCCGCTCGCACCATATCCAGCTGATCCACCGCTCTATCGGCATGGGGTCGAAGTCGCTGAAGGGGCGTCCGGTCGAACTGCTGAACGCCGGGGCGCGCCACCGCTTCTTCCCCGAGCTGTGGGACATTCGCGCCGAGATGACCGACCGCTGGGGCGCCGAATATGGCGTCAAGCGCGACAGCATCAGCGGCGGCGGGGCGCCGGGCCACCACGGCACGCCCGGCCACGGCAGCGGGCTGTGAGCGGCGCGCTGCTGCCCGAAAGCGTCGCCGGGCGCTTCCGCCTGCCGCCCGGCGTCACCTATCTCAAGAGCCACAGCGTCGGCTGTCAGCCGCGCGCCGCCGAGGCGCTGCTGCGCGACAAGCTGCTGACGCCCTGGGTCGAGACGGGCGAGGCGTGGCCGCACTGGCTGGAGGCGATCGACGACTGGCGGGCCGCGCTCGCCGGCCTGCTTGGCGTCGAGCCGCGCGACCTGTGCCCCGCGACCAATGTCAGCGCGGGCCTGTCGCGCTATATCTCGGCGCTCGGCGACGCGACGCGGCGGCGCACGATCCTGCTCGCGCCGAGCGCCTTTCCGACGATCGGCTATGTCGTGAGCGGGCTCGCCGCCGAGGGCTGGACCGCGCGCTATTTGCCCGCGGGCGCCGACGTGCGCAATCCCGACAGCTGGGCCGCCGCGCTCGACGACGAGATCGCGCTGGTGATCGCGATGCACGTCAGCTCGAACAGCGGCGCGCTCGCCGACATTGCGGGCATCGCCGCCGCCGCGCACGCCGCGGGCGCGCGCTGCATCGCCGACAGTGCGCAGGCGGTGGGCGTCGTGCCGGTGACGCCCGGCCTATGGGGCGTCGATGCGCTGCTCGGCACCAGCGTCAAATGGCTGTGCGGCGGCCCCGGCGCCGCGTGGCTGTGGGTCGCCCCGCACGACCGTACCGCGCTTGCCCCCGCCGAACGTGGCTGGTGGAGCCACGAAGACCCGTTCGCGATGGACATCGCCGATTTCCGCTACGCCCCCGACGCGCGGCGCTGGTGGGGCGGCACCCCCGACGTCGCGCCCTTCATCCTGTCGACCGCGGGCATCGCCGAGGTCGCGGCGCTTGGCGTCGAGCAAATCCGCGCGCACAATCTCGCGCTCCAGGCGATGCTCCGCGACGCGCTGGAGGCGAAGACCCCGCAATGGCGCTGGCCGACGGGCGCCATCGGCGGAACGCTGTGCATCGACACCGGCGCCGACCAGCCGCGCGTTGCGGCGGCGCTCGACGCGCACGGCATCAAGGCCGATTTTCGCGGGACGGTGATGCGGCTGTCGTTCCACGCCTATAGCGGCGTCGCGGACGTCGAGCGAACGGCGAACGCCCTCTCTTCGCCGTCATTGCAAGCATAGCCAAGCATCCAGGGCGCTTAAGCCCACTCCGGATTGTCGCGTCGCTCGCAAGGACAAGGGCCAGGGTCCTGACCCTAGATATCGACCACGATCTTGCCGAAATGCTTGTTCGCGACCTGATGCCGAAAGGCATCGGCAAGGTTTTCGAGCGCGAAATGATCGCTGATAACCGGTTTGATCGCATTCGCCTCGATCCCCGCGATCATGGCGAGCTGCTGCGCCCGGCTGCCGACGGTCAGCCCCTGCACGCGCAGATTCTTCGCCATCAGCAACGCCGTCTGCACCGGCCCCGCGAACCCCGCTAGCACGCCGATCAGCGCGACATGGCCGCCGACCCGCGTCGCAATCATCGACTGGTCGAGCGTGCCGGCGCCGCCGATTTCGACGACGGTATCGACCCCGCGCCCGCCGGTCAGGTCCATCGCCCGCGCCCCCCACGCGGGCACCTCCTTGTAATTGATCAGCTCGTCGGCGCCGAGCGCCTTCAGTCGCGCGAGCTTGTCGTCCGACGAGCTTGTCGCGATCACCCGCGCGCCCGCTGCCTTGGCGAATTGCAGCGCAAAGATCGACACCCCGCCCGACCCCTGCACCAGCACCGTCGATCCGGGGCGCACGTCACCGTCGACGAACAGCGCACGCCACGCGGTCAGCCCGGCACAGGCCAGCGTCGCCGCCTCCGCCGCCGAATAGCCCTGCGGCACACGCGTGAACCAATGTTCGGGCACGACCACCGCCTCACGCGCATAGCCGTCAAGCCCGTCGCCCGGCACGCGGGTAAAGGCGCTCGCCGGCGGCGCGCCGTCGATCCAGTCGGGAAAGAAGAGCGACACCGCGAGGTCGCCCGGCGCAAAGCCGGTCACGCCCTCGCCAACCGCCTCGACCGTCCCGGCGCCGTCGGACATCGGGATGCGCCCGTCGGCGGCGGGGATCATTCCCGCGACCACCGCATAATCGTGATAGTTGAGCGACGAGGCCGACAGCCGCACCCGGATCTCGCCCGGCCCCGGCTGGCCGGGGTCGGACAGGTCGGTGGCAATCAGATTGTCGAGCGAAGCGGGGGCGCGAAGCCGGACGCTGCGCATCATTCGGCCGCCATCGCCATTTCGACACGCTGCGGACCGCGGATGACGCCGCCGGGATAGACGCCCTGCCCTTCACCGCCCTTGAAGGTCACCTGCCCCGACTTCACCGTCGCGACATAGCCGTCGGCCTTTTGCAGCAGGCGCTTGCCGCCGGCGGGCAGGTCGAACGCGAGCCACGGCTTGCCGAGCTTCAGCTTGTCCATGTCGATGACGTTCAAATCGGCGAGATAGCCCGGCGCGACGAGCCCGCGATCCTCGAGCCCATAGAGCACCGCCGTGTCGCGGCACTGGCGCTTGATCGCGCGCGCCAGCGGAATGCGGCCGCCGCGCTTGCGATCGCGCACCCAATGCTGGAGCATGAAGGTCGGCGAGGCCGCGTCGCAAATCGTCCCGCAATGCGCGCCGCCGTCGGACAGGCTGTTCACCGTGTCGTCGGCATCCTGCAACCGTTCCAGGAAGTCGAGGTTGCCGTCGGCATAGTTGAGGATCGGCAGATAGGCGAAGCCGCCCGCATCGTCGCGGCAGAGCAGGTCATAGGCATATTCGGCGGGATCGACCCCCGCCGCAGCGGCGCGCGCGGCGATGCTCGCCTCGGGGCCCGGCTCGTAATCGAAATCCTCGTCCATCTCGAACTGCATCGGCCAGCCGCCCGCGACGACCATCAGCAGCCCCATGATGTCCTGGGGCGCCTCGCTGAAATCATTGTCCTCGGACAGCATCTGCGCCTTGAACGCCGGATCGAGCAGCTTTGCCTTCTGTTCGTCCCACGACAGGTTCTCGATCGCACGCCACGATGGCCGGAACCGGAACGGATGCACCGTGCCGCGCCACGCCATGATGATGCCGTTGCCGCGCAGCGCGATTTGCGCGACGATATTCGCGCCTTTCGCATTTTCGGCGCGCATCGTCGCAATCTGTTCGTCGAGCGGCAATTCCTTGGCGATCGACTGGAGCGCGGCGAACGTCACCGGCAGCCCCGTCTCGCGGCTCAGCTTGCCCATCCAGTCGAACTCGTTCCACTCGCGGTTGAGGTCGCTCGCCATTTCGAACACGCCATAGCCGACGCGCCCCATCGCCCGGCCGATCTCGATCAGTTCCTCGGCGGTCGCGGTGGTTCCGGGGACGACCTCGCCATCGATCGACTTGTGGATCACCGTGCGGCTGGTCGAAAAGCCGAGCGCGCCCGCGCGTACCCCGTCCTCGACGATGCGCGACATTTCGGCGATGTCCGCGGCGGTGGGCACCGCGCCGGGCTGCTCGCGGTCGCCGAGCACATAGGCACGCACCGCCCCGTGCGGGACATGACACGCAACGTCGACCGTGCGCGGCAGCTTGTCGAGCGCGTCCATATATTCGGGGAAGGTCTCCCACTCCCAGCTCATCCCTTCGGCGAGGGCGGTGCCCGGAATGTCCTCGACGCCTTCCATCAGGCCGATCAGCCAGTCGTGGCGGTCGGGCCGCGCCGGGGCAAAGCCGACGCCGCAATTGCCCATGACGACGGTCGTGACCCCGTGCCAGCTCGACGGCGCCATTTCCTGGTCCCACGTCGCCTGCCCGTCATAATGGGTGTGGACGTCGACGAAGCCCGGGGTGACGATCTTGCCCGCCGCGTCGATCTCTTCGCGCCCGGCGCCGATGTCCGATCCCACCGCGACGATGCGATCGCCCTCAACCGCCACATCGGCCACGAAAGGCTCGCTGCCCGAACCGTCGACGACGGTTCCGCCGCGAATCACCAGATCGTACATCTCTCTCTCCCGTATTTGGTTTCAACGCAAAACCTATCATCAAAATCGCGCGATGCAAATTGTCGCGCCAGCGCCGCGGCAAGGCGCTATGATGGCGCGGCAACAGGATGGGAGAGACCCGAATGATCCGCATTACGCTCACCGCCGGGGTGGCGCTCGCGCTGCTCGCCGGCTGCACCGGGACCGGCAGCGGCGAAGGCGAGGCGACCGCCGCTTCGGCCGCGCCCGCGCCAATGGCCGTAAACTACGCCGCGATCCTTGCCGATCCGACACGTCCCGACGCCGACCGCGCGCGCGACGCCGCCAGGATGCCGGCGCGCCTGATGGACTTCGCGCAGGTCGCGCGCGGCGAAAGCGTCGGCGATTTCGTGATGGGCGGCGGCTATGTCACCCGCATCCTTGCCGGCGTCGTCGGGCCGGAGGGCCATGTCTATGCCTTTCAGCCCCAGGAATTCATCGCGTTCAAGGCGCAATACGGCACCGACCAGCAAACGGTCGCCGCGGCCTACGACAATGTCGACGCCGTCGCCGGCCCCTTCGCCGCGCCCGCCTTTCCGGTGCCGCTCGACACGATCGTCACGGTGCAGAATTTCCACGACCTGTACCTAAAGCCCTTCCCCGCCGACACCGGCGCAAAGGCGAGCGCGGCGCTGTTCGCGGCACTGAAGCCCGGCGGCACGCTCGTCGTCGTCGACCACGCCGCCGCGAGCGGCAGCGGCACGACGCTGTCGGACAGCCTGCACCGGATCGACAAGGCCGCGGTCGTCGACGCGCTGACGAAGGCGGGCTTCGTGCTCGACGCCGAAAACGACCTCTACGCCAACCCCGACGACCCGCGCACCGCGAACGTCTTCGACGCCGCGATCCGCAGCAAGACCGACCAGTTCGCGCTGCGGTTCAAGAAGCCGGGGTGATGCAGGAAAACGTCATTGCGAGGAGCGTAGCGACGAAGCAATCTCCAGCCATCGACCGGCAGGACGATAGCTGGAGATTGCCGCGTCGCCTTCGGCTCCTCGCAATGACGATGGAGCCGGCGCCCGCCGGAGATCAGATCTTCCCCAGGGTCTCCCTGCGCGGCCCCAGATAGCCGAACAGATAGGCCGCCACTTTGCGCATCTGGATCTCTTCCGCGCCCTCGGTGATCCGGTAGCGGCGGTGGTGGCGATAGATATGCTCGAACGGCTTGTGCCGCGAATAGCCGATCCCGCCGTGCACCTGCATCGCGCGGTCGGCGGCCTCGCAGACGAGGCGGTTCGCCCAGTAATTGCACATGCTCACCTTGTCGGAAAGGGTGCGCTCGATCTCCTTGTGCGGCGTATTGTCCATATCCCACGCGGTCTTGCGGATCAGGAGGCGGAGCATTTCGGCCTGCGTCGCCAGTTCGACGAGCGGGAACTGGATCGCCTGATTCTTCGCGAGCGCCTCGCCGAAGGGCTTGCGCTCCCGCGCGTAGCGCACGCTCTCTTCGATGCAATAGACCGCGGCGCCGAGCGACGAGGCCGCCTGGCGGATACGGTTCTGGTGGACGAAGCTCTGCGCGATCGACAGGCCGCCGCCCTCCGGGCCCAGCCGCGCGCTGTCGGGCACCCACACGTCGGTGAAGCTGACGCGCGGATGGTCGGTCGGCATGTTGAAGGTCCACAGATATTCCTCGATTCTGAGGCCCGGCGACGGGTTGGGAACAAGCAGGCAAGTGATGCCTTTGGCATCGCCGTCTTCGCCGCTGGTACGGCAAAAGGTCGCGCAGTGCGTCGCGACGTGCATCCCCGTCGTCCACATCTTCGCGCCGTTGATCCGCCAGCCGTCGACCCCGTCGCGGGTTTCCCTGACCGCGCGCGTTTCCATATGCGTCGCGTCGCTGCCATGCTCGGGCTCGGTCAGGCCGAACGCCGTCCGGCGCTTGCCCTCGAAGCCGCCAAGGATGAACTCCGCCTTCTGCTCGTCGCTGGTCGCGAACTGCTCGAACATCTCGACGAAGGGAAAATTGCCGACGATGCTATGCTCGTTCTGCAGGTCGTTGTGCAGGCCCAGCCCCTTTGCCGCGAAATGCTCGCGGATCACCGCCATCCACAGGTTCGACCCGTCCTTGCCGCCATATTTCTTCGGCGCCGAAAAGCGCCAGTGCCCCGCGGCGTCGGCTTTGCGCGTCGCCTGTTTCAGCAGCGCCTCCCACTCGTGCCGCGGCAGGCCCTGATTGTCCCAGTCGGTGCGCGCATGTTCGCGGCGATGGTCGAAGAAGCGGATATTGTCGTCGGCCATTTCGAGCGGCTTGATCTCCGCCTCGATGAACGCATCGAGCGCGTCGAGATAGGCCTGCAAATCGGGTGCAATCGCAAAATCCATTGATCCTCTTCCCTCCACATTGTCCGCCGCCAATTATCATATCTGATAATATCAGGCCATATTGATCTCGTCGATATGCGCGACGTTGGTGACGATCACCCGTCCCAATCCTCCCGCGCCCGCGCAAGCGCGGCATATTTCGGGCTGTCGACCGCACATTTGTCGAGCACGGCGCGGCGCAGCCTTGCCAGCAGCCCCGGCTCCGCCAGCGTCGTCTCGCCGCCCATCAGGGCCGCCGCAAGCGCCGCATCCTCGGCGCGCACCCCGGCGTCGAGGTCGCGCATGACGATGCCGAGCGCGTTCATCGCGACGACGACCTGGAATTTGCCGTGCCCCTCGGCGCCCGGCTTGATCGCCTCGCCCAGCCAGTCGCGCACCGCCTGAACCATCTCGCGGTTCGTCGGTTCGCCCACCGGCATATCGGGCATGGCGGGCGCCGGCGGCAAGCGGCGCGCGCGCTCGGCCTCGGGCGCTTCGCTTTCGAGGAGCCGAACGAGGTCGAGTTCCTGCTCGGCGGTGCGCCGCCCGACGACGACGCGCTCGACCGTCGTATCGGCGCCGCTCCGCCACGCCTGCCCCATCTGCAGGCAGCCGAGCGCCCACCACAGCGTGCGATAGACGAGCCAGAAGCGGAACCGCTCGCGGTCGACAGGGCACCCCCCCGCGGTTTCATAGGCGGCAAAATAATCCTCGAGGCTGCCGACGCCGAAAGCGGGCTTGTCGAGCTGGCCGAAGCGCCAGACCGTCATACAGCCGAACGCCAGGTCCTCGTGCGCGTCGCCGAGATGCGCGAGTTCCCAATCGAGCACCGCGGCGAGACCGCCCGCATCGACCATCACATTGCCCATCCGGTAATCGCCGTGGACGAGTACCGGCTCGGCGGGCTCGGGCAAATGATCCTCGCACCATTTGACCGCGAGTGCGATCGCCGGACGGTCGCCGCCATAGGTCAGAAACCGCGCCTTGAGTTCCGCCAGCGCCGCCGCGGCGTCCATCACCGGGATGCCGTCGGGGATCGCCGCGCGCGGCAACGCGTGGATATGCGCCAGCTCGCGCCCCAGATCGGCGACGAGCGACGGCGGCGGGGCGGGCAATATCTTTGCGGGGTTCACCTCGGCGACGATGCGGCGCATCACATAGCCCGTTCCCATACCGTCGCCGTCCGCCAGCACCCCGACCACTTCGGGTGCCTTCACGCCGCCGGCATGCGCCGCCTTGACCAAGGCCGCCTCGACCGGATGGCCATAGGGACGGTCCGCCATATATTCGGCCGAGGGCGCGCGGCGCAGCACATAAGCGCCCGTTTCCGCCGGCCCCGCCCAGTCGAACGCCCAGCTCTCCATATTCGCGCCGCCCGACAGACGGCCAAGGTTCGACAGGGTGCCGGGTCCGGCTATGCGCGACATGAAGGCGGAGAGCGGTTCGGCAAGATCGGTCATTACTTAATGATGCTAAGTATTTTTGCTCGCTGCAAGACCAAACCGCTCACGCCAGCACAAATGGGCAGGCTCACCCCGCCCGTTCGCGCCCGCGCGCCATCACCGCCTGCCGTCGCGCCTCGACCTCCTCGGCACTTACCGCCCGGTTCGCGGCGGTCGAGCGTGCCTGCTCCAGCGCGAGGCCGTCGCCGAAGGGCAGCGCATAGCCGTCGTCGATCAATCGCTTGTATGCCTGCACCATCGCGGGGTCGGCGCTCGCGATGTCGCGTGCGAGCGCCTGCGCTGCGGGCAACAGTTCATCGGGCGCGACGACGCGGTTGACGAGGCCCCAGTCGTGCGCCGCCTCCGCACCCAGGAAATTGCCGGTCAGCGACAATTCCTTGGCGCGCGAAATGCCGATCATCCGCGCCAATTTCTGCGACAATCCCCAGCCGGGCATGATCCCAACGCGCGCATGGGTGTCGGCGAAGCGCGCGTTCGTCGAAGCGATCAATATGTCGCAGGCGAGTGCGACCTCGAACCCGCCGGTGATCGCGACCCCGTTGATCGCGCCGATCACCGGCTGCGGGCACAGCTCTATCGCCTTGACCGGATTTTCGTCGGCGCCGGTCGCGTTGGCGGCACCCAGATTGCTCGTGTCGGCGCCGAGTTCCTTGAGGTCGAGTCCGGCGGTGAACGCCCGCTCGCCCGCCCCGGTCAGGACGATCGCGCGCACGCCGTCATCGGCGGCGAGCGCACGCATCGCCGCGGCCAATTCGGCGCGGAGCGCGCGCGAGAGCGCATTCATCGCCTGGGGGCGATTGAGCGTGACCGTGGCGACGGCATCGTCGCGCGAGACGAGAACAAGGGACATCAGGCGACTTCTCCATAACAGGCATAATCTTCGACATGCGCATTGGGGCGGCGGAAGTTGGTAAAGCTCATACTCGCCGACAGGTCGAGTGCCTCGACCTGGTGCCACCATCCGACGGGGAGGAATATGCCCTCGCCCGGCCCGATCACCGTTTCGAGGACCGGCGGCGTATCGACATCGCCGGGCCCGGCGGCGAGCGGCTCGTTCGCCCAGTCGGAAAAACAGTGGCGGCTGTTCTTCATCCGTGCAAACGCCCACGGCGGCGCCATGCGGACGCGCTTGCGCCCTACCACCTGCACGAGCAGATTATTGGTGAGGTCGTGGTGCCAGGGGGTCAGCGTCCCGCGCGGACCGAGCCAGAAGAAGCCGTCGCGATCCCCGCGCGCGTCGAGCAGGTCGATCGGCGCCAGATCGTCCCACAGCGCGCCAAGCGCCTGGGCGTTGGTGCCGCTGTTATACGCGGTCAGATAGATGTCGTTGCTCGCCTCGTCCTTGCGCAGCCAGTCGATCAGCTCGGCGAAGCGGACGAGGCGCCGGTGCGCATCCTTGGCGAGTTCATAGTCGCCATCGCTTTCGCGCCCGACCTGCGCCTCGACCGTGGCGGCGCCGCAGGTTGCGCCGAAATGGTCGAGCGACCAGCGCGTCAGCGCCGGCCAATGATCGACGATTCCCGTCAGCTTCGCCGGCCGGTTCATCTGGTAATAGTGGCAATAAAATATATCGGGCGCGGGCGCGTCGAGTGTGTCGAGCGCGAACCCCTCATCGGCCTCGCGCGCGAGCCGGTCGAGGTTCGCGAGCAGCCAGCCCTGCTTCGCCATCCGTGCCGCCTGGCGCCGCAGCATCGCCGCCATCGGATCTTTCGCCAGTCGCGCGACCTCATATTTTGCCGTCGCCGCCGAAACGCCCGCCGCGACCAGCCGCGCGTGAAGCACGGCGTCATCGGCGCCGGTGGCGAGGCCTTCGGCGAGCAGCGCCCGCTTGTCGAGCTGGGTCATGGCGGTCCTCCTTCGGTTGATCGTCGCGATCAACGCGCCGGCGATGACAAAGGCATGACACGCGTCAGTCGCCGGCCGGCCCCATATAGTCGGGGCCGTAAATCGCGGCGCGTATGTCGTGGTGCAGCGTGCCGTCGAACGGCATCGTCTGGACAAAGAAGACGGCGGTCATGCGGTTGACCGGATCGACCCAGAACAGCGTCGAGGCCGCGCCGTCCCAGAAAAATTCGCCCACCGCACCGCGATTCTCCTGCGCCGTCTGCGGCCTCGCCTTGCGGACCGCAAAGTCGAGACCGAAGCCCATCGCGCCCTTGCCGGGCAGGAACGATCGCTCGGTGACTGCTGGATCGAGCTGGTCGGTCGCCATCAGCCGCACGGTCGATGGTTTGAGAATGCGGACGCCATCGAGTTCGCCTTCACCCAGCAGCATCCGGGCGAACCGCTGATAATCGTCGAGGGTCGAGGCGAGGCCGAAGCCGCCCGGGGTCAGCGCATTGTCCCGAAAATTGAGCTTGCGCGTCTCGGCCGCGTCCTGCTGAACGAGCTTGCCATCCTTCATCATGTACATCGCCGACAGCCGGGCGAACCCGGCCTCGGGCTGACGCCACGCCGTATCAGTCATCCCGAGCGGCTCGAAGATATGCGCGCGGACATAATCGGCGAAGGGTTCGCCGGCGATTTTCTCGACGAGCGCCGCCTGCACGGTGACCGCCGCGCTATAGCTCCACTCGGCGCCCGGCTGGAACAGCAGCGGCACACCGGCGATGCGCCGGCTTGCCTCGGCCAGGCTATTGGTGAGTGCGAGCGGGTCGGCGGCGACGAAGGCGTCGTGCGCCGGCGTCGGTCCCGCGCCATAGGCGAAGCCCGCGGTGTGGCGCATGATGTCACGGACCGTCACCGGCCGGTCGGCGGGCACGTAGCGCGGCGCCCCCGCATCGTCCTTCCCCGCATAGACGCGCATCTGCGCATATTCGGGAAGATATTTGGCGAGCGGGTCGTCGAGCCGGAACTTGCCCGCCTCCCACAATTGCATCAGCGCGACGCCGGTGACGGGCTTTGTCATCGAATAGATTTGCGCGATCGTGTCGCGGCGCATCGGCTTGCCCGCGGCGCGGTCGGCCAAGCCCGCGGCGCCAAAATAGACCTCGCGCCCATCCTGCCAGACGAGCGCCGAGGCGCCCGCGGCGCGCCCGCTCTCGACCATCGCGGCGAGCGTCGCGTCGATGCGCGCCTTGTCGATCGTGAGCGCGGGGGCAGCGGCGGCCGTCTTGGCGGGAGCGGCGGTCGGGACCGCGACCAGCGGCATCGCGGCAACCGCCAGAGCGAAAAAGGTTCGGCGCATGATCTCTCCCCGTCGTTTTTCTCGTGACGGCGCAATTCTGCGCGAAGCTGGCCGGCCGAGCAAACGAAAAGGGCGACCCCGCAGGGCCGCCCTCTGTCGCATTTATGCTGTGTACCCGATCAGATCTTGCCGGTCAGCTCGGGCACCGCGTTGAAGAGATCGGCAACGAGGCCGAGGTCGGCGACCTGGAAGATCGGCGCATCCTCGTCCTTGTTGATCGCGACGATCGTCTTCGAATCCTTCATGCCCGCAAGGTGCTGGATCGCGCCCGAGATGCCGATCGCGAAATAGACTTCCGGCGCGACGATCTTGCCGGTCTGGCCGACCTGATAGTCGTTGGGGACATAGCCCGCGTCGACCGCGGCGCGCGACGCACCGAGCGCCGCGCCGAGCTTGTCGGCGAGCGGGACGATGACCTCTTCATATTTTTCGCTCGAACCGAGCGCGCGGCCGCCCGAGACGATGATCTTTGCCGAGGTGAGTTCGGGGCGCTCCGACTTGGCGATTTCGGCGCCGACGAAGCTCGAGATGCCGGCGTCGCTGCCGCCACCCACCGCTTCGATCGCACCCGAGCCGCCGCTGGACGCCGCTTTCTCAAACGCGGTGCCGCGCACGGTCAGGACGAGCTTGGCGTCCGAGCTTTCAACGGTCGCAATCGCGTTGCCGGCGTAGATCGGGCGGGTGAAGCTCTTGTCGCCCTCGACCGACAGAATGTCGCTGATCTGCATGACGTCGAGCAGCGCGGCGACGCGCGGCGCGATATTCTTGCCCGTGGTCGTTGCGGGCGCAACGAACGCATCGTGGCTCGCCATCAGTTCGGCGATCATCGGCGCGACATTTTCAGGCAAATTGTGACCAAAAGCCGCGTTGTCGGCGACATGGACCTTGCCGACGCCCGCGATTTCCGCGGCCGCCTTGGCGACGCCGTCGACGCCTTCGCCGGCGACGAGCAGATGGACTTCGCCAAGCTTCGCGGCGGCGGTCACCGCGGCGAGCGTGGCGTCCTTGACGGCGCTGCCGTCATGTTCGACCCAAACCAGAGTTTTCATACCTAATGTCCCTCAATTCCGTTCGGGCTGACCCCGGACCCGATCCGGGGCCTGCCCTTTCTTGTGACGTTCCCGAAAAGAACGGCCCTTCGACAAGCTCAGGGCGAACGGGGGTGGAATATTTCAGCTGTGGACGCCAATCGCTTTCAGCTTGGCGACCAGTTCGTCGACGTCGGCGACCTTGATGCCCGCCTGGCGAACCGGGGGTTCGCCGACCTTGAGCACCTTGACGCGCGGGCTGGTGTCGACGCCGTAATCGGCGGGCGACTTGGTATCGAGCGGCTTCGACTTCGCCTTCATTATGTTGGGGAGGCTCGCATAGCGCGGCTCGTTGAGGCGAAGGTCGGTGGTGACGATCGCGGGGAGCTTCAGCTTCACCGTCTCGAGCCCGCCATCGACCTCACGCGTGACGCTGACCTGCTCGCCTTCGACCTCGACCTTGCTGGCAAAGGTGCCCTGCGCCCAGTCGGTCAGCGCGGCGAGCATCTGGCCGGTCTGGTTGTTGTCGTCGTCGATCGCCTGCTTGCCGAGGATGACGAGGCCGGGCTGCTCGGCCTCGGCGATCGCCTTGAAGATCTTCGCGAGCGCAAGCGGCTCGACGGCATCGTCGGTCTGGACGAGGATCGCGCGGTCGGCGCCCATCGCCAGCGCGGTGCGCAGCGTTTCCTGCGCCTTTGCCGGACCGACGGACACGGCGACGACCTCGGTCGCGACGCCCTTTTCCTTGAGGCGAATCGCCTCTTCGACGCCGATCTCGTCGAACGGGTTCATCGACATCTTGACGTTCGCCAGATCGACGCCCGTGCCGTCGGATTTCACCCGCGGCTTCACGTTGTAATCGAGCACCCGCTTCACGGGGACGAGGATTTTCATGGCTCTTCAGCTCCTCTCGAGAATGTTGCACTGCGCCATAATTGGCGTTTACGTAAACGTCAACCAATCGAACCCGTTCATCCCTTCTCCCTAGATGGGAGAAGGATAGGGAGCCTTATCGCCGAAGGCGATCAGGCGACCTTGGATGAGGGTGGGCGGAGCGGCGCTCCGCGCGAGCCTGTGGCTCGCATACCCCTCACCCAGCTTCGACTAGCCAGCAGGCTGGCAAGTCTGCGCAACCCTCTCCCCCAAGGCGAGAGGGAAACTCGTCACGCGGCCTTGCCGACCTCGGCGACGATCTTCTTCGCCGCGTCGCCCAGATCGTTGGCGGGAACGATCGCCAGGCCGCTGCTGGCCAGGATTTCCTTGCCCTGCTCGACGTTCGTCCCTTCCAGGCGAACGACGAGCGGGACCGAAAGGTTCACTTCCTTCGCCGCGGCGACGATGCCCTCGGCGATGATGTCGCACTTCATGATGCCGCCGAAGATGTTGACCAGGATGCCCTGCACCGCCGGATCCTTCAGGATGATCTTGAACGCCGCGGTCACCTTTTCCGTCGATGCGCCGCCCCCGACGTCGAGGAAGTTCGCCGGGAAGGCGCCGTTGAGCTTGATGATATCCATCGTCGCCATCGCAAGGCCGGCGCCGTTGACCATGCAGCCGATATTACCGTCGAGCTTGATGTAGGCGAGGTCATATTCGCTCGCCTCGACTTCGGCCGGGTCTTCCTCGGTCAGGTCGCGCAGTTCGGCGATGTCCTTGTGGCGGAACATCGCGTTTCCGTCGAAGCCGAGCTTGGCGTCGAGAACGAGCAGTTCGTCGCCATTCGCACCTTCGCAGACCGCGAGGGGGTTGATCTCGATCTGCTCCGCGTCGGTCGCGAGGAAAGCGCTGTAGAGGCCCGCGAGAACCTTTGCCGCCTGCTTGGCGAGGTCGCCCTCCAGCTCGAGCGCCGCAGCAACGCTGCGCCCATGGTGCGGCATCAACCCGGTGGCGGGGTCGATCACGATCGTGTGGATCTTGTCGGGCGTATTGTGCGCCACGGTCTCGATATCCATCCCGCCTTCGGTCGAGGCGACCACCGCGATGCGGCTGGTGGCACGGTCGACGAGGAGCGCGAGATAATATTCCTTTTTGATGTCCGCGCCGTCGGTGATGTAGAGGCGGTTGACCTGCTTGCCGGCTTCGCCGGTCTGAATCGTCACCAGCGTGTTGCCGAGCATGTCCTTTGCGGCAGCTTCGACGTCTTCGATCGACTTGGCCAGGCGCACGCCGCCCTTTGCATCGGGTCCGAGTTCCTTGAATTTGCCCTTGCCGCGGCCGCCCGCGTGGATCTGCGCCTTGACGACATAGAGCGGTCCGGGAAGCTGCTTCGCGGCGGCAACCGCCTCTTCGACGCTCATCGCGGCAATGCCCTTGGGCACCGCGACGCCATGTTTCGCGAGCAATTCTTTCGCCTGATATTCGTGGATGTTCATGAGCTCTGCCGGGCCTTTCGACTCTGGAAACGGGAGATATGCGGCGCCGCATAAGCATAAGTTGGGCGGCAACGCCACCCCTGCCGCCGCAAGAGAATCTGTTATGCGGGCTAGTTTGAACTTTCCGGGCGATGCCGCGGGGTCCGTCATCGTCCAGGCTGGTTTCGCGTCTTCACGCGACGGCGCGGTACCACCAGACGCCGTCGCGATCCTCTTTGGTCACCCGCCCCTCGACTTCGAGCCGCTTGAGATGCGCGAGCGCCTCCCCGGTCGCGAGCCCCTGATTATGCGCGCCGATCGGCCGGTTGAAAAGCAACGGAAAGGTGTCGACGGCGCGCATCGGCGCCTCGCTCGCCGCTTCGGCGAGCTTATAGAGGCGCATGCGATGCTCGTCGCGCAGCGCGGTCAGGCGGACATGCAGCCCCTTGAAGGGTTCGCCGTGCGCCGGACAGGTCAGCACGTCGGCGGGCACGGTGGCGAGCAACTTGTCGATCGACGCCAGCCATTCGCCCAGCGGGTCGGCGTCGGGTTCGGTGATGTTGACCGACACGTTCGAGCTGATCCGCGGCAGCACCTGATCGCCCGACACCAGCACGCCCGTGTGCTCGTTCCACAGGCACGCATGTTCGGGACTGTGCCCCGATCCGGTAACGACGCGCCATTTGTGCGCCCCCATGTCGAGCACGTCGCCGTCCTTGATCCGCACATAGCTGCGCGGCAAAGCAAAAATCATCGCCGCGAAGCGGCCCCAGCCCTCACTGCGCTGGCGCTCGATCGCCTCCTCGCTCCATCCGGCGGCGCGCGACTGAACGAGCACCTCGTCGGGCACGGTGTCGCTGGTGTCGCCGACGATCGTGCGCGCGGTGAGCATCTCGCCGCGCGTCATCCACAGCTTGACCCCGCGCTTCTTCGCGATCCAGCCGGCGAGCCCGATATGGTCGGGATGGAGGTGGGTGCCGATCACCCGGGTGATGCGCGCATCCGACAGCGCACCGGCATACAGGGCCTTCCACGCGTCCGAACAGAGCGTCAGGCATACCCCGGTGTCGACGACCGCGACGCCGTGCGTGTCCGCGCCATCGTCGTCGAGCAGCCAGCTGTTGATGTGACCAAGCGAGCCGGGCATCGGGATGCGCGCCCAGCTGATTCCGTCGGCGATCCGAAACGTCTCGCCCGCGCCGGGCGCGGAGTCACCCCAAGGGTAGGTCAGGCCGGCATGGCTCGTCGCGGTAAAGCTGTCGTCCTGGGTCAGCGAAGCGTCGGGCGAGCCCGAACCGGCCGGAATGCCATCGTCTTCGCCGTCCCCAGCCATGCGTCAATCCTCGTCGCCGCCTGCGGCTTCCTCGGCGGCACGGGCTTCGGCCGCCGCGGTGCGCTCGGCACGCAGCTCTTCGAGCAGCGCCTCGCGATCACCCTCGAGGCGACTGTCCTCGGGCGCCTTGATCCCGGCCTTCTTCGCCGCCTTGGCAACGATCGCGTCGAGTTCGCGCTGCGAACAGAGGCCGAGCGTCACCGGATCCTTGGGCACGATATTCGCACTGTTCCAGTGGCTACGGTCGCGGATCGCACCGATCGTGTTGCGCGTGGTACCGATCAGCTTGCCGATCGCGCCGTCCGACACTTCGGGATGGTTCTTCAGGATCCAGGCGATGCCGTCGGGCTTGTCCTGGCGCTTGCTGACCGGCGTGTAGCGCGGGCCGCGGGTGCGGCGGATCGTATCCTGCGCCTGCACGCTCATCTTGAGCTTGTAGTTCGGATCCTTCTGGCCCTTCTCGATTTCTTCGAGCGACAGTTCGTGCGCGCGGACCGGATCGCGGCCCGTATATTTGGTCGCCGCGGTCTCGTCGGCGATCGCCTGCACTTCCAGAATGTGGATACCGCAATAATCGGCGATCTGGACAAAGGTTAGTCCGGTGTTGTCGACCAGCCAGGCGGCGGTCGCATGCGGCATCAGCGGGGTCGGATTGGCATTGGCCATGACGCTATCTCCATGGGCGGAAAAAATAAGGGCCGCCCCTCGCGGGGCGGCCGGATATCGGTGGCGGCTATATGCCGGTTTGGCGAACGGGGCAAGAGCGGGGATTGCGGGGCGCCTTCGGGGTGGCCCGTTGCCCTTGCCGTCTTCGGCTGTCGCGGGCCGGATCCGCGCTGTCATTTCAAAGTTCAGTAAAGTTCAGCCCTGTGCGGCCGCCGATGGGTCGCGTTCGGCGAACAGGCAGGGCCGGCTCCCGCCTGTCGAAAGAGCCGGGACGAAGGCTGGCACAGCCGGATAATGTAGGACAGCTTTTTTTCGGGGCGGATGTCCGATTTGGGATGGGGAGCGGACGTCCGCCTTTTTCGTCATCCCGGACTTGATCCGGGATCCACTCCCCCGACGCTGCGCCTAATGGACCCCGGATCAAGTCCGGGGTGACGATAAAGAATATGTCCGCAATCGGCCGCGAGCCGTCATTCGACCGTCAGCACGATCTTTCCGACGTGGGCGCCCGCCTGCATGCGCGCGTGGGCGGCGGCGGCTTCGGCGAGGGGAAAGTTCTGGTCCATCGCCGGCTTCCACCCGCCTTCGCCAAGCCGGGGCCAGAGCGTCTTGTGGATCTCGTCGGCGAGCGCCGCCTTGAAATCGGCGCTGCGCGCCCGCAGCGTCGAGCCGGTCATCGTCAGGCGGCGACGCATGAGCTGCGACATGTCGACCTCCGCCGTCGCACCGCGCTGAAAGGCGATGGTGACATGGCGGCCGTCGTCGGCCAGGCAGGCGAGGTTGCGCGGCACATAATCGCCGCCCACCATGTCGAGGACCACGTCGACCCCCGCACCGCCGGTAAAGGCCTTGACCGCCTCGACATAATCCTCCGCCGAATAATCGATCGCAAGGTCGGCGCCGAGCGCGCGCGCCGCATCGCACTTGTCCGCGCTGCCGCAGGTCACGGCGATACGGATGTCGAACAGCTTGCACAGGCCGATCGCGGTCGTCCCGATCCCGCTGGTGCCGCCATGCACAAGGGCGGTTTCGCCCTCCTTGATCCAGCCTCGCTCGAACAGATTGTGCCACACGGTGAACACGGTTTCCGGAAGCGCCGCGGCCTCGGCCATCGAAAAGCCGGACGGCACCGGCAGGACGCTGCCGGCCGGCGCGACGCAATATTCGGCATAGCCGCCGCCCGCGACGAGCGCGCAAACCGACTGGCCCAGACATTCGGGATCGACCCCCGGCCCGACCGCGGCCACCGTGCCGGCAACCTCGAGTCCCGGCAGGTCGGATGCCCCCGGCGGCGGCGGATAGAATCCCATGCGCTGAAGGACGTCGGGCCGGTTGACCCCTGCGGCGGCGACCCTGACAAGCAATTCGCCGGCCCCCGGCTGCGGCACCGGGCGCTGCTCGGGCACCAGCACCTCGGGCCCGCCCGGTTCGCGGATCGCGATGGCGGTCATCGTCGCTGGCAGCTTGGTCACGCTAAGTCCCCCATATATACCGAAATCCCACTCGGGCCGCCTTATTGACAGCGCGGCGGCACGGGTCAACAGTTGCGCGCCGCGAAAGGATGTTTTGGATGGACGACGATGACCTTCCCCGCCGCCGCGACGATATTCTCGCCGCGCTGACCAAGCAGTCGCTCGACCCGCTGTCCCTCGAGGAGCTGAAAGACCGTATAGCGGTCCTCGACGCCGAGATGGCGCGCACCAGGGCGCATATGGCCGCCGCCGGCAGCTTCAAGGCGAACGCCGAGGCGCTGTTCAAAAAGGGATAGGAGTGCCCCGCTCCGGTGAGACGTAGGGAGAGAGGAGCGGGGCGCCGGCGCTTAACCACGCCGATCATTTCGATTTGATGAACGGGCATCTCGCCGCTCCCGGTCGATGCAGAATTTTGCAACCGCTCCGTTAGGGTCAGGACCCATTAATTGCACGATCGAGGCGTCGAAATGGCGAAGATATCGGGTTCGGGCGGGCGCAGCGGGTAGCATCGCTACCCGCAAGGCCGCGCGGGCCCGATATCGAAGCCATTTCGACGTCCCTTCGGGATTTGACCGATTTTGTCCATTGCGTCGTTGGAAAGACTGGAAATATCGACATATTCCTTCGCCTTTCCGCCTCGCACTGAACAAAATCGCTTCAAACCTCGATCGTACAATTAATGGGTCCTGACCCTAACCATGACGCAGGGCTGTCATGGTAATTTCATACGGCCGACCGCTTTTCCCTTGCGGTGAGGCGGCGGCATCGCCACCTTGTCATCCTAAGGGGGCCGCCTCTCCCCGGCGGGTCCCGCAAGGAGAACGACCCATGCCGTCCTTTTCGGAATCGCTCGAAAAGACCCTGCACAATGCGCTGAAAGCCGCGTCGGAGCGGCACCATGAATATGCGACGCTCGAGCATCTGCTCTTTGCGCTGATCGACGACGAACATGCCGCGGAGGTGATGCGGGCGTGCGGCGTCGCCCTGGGCGATCTGCAATCGGCGGTGGTCCACTATCTCGACACCGAACTCGACAGTCTGAAGGTAGAGGGCCACAGCGACCCCTCTCCGACCAGCGGTTTCCAGCGCGTCGTCCAGCGCGCGATCCTGCACGTCCAGTCGTCGGGCAAGGACGAGGTGACGGGCGCCAACGTCCTCGTCGCGCTGTTTTCCGAACGCGAATCCTATGCCGTCTATTTCCTGCAGCAGCAGGATCTGACGCGGCTCGACGCGGTGTCCTACCTTAGCCACGGCGTCGGCAAGGGCGGCAAGCCCTCGCCGCAGGCCGAGCCCGAGGAAAAGGAAGAGGCGAAGGAAAAGTCGGACGGCAAGAACAAGAAAGAGACCGCCCTCGATCAGTTCACCGTCAACCTCAACGAAAAGGCGAAGGGCGGCAAGGTCGATCCGCTGATCGGCCGCTCGGCCGAGGTCGACCGCACGATCCAGATCCTCTGCCGCCGCAGCAAGAACAACCCGCTCTATGTCGGCGATCCGGGCGTCGGCAAGACGGCGATCGCGGAGGGGCTCGCACGCAAGATCGTCGAGGGCGACGTGCCCGAGGTTCTGAAGGAAGCGGTGATCTATTCGCTCGACATGGGCGCACTGCTCGCCGGTACGCGTTATCGCGGCGATTTCGAGGAGCGGCTGAAGCAGGTCGTCTCCGAACTCGAAGGACTGCCGCACGCGATCTTGTTCATCGACGAGATCCATACGGTGATCGGCGCCGGCGCGACCAGCGGCGGCGCGATGGATGCGTCGAACCTGCTCAAGCCCGCCCTCTCCGGCGGCGTCATCCGCTGCATCGGATCGACCACGTACAAGGAGTTTCGCAATCACTTCGAAAAGGACCGTGCGCTGCTGCGACGGTTCCAGAAGATCGACGTGATCGAGCCGAGTATCGAGGATACGAAGAAGATCCTCGCCGGGCTGCGCGAAGCTTTCGAGAGCCATCACAATGTCAAATATACCGCCGATGCGATCAACGCGGCGGTCGAGCTGTCGTCACGCTATATCAACGACCGCAAATTGCCCGACAAGGCGATCGACGTGATCGACGAGGTCGGCGCGATGCAGATGCTCGTGCCGCCGTCGAAGCGCCGCAAGACGATCACCGCCAAGGAGATCGAGGCGGTGATCGCGACGATGGCGCGCATCCCGCCCAAATCGGTGTCGAGCGACGACAAGAAGGTGCTCGAAACGCTCGAGACCGACCTCAAGCGCGTGGTGTTCGGACAGAATACCGCGATCGAGGTGCTCGCGTCGGCGATCAAGCTGTCGCGCGCAGGGCTGCGCGATCCCGAAAAGCCGATCGGCAACTATCTGTTCAGCGGCCCGACCGGCGTCGGCAAGACCGAGGTGGCGAAGCAGCTCGCAAGCCTGCTCGGTATCCCGCTCCAGCGCTTCGACATGTCCGAATATATGGAGCGGCATTCGGTGAGCCGCCTGATCGGTGCGCCCCCGGGCTATGTCGGCTACGACCAGGGCGGGCTGCTCACCGATGCGATCGACCAGAACCCGCATTGCGTGCTGCTGCTCGACGAGATCGAGAAGGCGCATCCCGACCTGTTCAACATCCTGCTCCAGGTGATGGACAACGGCCGCCTGACCGACCACCACGGCAAGACGGTCGACTTCCGCAACGTCATCCTGATCATGACGACCAATGCGGGCGCGAGCGACATGGCGCGCGAATCGATCGGTTTCGGCCAGCAGACTCGCGAGGATGTGCAGGAAGAAGCGGTGAAGCGCATGTTCACCCCCGAATTCCGCAACCGCCTCGATGCGATCGTGCCCTTCGGCTATCTGCCGCCCGAGGTCGTCGCACGCGTCGTCGACAAGTTCATCCTCGAACTCGAGCTGCAACTCGCCGATCGGAATGTTCATATCCAGCTCGACGATGCCGCACGCCAGTGGCTGACGTCGAAGGGCTATGACAAACTCTATGGCGCGCGTCCGATGGGCCGCCTGATCCAGGAAAAGATCAAGCAGCCGCTCGCCGAGGAACTGCTCTTCGGCAAACTCGTCCACGGCGGCGAGGTGAAGGTGAAGATGAAGGCGGGCGAGGATGCCAAGGTCGGCAACCCGTTGACCTTCGAAATCACCCCCGCTCCGCCCAAGGGCGGCAAGGGCAAAGGCAAGGCAAAGCCGAAGGCCGAGAAGGCGGCGGAGTAACCCCCTCAAGGCATTCTGGCACATGTGTGTCCCCGCGAAGGCGGGGACCCATTACCCGCCAGTTGCAGCTGGCACCGGCCGGAGATGGGCTCCCGCCTTCGCGGGAGCACACCTTTTCTTGAAGGCGATCGGAGTCCTCGCCCCTCGCATTCCGACGCCACTTCGCCTATATCGCCCCCATGTATAATTATATCTCCGTGACCGCCGACGACGCCGGCGCCCCCGCTGCCGTGCGCGACGGCACGATCAAGCTGCACGATGCGACGGGCTTCGCGGGCATGCGCAAGGCTGGGCAATTGTCGGCCGGCATTCTCGATGAGCTGGTGTCGTTCATCCAGCCCGGCGTCACCACCGGGGCGATCGACGACCTCGTGCGCGAACGAATGCTCGAAGGCGGCGGCATTCCCGCGACGCTCGGCTATCGCGGCTTCACGCATAGCTGCTGCACCAGCATCAACCATGTCGTGTGCCACGGCATTCCCGACGATCGGCCGCTCCGCGAAGGCGACATCGTCAATGTCGACGTCACCAGCATCATCGATGGCTGGCATGGCGACACCAGCCGGATGTATCTGGTCGGCGACGTTCCGATCAAGGCGCGGCGACTGGTCGATGTGACCTATGAATGCCTGATGCTCGGCATCGAGCAGGCGAAACCCGGCAACACGATGGGCGACGTCGCGCACGCGATCCAGACCCATGCCGAGCGTCACCGCTATTCGGTGGTCCGCGACTTCTGCGGCCACGGCCTCGGCCAAATGTTCCACGATGCGCCCGAAGTCGTTCACGCCGGACGTCCGGGCACCGGCCCGGAACTGAAGCCCGGCATGTTCTTCACGATCGAGCCGATGATCAACACCGGCAAATATGCGGTCAAGATGCTCTCCGACGGCTGGACCGCGGTGACGCGCGACCGGTCGCTGTCGGCCCAGTTCGAGCACAGCATCGGCATCACCGAGGACGGATGCGAAATTTTCACCGCGAGCCCGCAGGGATTGAACGCGCCGCCCTGGCAGTAGGCGGAACCGATTCCCCCTTGCACCCCCGTCCCTTTGCGAGCAGACTTGACGTTAACGTCAAGCAAGGCGGAGGGAGAGAGACATGGCGAAACGGGTGTGGACCGCCGCGCTGATGGGCAGCGCGGCACTGGTGCTGGCGGCATGCAACGCGTCGACGAGCGGCGATGGCGACGCCGCGAGCAGCGTTTCGACCCTCGATCCCGCCGAGCAGGCCAGCGAAGCACTGCTCAAGACCGGCGGCAATGGCGACGATTGGGCCGGCATCGGTTACGGCTATGACGAGCAACGCTTCAGCCCGCTGACCGACATCAACGACAAGAATGTCGGCGATCTGGGGATCGCCTGGTACGCCGACCTCGACGATGCGCGCGGCCAGGAGGCGACGCCCGTGGTCGTCGACGGCATCCTGTACGTCAGCCATGCCTGGTCAAAGGTCGACGCGTGGAATGTCGCGACCGGCAAAAAGCTGTGGGCGTTCGACCCGCAGGTTCCGGGCGACCGCGCGGTCAATGCCTGCTGCGACGTCGTCAACCGCGGCGTCGCGGTGTGGGGCGACAAGGTCTTCGTCGGCGCGCTCGACGGCCGGCTGATCGCGCTCGACAAGAAAACGGGCAAAGAGCTTTGGTCGACCCAGACCTTCGACGTCCGCCAGCCCTATACGATCACCGGCGCACCGCGCGTCGTGAAGGACATGGTGCTGATCGGCAGCGGCGGCGCCGAATTCGGCGTTCGCGGCTATGTCACCGCCTATGACGCCGACACCGGCAAGCAGAAATGGCGTTTCTACACGGTCCCCAACCCCGACGGCCGTGCCGACAATGCCGCCAGCGACGATATCCTGGCGTCGAAGGCGAACGCGACCTGGTCGGACAAGGGCGAATGGAAGGAATCGGGCGGCGGCGGCACCGTGTGGGACGCGATCGTCTATGACAAGGATCTGGACCAGATCTATCTTGGCGTCGGCAACGGCAACCCGTGGAACCACGGCACCCGGTCGAACGGCGAAGGCGACAATTTGTTCCTGTCCTCGATCGTCGCGCTCGATGCGAATACCGGCGCCTATAAATGGCACTATCAGGAAACCCCGGCCGAAAGCTGGGACTATACGGCGACGCAACCGATCATCCTCGCCGAGCAGTCGGTGGACGGCAGGCCCGCCAAGGTGCTGTATCATGCCCCCAAAAACGGCTTCTTCTTCACCATCGACCGCACGACCGGCAAGCTGCTCGGTGCCAAGCCCTTCGTCGACGGGATCAACTGGGCGACCGGCTATGACATGGCGACCGGTCGTCCGATCGAAAATCCGGACGCGCGCTTCTACAGGACCGGCAAGCCCTTTATCGCGATTCCCGGTGCGCTGGGCGCCCACAACTGGCATCCGATGAGCTACAATCCGAATACCGGTCTCGTCTATATCCCCGCGCAGCAAGTCCCGCAGGGCTATCTTCAGGACATGACCGAACTCGACAAGCGAAAGGTGCTCGGCTTCAACGTCGGGACCTCGCTTGCCGGTACGATGCTTCCCGATGATGCCGCCGCGTTCAAGGCCGCGATCGCGGCGACCACCGGCCGGCTCGTCGCCTTCGATCCGCGCGCCGGCACGGTCGCCTGGAGCGTCGATTATCCCGCCGCATGGAACGGCGGCACGATGACGACCGCGGGCAACCTCGTCTTCCAGGGCACCAGCCTCGGCCGCTTCCGCGCCTATGCGGCCGACACCGGCAAGCAACTCCTCGACCTCGACATGCAGTCGGGTATCGTCAGCGCGCCCTCGACCTTCCGCGTCGGCGGGGTGCAATATGTCGCCTTCATGACGAGCAAGGGCGGCGCCTTTCCGCTTGCAGCGGGGATCGCCGGCGGCGCGACGCGAAAAATCCCGAACATCCCGCGCCTCGTCGTGCTCAAGCTGGGCGGCGCGGTTACCCTTCCCGCGGCGCCGGCGACCAAGCTCGCCTGGAACCCGCCCGCGCCCATCGGGACGCCCGCACAGATCGCGGCGGGCAAGGCGCATTTCGGCCGCTATTGCCAGGTCTGTCACGGGGATAGCGCGATCGGAAACGGCTTCACCCCCGACCTGCGGGTTTCGGGCACGCTGGCAAGCGCCGACGCGTGGAAGAGCGTCTTGCTCGACGGCGCGCTGAAGGATCGCGGCATGGTGAGCTTTGCCAAGGTCCTGACGCCCGCCGACGCCGAAGCGATCCGCGCCTATGTGATCGAACGATCGAATTGGACAAAGAAGAATCTGCCCGACGCCGCGGCCCCCGTCGGACGATGACTGCTTAAATTTTGAGCATGCACGTCGCGCCATTGCCCAAAGACCGGGCAATGGCGCAACTTCGTGCCAAAAATCTTACCGAAAGCTTGCGATTCGCCAATTGGCACGGCTCTTGATTGATGCAAGATGGCGGCACACCGCACCGACTCGACGGGGGACCGGATCAGGCGCGCCTGGTTCGGCATTGACTGCGAACCGCGGTGACGAGCCCAAAGGGGGAAGACGTAAGTGAAGAAGATTGAGGCGATCATCAAACCGTTCAAGCTGGACGAGGTGAAGGAAGCGCTGCACGAGGTCGGGGTGAGCGGCATCACCGTCACCGAAGCCAAGGGCTTTGGCCGCCAGAAGGGGCACACCGAACTGTATCGCGGCGCCGAATATGTCGTCGATTTCCTGCCGAAGGTGAAGCTGGAGGTCATCGTCGACGACAATCTGGCCGAACGCGTCGTGGAAGCGATCGCCGCCGCGGCGCAGACCGGCCGCATCGGCGACGGCAAGATCTTCGTCATTCCCGTCGAAACCGCGCTGCGTATCCGCACCGGCGAGCGCAACGAAGACGCGCTCTAGACCCAGCCCAGTTCAACATCCCCGGACCGCCGGGATTTCATCGCAAGAAGGAAGTTTACGACCATGGCCACCAAGCCCAAGGACATCATCGCCCGGATCAAGGATAACGACATCGAGTGGGTCGATCTGCGCTTTACCGACCCCAAGGGCAAATGGCAGCATCTGACGATGTGCGCCGGCGTCATCGACGAGGACGCGCTCGAGGACGGCCTGATGTTCGACGGCTCGTCGATCGCGGGCTGGAAAGCGATCAACGAGAGCGACATGATCCTGAAGCCCGACCTCGACGCGGTGTACGACGATCCCTTCTCGGCGACGCCGATGCTCGTCATCTTCTGCGACATCGTCGAGCCCTCGACCGGCGAAGGCTATGCCCGCGACCCGCGCACGACCGCGAAGCGCGCCGAGGCCTATCTGGCCTCGACCGGCATCGGCGACACCGTCTATGTGGGGCCCGAAGCCGAATTCTTCATGTTCGACGACGTCCGCTTCGAAACCGGCTATAACAAGTCGGGCTTCGAGATCGACGATATCGAGCTGCCGACCAACACCGGCCGCAGCTATGAAGGCGGCAACCTTGCACACCGTCCGCGCGCCAAGGGCGGTTACTTCCCGGTCGCACCGGTCGACAGCGCGGTCGACATCCGCGGCGAGATGGTTTCGACGATGCTCGAAATGGGCCTGCCCTGCGACAAGCATCACCATGAAGTCGCCGCGGCGCAGCACGAGCTGGGCCTGACCTTCGGCACGCTCACCGAAACCGCCGACCGCATGCAGATCTACAAATATGTCGTGCACCAGGTCGCCCATGCCTATGGCAAGACCGCGACCTTCATGCCGAAGCCGATCAAGGACGACAATGGCAGCGGCATGCACACCCACATGTCGATCTGGGAAAAGGGCAAGCCGAGCTTTGCCGGCAACGGCTATGCCGGGCTGTCGGACATGTGCCTTTATTTCATCGGCGGCGTCGTCAAGCATGCGAAGGCATTGAACGCCTTCACCAACCCGACGACCAACAGCTACAAGCGCCTCGTCCCCGGCTTCGAAGCCCCGGTGCTGCTCGCCTATTCGAGCCGCAACCGCTCGGCCTCGTGCCGCATCCCCTATGGCGCGGGCGCCAAGGCGAAGCGCGTCGAATTCCGCTTCCCCGACGCGATGGCGAACCCCTATCTCGCCTATGCCGCGCTGCTGATGGCGGGTCTCGACGGCATCCAGAACAAGATCCACCCCGGCGACGCGATGGACAAGAATCTCTATGACCTGCCGCCCGAGGAACTGGCCGACGTCCCGACCGTCTGCGGTTCGCTTCGCGAAGCGCTCGACAGCCTGACCGCCGATCACGACTTCCTGCTGAAAGGCGACGTGTTCTCGAAGGACCAGATCGAAGCCTATATCGAACTCAAGTGGGACGAGGTCTATGCCTTTGAGCAGACGCCGAGCCCGGTCGAGTTCGACATGTACTACAGCGCCTGATCGTCAACGATCAGCGACGCGTATGGGGCGTCCGGTCTGGGGGGACCGGACGCCCCTTTTCGTTTCAGCGAACCATCATCCCGCGCCGGCCGATCGCGACGAACGATCCGACAAGCAACATCGCGGCCGGCACGGTGACGGCATCGACCGCGGTCAACCTCGCCCCGAAACCGAGCATGTCGGCGGCGGCCCACAGCGTCAGCGCCAACCAGCTGAGGCCGAACGCCCAAGCCGCACCCTCCAGCCCGAGTTGGTGATTGAGTTCGTCGACCAGCGAGTCATAGCGGACCACCATCCACCCGCCCGCCGCAAGCAACAGCACCAGCGCGGCAATCGCTGCGCCAGCGGGAACCGGCCCATCGGGGAAATCGGGACCGCGGGCGATCGCGAGCAGGGACAGGACAAGGCCGAGCAAGCCCATTGTCAGCGAAGAGAGCAGAAGGCTGGAGCGGCCGTCGCGCAGTTCCTCGGCATCGGCGACATTCAGCACCCGTGCCCCCGCGCCGGGAGCCGCCACACCGAATGCGACGAAAAGCCCGACCAGCAAATAGACGATTCCGACGCCGGCCAGCGCGATCCGCGACCCGCCCATCGCATCGAGCAGGCTGTCACCCGCCGCGTTCAGGAAAAGGGTCATTGCGCCGGCGCCGGCGATCATTCCGACCAGCGCGCCCAGCGCCGTTTTCTTCAACCCGCGCGTCCGCTCTTCGGTCATAGCCATGATCATCCTTTATCCTCCGGGGTCCAATGGTCGATGAACAGCTCGCGTACTTCGCGCCCGAACAGGCGCGCCATCCGCAAGGCAAGCGGCAGGCTGGGGTCATATTTGTCGGTTTCGACCGCGTTGATCGTCTGTCGCGACACGCCGAGGCGCCGGGCGAGTTCGCCCTGGCTCCAGCCCGCCGCCTCCCGATGATCGCGCACCCGATTTTCCAATTGCCACCTCTGTTTGTGTCAAGAGCTCTTTACAGGTCCGTGCGAAGGGGTGTCAAGAACTCTTGACACACACATCGGGAGGTCGATTACGCTTTGGTAAGTCCGAGCGGCTATACACGGCGCAGATTGGGGGGCTTTCCATGCTGCGTCACCTATTCCTGGTCGCTGCACTGACGTTGGTCGGCGGGTGCGGCAAGGCGATCGAACTCGTCAACCAGACCCGAACCGTCGCCGCGCCGCGCGAGGACGTGTTCGCAAGGATGTTCGGTGATGACGGGACTTTCGCCAGCTTGCCGCTCGTCACCAATGGCGGCTCGACGCGGCTTTATGAACTGGTCGTCGAAAAGGGCGAGCCCGGGTTCGAGCAGATCGCGCCGAAGCTGCGACCCGACGCCTATAAGGTCAAGATCGCGGTCGCGATGGAAATCCCGCGCGAGGCGCATCTGATCTACAGCGTCGACGATGGCGCCCTGGCGACCGGCCTGAAATTCACCTTCGAAGAGTTGGCGCCCGACCGGACGCGGGTCGCCTTCACCGTCGACAAATTGTCGGGGCACGATACCGAAGGACTCGCGGTGAACAGCGGCAAGCTTCGCCGCGTCGCCTATGAGGCGCTCGACAGGCTCGACGATTTCGACGCGGTCGACGACGCAGCCTGATCGCTTGCCCCGTCGCGGCCGGGCGGCCACAAGGGAGGCAAAGGAGTTCCCCGCCCATGAAATCGCTTGCCGCTCTGCTCGCTCTCCCGCTTGCCCTCGCCCTCCCGGCGCAGGCGAAACTGTCGCCCGCGGAGCAAGTGATCGCCAGGACGGTCGCGGCCGAACAGGAGCGCAACGTCGCGCTGCTCGAGCGGCTGGTGAACCAGAACAGCGGCACGCTGAACCTTGCCGGCGTCGAAAAGGTCGGCGCGATGATGCGCGCCGAACTCGAACCGCTCGGCTTTGCCGTCACCTGGACCCCGATGCCCGAGACGGGCCGCGCGGGGCATCTGGTCGCGGTGCACAAGGGCCGGGCCGACGCCAAGCGGCTGCTCCTCATCGGCCATCTCGACACGGTGTTCGAACCCGATTCGCCCTTCCAGCGCTTCGAGCGCATGGGCGACAAGGCGAAGGGACCGGGGGCGGGCGACGACAAGGGCGGGATGACGGTGATCGTCGCGGCGCTGCGCGCGATGAAGGCGGCCGGGACGCTCGAGGGCGCGAATATCGAAATCCACCTGACCGGCGACGAGGAGGATGCGGGCGACCCGATCGAAACGGCGCGCGCCGCGCTGATCGCCGCGGGCAAGCGCAGCGACGTCGCGCTCGGCTTCGAGGGGCTGGTGCGCGACGGCGGCGCCGACATGAGTTCGGTCGCGCGGCGCTCGTCCGAAAGCTGGACCGTCACCGCGAGCGGCAAGACCGGGCATAGTTCGGGCATCTTCACCCCCGAACAGGGCGACGGCGCAATCTATGAACTCGCGCGCATCCTCCATCGCTTCCGCACCGAACTGCCCGAGCCGAACCTGACCTTCAACGTCGGGCTGATCGCGGGCGGCGAGCAGGCGAGCCTCGACGAGGGCAAGATCCGCGCGACCGCGAGCGGCAAGACCAACATCGTCGCCGCGATCGCGATCGCGCGCGGCGACCTGCGCACGCTGTCGGGCGAGCAGGCGGCGCGGGTAAAGGCGAAGATGACGGCGATCGTCGCCGACCATGCGCCGGGCACCGACGCGGCGCTGGCATTCGATCCCGGCGGCTATCCCGCGATGGCGCCGACGACAGGCAATCGCGCGCTGCTGACGCGGCTCAACGCGGTGAACCGCGACCTCGGCCTGCCCGAGATGGCGGCGCTCGACCCGATCAAGCGCGGCGCCGCCGACATCAGCTTCGTCGCGCCCGACATCGACGCGCTCGCGGGACTCGGCACCTATTCGACCGGCGACCACGGCCCCGAGGAAACCGTCGAATTGCCGAGCATCGCGCGGCAGGCGACGCGCGCGGCCATCCTGATGTCGCGGCTGGCGGCGGAGACGCGCTAGCCATCGTCATCCCGGCGAAGGCCGGGATCTGGCCGACATACCCAGGGAGACAGGGTGGGCGCGTGGGCTTCGGATAGGGCGCGTCCCGCCAGCGGGACCGTCGAAGGCGGCGCGGACGGGCGCCGGTCTTGACGCGAAAGCACGCCGGGCGCATCGTCGGCGCATGGCGCGCGCCTATACGAGTTTCGCCGATTTCTGGCCCTTTTACCTGCGCGAGCACAGCAAGGTGCGGACGCGGGCGCTGCATTATGTCGGGACCAGCCTGGTCGTGGCGATCGCGGTTGCGGCGATCGCGACCGGGCGCTGGTGGTGGCTCGCGGCGCTGCCCGTGGCGGGCTATGCCTTTGCCTGGGTCGCGCATTTCGGGGTCGAAAAGAACCGGCCCGCGACCTTCACCTATCCGCTGTGGAGCCTGGCCGCCGATTTCAGGATGTGGGCGCTGTGGCTGACCGGGCGGCTGGGTCCCGAGCTCGACCGCGCCGGGGTCGCGCGCGGAAGGTAACGAGGCCCGGAATCGATCAGAGTAAGCGATACGCTGCGCTGGCGATTGTTGCGAATCATTCTTAATAAAGACGCCTGTTCGCTGATGGAGACGGGCGATGCCGCGTGATTTGACCAAGACCCTGACCTATTTGTCGCTGCACCTGACGATCGGGTTCGGCGTTGCCTATGCGATGACCGGGTCGGCGCATGTCGCGGGCGGCATTGCGCTGGTCGAACCGTGCGTCAACGCGGTGGCCTTTTTCTTCCACGAACGCGCGTGGGCGCGCGCCGGCGCGGCGGGGCCGGCCGCGCCGGCGCTGGCCTGAACGGAACCGGGGAGCGCCCCCTGCCGTTAAGGTCAGAGCCCCCGGCAAGCATATCGAGACAAGGAGACAGAGCATGACGGTAAACAGCGCCCGCGCCCGCTACGAAGGATTCGGCAAGGACGGCAAGGGACATATCTGGACCAAGCGAGGCGCGCTGGACGCGCAGCCCTATGGGTTTGCCTCGCGCTTCGAGGACGGTCCGGGCACCAATCCCGAGGAACTGATCGCCGCCGCACACGCCGCCTGCTTTACCATGGCGCTGTCCTTCGCGCTTGCGGCAGCGGGGCACGCCGACGGCCAGCTCGATACCGCCGCCGACGTGACGCTGGACAAGGATGGCGACGGCTTTACCGTCACCAGATCGGCGCTGACACTCACCGCCCGCGTCTCGGGTATCGAAGCCGACGAATTTGCGGCGATCGCGGCCGGGGCGAAAGCGAATTGCCCGATTTCGAAGCTGCTGAACTGCGAGATCACGCTCGACCACAGCCTGGAAAACTAGAGAGTCTGGCCTGTTCAGGCTGAGCCATTTTAAACCCCTTCCCCTTCAAGGGAGCGGTTGAGGGCTCGAAACCTTGAGCAAGGCCGATGGCCCCACCCCCAACCCCTCCCCTGAAGGGGAGGGGCTTTATTCCACCGAAACAGGTCAGGCTTCAGGGTCGGCCCCAGGGCGCGCCTCCGCGCCGCGGCGGATCAGCTTTCGCCCTGCCCAAGCTGGCAATTGCCGTCGCGCCATTCCTCCTTGCCCGCGGCGAGGAACCAGTGGGCGCGACCCGTGTC
The DNA here is from genome assembly GCF_059693785.1 of Sphingopyxis sp. CR5. Classification (NCBI taxonomy): domain Bacteria; kingdom Pseudomonadati; phylum Pseudomonadota; class Alphaproteobacteria; order Sphingomonadales; family Sphingopyxidaceae; genus Sphingopyxis; species Sphingopyxis sp. CR5. Next base: position 6,348 of record NZ_JCATIE010000009.1, on the reverse strand, counting down.
GACGCTCTCGTCATAATAGCAGACGTCGGCGGCGCCCCCCGCCGGGGCGATCAGCACCGCCCATTGGTGCGGACCGCAATTATGCGCCTCGCACGCCCACGCCATCATCCTGCCCTGCCACTCCTCGATCGGCGCCGCGGGGCCGGCCGTCGTCTCGATTGTCGTGCGGATCTTTGCATCGGTGACCGTCGCGGCAATGCCCGACTTGACCGCGGGATGATCGTTCCACGCGACGCCGTTTACCTTATCGAACGGATATTTGCCGGCATAGGCGGCGAGCCCGGTGTCCGCGGCCGGTTGTTCGGTCGCGCCACCCGCGGCCTGTGCAGGCTGCGGCTTTGCATCGTCTGCGCGGTCACTGGCCTGTTGGCCGCACGCCGCCAGCAGCAAGGCGGCGCCGAGCAGCAGGGTGCGGGGCGAATGGCGGTCGGTCATGGCAATCTCCCTTCGCCGGATATCATGCCACGGCCGCCGCAGTGTCGAAAGCCCGTTCGGGCGGGCGTCAGCGGCAGCGGACGTCGTCGTCGCCGCCCTTGTCGATCGCCCGGCCCGCAACCGCGCCGCCGATCGCGCCGAGCACGGTGCCCAGCGTCTTGGAATCGCCCGGTGCGATCACATTGCCTAGCGCGCCGCCGGCGATACCGCCGATGATCAGACCGGTGGTGCCATCGGACCGCTTGCAATAATAGCGCCCGTCGCGGCCGCGATAAATCCGCTCGTCGCGATTGACCCGCCGTTCGCGATAATTGCCGTCGCGATAATGATCGTCGGCGTACCAGCCTCCGCCGCTGCGATAATCGTCGCGATAGCCGTCGCCATAGCCATAGCCGGTCGAGGCGCAGCCGCCCGCGAGCAGGGTGGCGGCGGCGAGCGGGGCGATGAGCAAGCGGGTCATGTCTGTTCTCCTGGGTCGAAACCATCTGGTGTATAGACCCGCGAGCGGCGGTGGGGTTCCCCTGCCATCGCCGCTTGACCTCAACCAAGGTCGAGCTTTCATAAGCGGGGCAGACGAGTCGCCAGACGGAGAGCTGCCCATGTTGTATCGCCCGATTTCCGACGCCTTCCCGGCTGCGCCCGGCCCCGGGCCCGCCGCCGACGACGCGCTGCTGCCGCGGTATTTCGCGCGCGTCGGCCATGCGGGGCCGGTCGAGCCGAGCCTGGCGGTGCTGCGCGCGCTACAGGCGGCCCATATCGCCGCCATCCCGTTCGAGACGTTCGACGCGCTGGTCGATGGCCATGTCGATATCGGCGCCGACGCGGTGGCGGCGAAGCTGATCGGCGAACGCCGCGGCGGCTATTGCTTCGAACAGAACGGGCTGTTTCTGCGGGTCTTGCGCGCGATCGGCTTTGCGGCCGAGGGGCTGCTCGGTCGGGTGCGCTGGATGCAGCCGCCCGACGCCCCGCCGGGACCGCGCAGCCATATGGTGATCCGGGTGCGGCTCGACGGCCGCCCCTGGCTGGTCGACGTCGGTTTCGGCTCGGCGGTGCCGCCCCAGCCGCTCGCGATGGACAGCGAGGCGGCGCAGCCGACCGCGCACGAAGCCTATCGGATCGCGCGGCACGGCGCGCAATGGTCGGTGCGGGCCGACGTCGACGGCGAATGGCGGCCCGTCTATGTGATCGACGACGCGCCGCCGCCCGCGATCGATTACGAGGTGGCCAACTGGTACACCGCGACCCACCCCGCCTCGCATTTCCGCCATCGCCTGATCGCCGCGCGAACCACCGCTGGTGCGCGCTATGCGCTGCGCGACAACCGCCTGACGATCCGGCGCGCCGACGGGGCGAGCGAGCGCCGCTATCTGACCGCCGACGGGATAGAGGCGGCGCTGTCCGAGCATTTCGGCCTTGCCGTGCGGCCGCACTGGCGCACCGCGATCGAGCGGGCCGCGACCGCCGAGATCGAGGGCGGCGCTTGACTCGCGGCATCCGCGGCCTCCTAATGTCCGCGCAAAAGAGACGCAGGAGAGCGATGCCATGAATATTGCCGCAGCGCAGGCGAGTTTCACGCGGCTGCAGGTCGCACCGATGACGCCGCAGATCGGCGCCGAAATCGCGGGGGTCGACCTGCGCGAGGAGCAGGACGACGACACGATCGCCGAAATCCGCGCCGCGCTGTTGGCGCACAAGGTCATCTTCTTTCGCGACCAGCCGCTGACCGCGGAGCAGCATATCGCCTTTGCCCGGCGATTCGGCACGCTGGAGATCCACCCCGCGACACCGCAGGATCAGCCACATCGCGAGGTGCTGCACATCGCGCACGGTCCCGCATCGAAGGGGCAGGAGAATTTCTGGCATTCGGACGTCACCTGGCGCGCCGAGCCGTCGCTCGGGTCGATCTTGCGCGCGGTCGAGGTGCCCCCCGTCGGCGGCGACACGCTGTTCGCCGACATGGGCGCGGCGTTCCGCGGCCTGTCGCCGGCGATGCAGACATGGTGTCGCAGCCTGACCGCGACGCACGACATCGCGCGCGTCTTTGCCAAGCGGCTCGGCAAACGGCCCGAAGAGTTGCACGACACATATCCGCCGCAGTCGCACCCCGTCGTGCGGACCCACCCCGAAACGGGCGAACAGGCGCTCTATGTCAACACCGCCTTCACCAGCCACATCGACGGGCTGAGCGCGACGGAGAGCGCGGCGCTGCTGCAACATCTCTATGCGCAGGCCGCGGTGCCCGAATATCAGTGCCGCTTTCGCTGGGAGGCGAATTCGATCGCCTTCTGGGACAATCGCGCCGCGCAGCATTATGCGGCGTCGGACTATTTCCCCGCGGTGCGGCGCATGGAGCGGGTGACGATCGCGGGCGACCGGCCCTTTTACAAGGACGAGCGCTGAGCCGGCGCGCGCGCGGCGGTTGACATCGGTCCTCACCGGTCTGTATTATTGATATAATACAGTTAGCCAGGGGATTCCACATGTCCGACACCGCCGGGCGCGCCTGCGCCGCCGCGATCGCCGCGGCGTCGGCCGCCACCTTCGCCGCCCTTCCCGTCGGCGCGCACGCTGCTGCGCCCGTCCCCCCGCCCGCCGCTCCGGCGGTCTGCGATCTTGTCGCGCGCGCACCCGCAGGCGCGCTGTTCAGCGTGCCGTTCCGCACCGTCGACGGGCGCATCTATGTCGAGGCCCGGGTGAACGGCGCCGGCCCCTTCACCTTTGCCGTCGACACCGGCGCGAGCGGCATGGGCCGCGCCGACGCAAGCCTGGTCGCCGCGCTCGGCCTGTCCGTCCACGGGACGCGCGAGACGTCGGACGGGGTCACGACCGCGATCGCCGACACGGTCAGGATCGAGTCGATCGACCTCGGCGGCTTCGTGCGCCGCGACCTGGAGGTCATCGCCCGCGACTATAGCGGCAAGGCGGCGCCGGAGGCGAGGTTCGCGGGCATCGTCGGGCGCGGCTTCTTTGCCGACGGCCTGCTCGTCATCGACTATCCGCACCGCCGGCTGAGCTTCACGCGGCGCTCCGGGCTGGCACGCGGCGCCGACGGCGTGCTGACCTATAACCGCGCCTTTCGCGTCCCGGTCGCGATCGGGCGGGTCGAGACCGAGGGCCATCTGGACACCGGTGCGAATATCGCCTTCGTCGTGCCGCAGCCGCTGTTCGACCGCGTCGGCGGCGGCGCGGCGGTCGAGGCGGCGGGCAGCGCGCGGCTGACCAATGGGCGCATCGAGATGGGCCGCGCGACGCTGGCCGGCCCGGTTCGCATCGGCGCGGCGACCCTGTCCGACGTCGAGGTGCGCGTGTCCGACCGCTATCCCGAGCTGCTGGTCGGCGCCCACGCGCTGCAGCGTGTCGCGCTGTTGATCGACCAGCGCACGCGGACGGTCGCGCTGTGTCCGCCCGAGCCGGAGCAGGGGGCGCGCTGACCGCGCGCCGCTCCCCGCTCCTCACGCCCGGTGCCCCTGCGGCAGCGGTCAATCGCCGCGCGGCAACAGCCCGGCCATGTCCTTGAGCTCGCTGAGCGCGGTCCCCGCGGGTACCGCGCTGAGCAGGCTGTCGAGCAGCACGTCGATCCCCTGGAGGAAGCGGCGGAACAGCCGCCCCGACGGCCGCGCGAGAAAGCGTTGCTCGCCGCGCTGCACCATCACCCGCTTTGCCTGCAACTGCCGCCCGCCCAGCCCGTGCAGCACGATGACGTCGGTCGACATTTCGGCGATCAGGCCGAACAGCCGGTCGAGATAGCCGCTGTCCCGAAACTCGTCGACCGCGGCGCGGTACAGCGCCAGATCGTCGTCCTCGAAGCGGATCGGGTCGCCCGGATATTCGAAGCGTTCGAAATATTCGTCGTACGCGATCGCGGCGATCAGGTCGAAAACCCGCGCGACGAAGTCGGCCAGCGCGCCGCGATCGTCGTCATGGGATGCCATTTCCTCGAACATTCGTTCCTCCCCTTTGCCCTGGCGGCCGGCCACCGCGCGCGATCATAGGCCGCCGCGCCGCGAAGGCCACCGCGATCGCGTGCATTCCGGTGCTATCCGCCGCGGCGCGCGCCGCCTTCGGTCTGCCGGACCGCTGCGGGCGATAGCACGGCGCCAAGGCGGGGATGCGCGTCATCGGCGGCATTTTGCTTAAGATGTTTTTACCGGGCGCCGTTATAACCGGGCCATGCCGCATCGCGCCGCCCGCCGTGTCAACCCCGCCCTGCGCCTGATCCTGGGCGGGCTGCTGGTCGTCGGCTTTTCGGTCGCGGCGTCGATGCTGTTCACCCACCTGAGTTTTACGCAGTTCGGCGACCTTGAATATTCCCACGCGATGTGGGCGGCGGCGATCGTGCCGTTGCTGGTGGCGCCCCCCGCCTATGGCTGGATTGCGTGGCTGAGCTGGCGATTGCACCGGGCGAATGCGACGCTGGAGACGCTGGCGCGGTGCGACGCGATGACCGGGCTGGCGAACCGCCGCGCCTTTGTCGAGGCGGCGCGCGAGCGGCTGGCGGCGGGCGCGCCGGTGCAGCTGCTGATTGCCGACATCGACCATTTCAAGCGGATCAACGACAGCATGGGCCATGCCGCGGGCGACCTGGCGCTGACCCACGCCGCCGCCGTCCTGGCGCGCGCCGCGCCCGAGGGCGGGCTGGTGGCGCGGATCGGCGGCGAGGAATTCGCGCTGCTGGTTCCCGCCGAAACCGACGCGGCGGCGCTGGTCGCGCGCATCGCCGACGACCTGGCGCACATGCCCGTCCCCGCCGCGGCCGGGCTGCACCGCATGACGTGCAGTTTCGGCGTCGCGGTGGCACAGGCGGGCGAAGGGCTCGACGCCCTGCTCTCGCGCGCGGACGCCGCGCTCTATGCGGCGAAGGACGGCGGCCGCGACCGGATGGCGCTGGCGAGTTAGCCGCGGAGAAGCGCGCCCGGACTCAGGCGCCGGCGCGGAGCGGCCAGCGGCCGTGTTCGACATGGGTGGTCCGGCCGACGATGCTTTCGGTCAGGATGATCTCGTCCACCGTCCAGCCGATCGGCGGCCGTTTCAGCGCGCCGAATGTCTGCGAACCCAGCCGGTCGCCGCGATAGTTGATCGTGATGTGCGGTTCGGGGGTGGTGCCGTCCATGATCGGCGCCTTTTCGCGCAGCAGATGGTTGACGAGTGCCTTCTGGAACGCCCGCGCCTCGGCCAGCGGATCGCGGGTGCGCAAGGTCACCGCCTTGCGGTTCTCGATCCGGTCGAAACGCAGCGGAAAGGGCGCTGCGGCGAAGCCGTCCAGCGCGGCGATGGTCGCGGGCAGCCACCCGGGCGGCGCATAATGCAAGTCATAGAGCGAGATGAGCGTGACATGGAGCAGGTCGGGGCCGCGCCGGGGATCGTTGCGCGGCAGCGCGGCGATCGCCGCCTGAACCTCCGGCGGCGGCTTGGCCATGATGTAGAGGGGGTTCCGGGCGCGCATGGGTGGGAGTGTAGCATGGTGTGGGGATTTAGTAAGTTATCGCTAGGACGGGGCATTTGACAGATTGGAAAGACTGTTGAATCATTAATTGAAAGAGGGAGAGAGTTAGGATGGCCTATCCTTATTTGCCAAGTGGCGGGATTTTTCAGCAGGCGATTAACCAATTTCGAAAATCAATTCCGCCCAGCGTCGATGCCGGGACGCTCAAGAAACTCGGAATAGCTCCCAGCAACGAGGGATATGTTATCAACACCTTGAAATTCCTTGGTATTATAGATAACGATAATAACCGCACTGATGCGGGCCATACTCTATTTACGACGCACGACGACAAAGATTTTCAATCTAGGCTTCGTGGACAAAGGGTATCCAGAGTTTAACTGAGGCGAGCGCGACGAAGCCGAGGTAGGATTCCTTGGTTTTGTCGTAGCGGGTGGCGACCCTGCGCCAATTCTTGAGTTTGTTGAACA
>NZ_JCATIE010000008.1:0-224370 GCF_059693785.1 Sphingopyxis sp. CR5 | reverse complement strand
AGCGGCCCGATCACTTCCCATTCTTCGTCTGTAACGCCAATCCGCTCGCCCAAGGCAGCCTCCAAAAGCCAGCCTTGAATCAAGGTCCGAGTCCACAGTCAAGCTTTGTCCACGAAGCCTAGTGCGCCTTGCCCTGAAGCAGGTCTGCCCCCTTCTCACCGATCATGATCGTCGGCGCGTTGGTGTTGCCTGATATGATCTCCGGCATGATCGACGCATCGATGACCCTCAGCCCCTCGATCCCGCGAACCCGTAACGCGGGATCGACGACCGAGGCCTCGTCCCCACCCATCCGGCACGTTCCCACCGGGTGGTATAGGGTCCCGCCGTAACCGCGCGCAAATTCGAGCAGCTGCTCATCGGTTTCCAAGGCCAGTCCGGGTTCCATTTCGTACGCGATCATGCCGGAAAGAGCCTGCTGCTCGCCAATCCGGCGACCCCAGCGCAAGCCCGCGATCGCAACTTCGCAGTCGAGTGGATGGTCCAGATAATTGGGGTCGATGCGTGGATGCTCGGTAGGATCGGCCGATTTCAATCTGATCGTCCCGCGGCTCATCGGACGCAACTGACAAGGCGCGATCGTCAGGCCCGGCTGCCGCTCCAACTCAAACCGCTGCTCGGTTGCCAGTTTTTGGGCATCCATCGTCGCTGGAAGAATGTGAAACTGGATGTCCGCGCGTGGCGCCGCCTCGTTCGAGCGCACAAAGGCGGTAATATGCGATGCCGAAAGTGACAAAAGCCCGCGACGGCCGAACCCATAACGAGCAATCTGCGCCAGAAAGCGCGGCCCTCGCGTCAACTCGTTGACGCTGACGACATTCGGGTTGAGCCGATAGCGGACAAGCGTGACGAAATGGTCCTGAAGATTGCGGCCGACTTCCGGCCGGTCCGCCACCACTGCGATCCCGCGCGCTTGCAGTTGTGCACCATCGCCAATCCCTGACAGCATGAGCAGTTGCGGTGAATTGACCGCACCGCCGCTAAGCACCACCTCGCGTCGCGCCCGCACACGCCGTATTCCGGTGTCATTCCAATATTCCACCCCGACAGCGCGTTTTCCTTCGAATAGGATGCGCATGGCGAGGCTGCCTGTACGCACGGTCAAATTGGCGCGCTTCATCGCGGGATGGAGAAAGGCTACTGCCGCAGAGCAACGCTTGCCTCCCCGCTGCGTGACTTGTAGCCAGCCGACGCCTTCATTGTCGCCCCGGTTCATGTCGGCAACTTCGCGAAGCCCTGCCTGCTGCCCGGCACGGACCACAGCATCCGATACGGCGTGACGATCACGCTGGTCCGCAACATCAAGGGGGCCACCGACGCCATGCGCGGCGTCGCTGCCATGTTCATAATTTTCCGATCGCTTGAACAATGGGAGCACATCGTCCCAGCCCCAACCGGTACAGCCGAGTTCTTTCCAGCGCTCGTAATCGGCGGCCTGACCGCGAACATAGAGCATGGCATTGATCGACGATGAACCGCCGAGCACTTTCCCGCGCGGCCACATGTGAGTGCGGCCCAGCGTACCGGGGTCAGCTTCGGTGTCGTACATCCAGTTGACTGACGGGTCTTTCAACGTTCGGGCGTAACCGATGGGAACGTGGACCATCAGGTTAGAGAGGAATTGCCGGGGATTGCGGAGCGGCCGGTCGTCCCCTCCAGCCTCGATCAAGAAAATCCGGTCTTGGCCGCTCGCGCTCAACCGATCAGCGAGCACGCATCCTGCGGAGCCCGCCCCGACCAGGACAAAATCAGCCTCTTCGTCGAAATGATGTGCCGTCATGCTCTCCACCCCAAATCCATCTGAGGCGGGCAGCATATGGGGGGTGGAGGAACAGCAGAACCGGCCGCAAGCCAATCTACAAGAGTTCGTTCCCTGTGAGGCAAAATCCCCCGTCGCGATCCGGTTCGACCTGCCAGGACGAAACGGCCGACCGCGCCGCTTTACTGGCGGCGGCGCGATTCGTTGCGGAATTCGGATGGAGTCTGGCCAAAGGCCTGCTTGAAAACCCGGCTGAAATAGGCACCGTCGCAAAAGCCGCATTGCAAGGCGATGCTCGTGATGGATTCGCAGGAAAAGGCCGTCGACGTCAGCATCCGCGTCGCCAGAGCGAGGCGCTCGCGGCGTACCGCTTCAGAAAAGGTCACGCCCCCTTCGGCGAAAAGGCGATGAAGATAGCGTTCGGTAAATCCGAACTCTCGCGCCACCGCCCGCGGGCACAGGGAGCGCGCTTTCAAACGGTCGCGAATATGCGTCTCGATACGGCGCATAAGTGCAGCTTGGTATCCTGTGCGCATCGTCATTAGCCCCTCGGGCACAAAGCAGGATCCGACGACATCGAGTACGGACCGGAACACCGCTGGCCTTTCGGCCTCGTCGATCATATCGACTGTCTCGTGAAGCTTCCTGATAAGCGACGACAGTATCTTACCAGTACCGGTATTGGGACTCACCTTTCGCCCGCAAAGGTCGTCGATGCGCGAGATATGCTGATCGACAAGCGCGCGGGGAAAGATGATCGATACGCATGACATGAACTCGTCGGAAGCCACGGACCCGGGGCGAGCGCCGCTCCACAGTAGCAACTCCCCCGCGCCCGCCGTTACCTCGTGGCGGTCATGAGAAAAGGTCTGGCGCCCACGATCGTAAAGCGTCAGCACCACCTTGTTGTCAGTATCATGATCGATCTGTCCGGCGGCTCGATGCCCTCGAACCGGATCGACCATCATTGAGGTGAAACTTACATCTCCATACTGTCGGCTGGTTATGCTGCCGCGAAAGTCGGTTCGATTCTCCGGAACCAAGTCCCACGCAAAATGCGCTTGGCACAGCGTCTCGCTAAAGGGACCGAAAGCGTGCAACGCGCCACGATCGACGATGGCCGAATGCAGGGTCATGTCCTTCTCCCAATCCACCCGGAGCGTTCGCTCTCATAAGGCAAAGCGGTGGTACCCGTCATTTCCGAAACGTCGCTAACCAGTCCCTGCGCCCCTCGCATCGACCAATTGAACGCATCAGGAGGAAAGCAGAGGCGACCACTTCGTCCTATACTAATGTTCAAATCTCATTTAATGAACCGGTCGTCAACGGAATCTTCGCAGGCGTCCGCCTTGGATGCCCGCGTCGGTCGTCAACGGGGGTGTCGAGCAGTTGCACGGAGGCGAACTCCTCAGCGAGCAGGAAGTTCAGCGAAGCCCGACCCGGCAAACCATCCTCGACGCGACGATCGCCGTCTTGGCAAACAAGGGGATAGCGGGCCTCACTTATCGCGTCGTTGCGAATACAGCGGGTGTCAGCCGGGCTCTTGTGCAATATCATTTCCAGACCAGACAAAGTCTCGTGTCAGCCGCCTCCCAACACGCCCTGCTGCATTTCCTGCAAATCGTTGATCGCGCCAATAGCCGGACCGTCGAAGCATCGACAGGTCGCCTGCGCTCGCCGCTCTTGACTATCGTCCGCGCGTTTGCCGGGGAAATGAAGGATTCGATCGTGGCGTGCGCTGAAGTATTGGCGCATGCCGGGCGCGACGCCGAAAGCATCGCCATCGCAAGAACTTGGTTCGAACATCTCGATCGAAGCTATACGGCCTCTTCTGCGCCTCCAGACTGCGACCGCCCAGGCCAGCTCCCGCCACAGGATATCGACCTAGCGACCGGCCTCATCTTCGTAATCTGCGCATTGGACCTCGATCCCGAGCGATTGGACGCCGTGATAATCGACCATGCGTCGATTGAAGCATGGGCGCCCCGGGGAGCGGTAGCGGCTGTCGCCCGTCCTGCCCGCCATTACGGAGAGAGGACCGTCAAATCGGCCATCGTCGATGCCGCCATCGAAATTCAGATCGAAGGGGGCCTATCGTCGCTAAATTTCAGGTCGGTGGCAAAAAAAGCAGGCCTCAGCGCATCCGCACCAGTCTATCACTTTCCAACGATCGATACGCTCGTTCGCGAATCCCAGGCGGCACTAACCGGTCGATCCAAACTTCGCTATCGACACGCTCTTTCGGTCATAAACGACCAACCGCTGTCTCCAGCGCTTCTGGCCGCCGTCACATCGACTATATTCGTACGCGAGGTGTCGGAATTTCCTGGCGAAAATGCAGTCCTCTTCGGGAACTGGATAGAGGCTTATCGACATCCGGCGTTAAGGGAATCCATTTGGCCGTTCATCCGGGACACTCAAGCTGCATGGTCCGAGATTATCGGAAAATCCTATGGCCGGACGGGAGGGCTGGCTTCGATCGGAATTTACGGGCTGTCTGCATTTGTCGGCAAAATGGTCAGATCATTGGCCACCGGTCGGACGATGGAAGACATGCTGTTGGCGACAAAACATTTTAAAGAAAACTTTGATTTTATAGCAGAATTGTAGACCATGATCGACGCCGCCCTTCGTGGTTGATTCTGCACGCAGTGAGACTGAAAGAACCCGCGACAGATTTTTACGATCGATCAGCATTGGCGACAAACCCCAACGTCAAATCGACGTTGTTTCAGTGCGACTGACCGGCCATCGATGGCAGATGACGTGTTCTCACAGTTCGGCGTCGGCTGGTGAGCCCACTCTTTCTATCCCAAACGGCAGAACTGAAGCTACGAACCGTCACCTCATTCAACCCATAAAATATCGATTCATCCCCCGAGACCCGGTTGAACGGATGTCATTTCTGATGGCATAAGAATCCGGCTTTCTAGAAATTCAGTTTATATTCAGTGTCTTACTACTACGTCTGGGTGCTCGTAGAGTGATCAAATACCCTCAAAATTCTGCCATTTGCCCCTGTATCGCTGCGCCAAAGCTCATCTTCACTGCATCTTCGTACCCTATGCGCCGCCTGATACGGCATGGGCAGCAACCGGTCGGAGCGCTCCTATTCTCCGGCCTACCAAGCTACCTTCAGATTACGACCGAGAGCGAGTTATAACATCGGTGTCCCCGGGAAAGCGGGAATCCGGGGATGGATCGGCCTATGCAGGCTCTGGATCCCCGCTTTCGCGGGGATGACATGTTGAAGAAGCGGATTGTCGACTTCCGGTCGTTCATTGATATTCGTCATCCCGGACTTGATCCGGGATCCATAGCAGCGCCGAAGTCATGGACCCCGGATCAAGCCTGTCCCGAGCTTGTCGAAGGGTCCGGGGTGACGAGAAGGGGAAGGGCCACTTTCGATCGTCAGCGGACGATCGCGCCGCCCTTCATCACATGGTCGATCTTTTCGAGCGCCGTAATGTCGGCCAGCGGGTCGGCTTTGACCGCGACCATGTCGGCGTAGCGACCGGCGACGATCGCGCCCACATCGTCGCGGCCCATTTCCTCTGCGGCGCGGCCGGTTGCGGCCTGGATTGCCTGCATCGGCGTCATTCCATATTTGACCATGTTGCGGAACTGCCGCGCGTTAAGCCCGTGTGGATAGACGCCGGCGTCGGTGCCGTAGCCAAGCTTGACGCCGAGTTCGACGGCGCGGTGGAATGCGGCGCGCTGGGTGTCGGTGGTTTCGCGATTCTTGCGCAGATATTCCTCGGGCCAGCCCTCTTTCGTGCCTTCCTGATCGATGTAGGTGCCGTTGTAGATATCCATGACGAGCCATGTGCCGTGGGCCTTGGCCATCTGCAACGCTTCCTCGTCGGCAAGGCTCGCATGTTCGATGCTGTCGACCCCGGCGCGGATCGCATTCTTGATACCCTCGGCGCCATGCGCATGCGCGGTTACGCGCTTGCCGCGCGCATGGGCGACCTTCACCACCGCGCGGAGCTGTTCCTCGGTGAGTTCGGGCGCACCGGGTTCGGTCCCGATCGCGAGCACGGCGCCGGTCGCGATCGTCTTGATGAAATCGGCACCATGATCGAGCAGAAAGGCGGTCTTTTCGGCGGCCTCTTCGGGCGTCGCGGCGACGCCGAGGCGCATGTCGGGGGGAAGCTGGTCGTTCGGCACCACCCCGTTGAGTTCGCCGCCGCCGCCGGGGATCGTGATATAGGCGCCCGCGACCCACATGCGCGGCCCCGGCACGTCGCCGCGCTCGATCGCGTTCCGCAGCGCGACGTCGGTCAGGCCGCGATAGGTTCCGACGTCGCGGACGCTCGTGAATCCGGCGTTCAATGTAACACGGGCGTTGCGCGCGCCGACGAGCGCGGTCTCGGCGGGTCCGGCCTTCATCGGCGCGGCGAGGTCGGCGCTCTGGCCCAGATCGGCAAGATGCGTGTGCAGGTCGATCAGGCCGGGCAGAACGGTGTAGGCCGACCAGTCGAGCCGCGTCGCCCCCGCGGGGGTGGTGCCGCAGGGCGCGACCGATGCGATGCGTTCGTCCGCGATCGTCACGCATTGGCCGGTGCGAACCTCGTTCGTCACGCCGTCGATCAGGCGGCCCGTTTCGACATAGAGCGTGGCGGCCGACGCGGGTGCCGCGGCGAGCGCCGCCGCGGCGATCAGAGGGAAGCGCTGAAGGTGTCGCACTGGCGCGGATCTCCGGTTTCAAGCCCGCGACGCAGCCACGTCATGCGCTGCTCGCTGGTCCCGTGGGTGAAACTTTCGGGCACGGGGCGCTGGCCCGCCGAGCGCATCAGCGTGTCGTCGCCGATCGCGTTGGCGGCGCGCATGGCCTCTTCCATGTCGCCGGCTTCCATCACGGGCTGTCCGGCGCTGTTGCGCGCACGTGCGGCCCACACGCCGGCGTAGCAGTCGGCTTGCAGCTCCATCCGGACCTGAATCGCATTTCCCTGCTCCTGCGAGGCGCGCGCCTGCATCTGGCGAACCTTGTCCGATGTGCCGGTCAGCGTCTGGATATGATGCCCGACTTCGTGGGCGACGACATAGGCCTGCGCCGCATCGCCAGCGGCGCCGAAGCGGCTGGCGAGTTCGTCGAAGAAGCTGGTGTCGAGATAGACGCCCTGGTCGGCGGGGCAATAAAAGGGACCCATCGCCGCCTGCGCTGCGCCGCAGCCCGACCGGTTCTGATCGGTGAAGAAATTCAGCGTCGGCTTGCGGTAGCCTTCGATAAGCTGGCCCCAGACCTGATGCGTCGAGCCGAAGACGTTACAGGCGAATTTCTCGGCCGCGGTGTCGCATGCGACGCCCTGCTCCGCGCTGCGGCTGTCGGCCATCGGATCGGCGGTGCCGCCGCCGGTGCTCAGCAGGCTGGCGCCGGGACCAAGGAAGACGAAAGCGAGGATGCCGAGGAGGACGATCGTCCCGCAGCCCATCTTGCGCCCGAGCAGCATCGGCAGCAGACCGACGAGCAACCCGCCCATGCCGCTGCCGCCACCACCGCCGAAGCCACCGCCGCCGCGTCCGAGGTCGCGAATGTCGTCGCCGGGATCATAATCGTCGAGGCGCATCGTCGGGGTCTCCAGCGCAAGGGGTTTCGGTCCGCTTCCGGTTCTGACAGCAGCTTGGCCCAAAGGGAAGGGTCTTCGGCGCCGGGGTTGCAAAGGCAGGTGCCGCGCGCCACCTATGCGGCCCGAACTCCTGCGAAAGGATCCCCCGAGTCCCATGCCGCGCCGCGCCGCTCCCGCCGCCTTGCCGCTGCCCGACCTCGTCGTGCTGGTGCTCCAGGGTGGCGGTGCGCTCGGCGCCTATCAGGCGGGGGTCTATGAGGCACTCATCGAGCTCGGGGTCGAACTCGATTGGGTCGCGGGCATTTCGATCGGCGCGATCAACGCCGCGATCATCGCGGGGAATCCGCGAGACGAAGCCGTCGGGAAGATGCGCGAATTCTGGGACGGCGCCTCTTCGGCGCTGCCCGCGCTACCGACGATCGACAATGACCTCGTGCGCGAATGGACGCACCTCGCCGCCGCCGGACAGGTTGCGACTTTTGGCGTTCCCGGTTTCTTTACGCCGCGGTGGCCGCCGCCGCTGTTCGCCGAACCGCAGACCCCCGCTGCGGTCAGCTTCTATGACACCACGCCGCTTGTCGCTACGCTCGACAGACTCGTCGATTGGGAGCGCGTCAACCAAGGCAAGGTCCGGCTGTCGGTCGGCGCGGTTGCCGTCGAGACCGGAAATTTCCGCTATTTCGACACGAAGAACGATCGCATCGATGCGCGGCATATCCTGGCGTCGGGTGCCCTGCCACCGGGCCTGCCGCCGGTCGAGATCGACGGAAGCTGGTATTGGGACGGGGGGCTCGTCTCCAACACGCCGCTTGAACATGTCGTGCAATCGGCGCGCGATGACATGCTGGTGTTCCAGGTCGACCTTTTTCCTGCCCGCGGCAGCCGCCCGCACGATCTGGAAGAAGCCTGGTCGCGCGAAAAGGATATCCGTTATTCGAGCCGGACGCGCCGCATATCGGACGGCCTCGTCCGTCGCCGAAAGGAGCACCAGCTTGTTCAGAAAATGATCGACAAGCTTCCCGAGGCCACCCGCGCGCTTCCCGAGGTGAAGGCGGTCGAGAAGATGGTCGATTGCCGCGCGTTGAATGTCGTCCAGTTGATCCACGAACCGCCGTCCTGGCAGACCGGCGCGCGCGATTTCGAATTTTCGCGTTCGACGATGGAGGCGAACTGGGCGCTCGGGCGCGCGGCGGTCGAAGCGGCGATGAAGGACGGTCACGTGCTGGCTCAGAGCATCGCCGAGGGTCGCTCCGAAAGTTTTGCGGTTCAGTCGAACGAATTGCGACCAAAGGCGACGCCGGACGTTTCCTGACTCTCTCCCCCAACGAAGAAAGGACCATCATCATGCATCTCAAAGGCAAGACGGCGCTCGTCACCGGATCGACTTCGGGTATCGGGCTCGGCATCGCCAAGGCGCTGGCGACCGAGGGGGCGAACATCGTCATCAACGGTTTTGGCGATGCCGACGCCATCGAAACGGAACGCGTGGGATTGGAAAGACTCAATGGCGCCAAAGCCGCCTACGATAGCGCGGACCTGACCAAGGCCGACGAAATCGGCGAGATGTTCGCGCGCGCCGACAAGGATCTGGGCGGGGTCGACATCCTCGTGAACAATGCCGGGACCCAGTTCGTCTCGCCGATCGAGGATTTTCCGCCCGAAAAATGGGATCTGATCCTGGCGCTGAACCTGTCGTCGTCCTTTCACACCATCCGTCACGCCGTGCCGGGGATGCGCAAGAAGGGGTGGGGGCGGATTATCGGCACCGCGTCGGCGCACTCGCTTGTCGCCTCTCCGTTCAAATCGGCCTATGTCGCAGCCAAGCACGGACTTGCCGGGCTGACCAAGACCGTTGCGCTGGAGGTGGCCGAGGCGGGCATCACCGCCAACTGCATCAGTCCGGGATACGTCTGGACGCCGCTCGTCGAAGGACAGATTCCCGACACGATGAAGGCGCGTCACATGACGCGCGAACAGGTGATCAACGATGTCCTGCTGGCTGGGCAGCCGACGAAGCAGTTCGTCACCGTGGAGCAGGTTGCGGCGCTTGCGGTCTTCCTGACGCGCGACGAAGCGGCAAATATCACCGGAGCCAATCTGAGCGTCGACGGCGGCTGGACCGCCGCCTGATCTCCTTTTTCCTGTCCCGGTCTTGAGCAATGTGACCCCTTATCCTAAGGTTAACGCATATGGGGCCGGGAGTAGATATGATGTGGGGTCGCGCGAAATATATGTTCCTCGCGGCGGGGCTTGGCCTCGCCGCGTGCCAGACGGTGCCGCCGATGCCGACATCGGCCGCCGACACGCCCGCCGCAGGGACGTGGCGGGCCACCGCCACCGAACAGGACCGG
Organism: Sphingopyxis sp. CR5; assembly: GCF_059693785.1. Classification (NCBI taxonomy): domain Bacteria; kingdom Pseudomonadati; phylum Pseudomonadota; class Alphaproteobacteria; order Sphingomonadales; family Sphingopyxidaceae; genus Sphingopyxis; species Sphingopyxis sp. CR5. The sequence goes on along the minus strand of NZ_JCATIE010000008.1, from coordinate 214,690 downwards.
ATGCGGATACGGAACTGGTATCGCAGCTGGCAGGCGGCGCTGGCCGACGCGCAGGCGAAGGGATATGGGGCCGACATCGAACGCGAAGGGGTGGTGTTGCAGCCGACGGCTGCGCTCCCCAATCCCTATCTGCCGGCGGGCGATTATCGCTGCCGAACGGTCAAGGTCGGTGCGCAGCGCGGCACGCTCGGCTATGTCGCCTATGACTGGTTTCGGTGCCGCGTCGCGGAAGAGCAGGGCCTTGTCAGCCTGACCAAGCTGACGGGGTCGCAGCGTCCCGTTGGCCTGATTTTTCCCGATAATCTGAAACGGCAGGTGTTTCTCGGCACGCTGGAACTCGGCGATGAGGAGATGCCGGTCAGCTATGGCAACGACCGGATGCGCGATATGGCCGGGCTGGTCGAACGCATTGGCGACAATCGCTGGCGGCTCGTGCTGCCGGCACCGGCCTATGAATCGTTGCTGGACGTGATCGAACTGGTTCCGGCCAACTGACAATTTGCACAAGGGGGCGACTATGCGAGTTTTGTGGACAGGTCTTGCGGCGCTGGCACTCGGCCTGCCGGCGTCGGCGCAAACATTGGGCGAACAGGTGAAGGCCGAGATGCCGTCGCTGATCGACATCTATGCCGACCTTCACGCGCATCCCGAACTTAGTTTCCACGAGGTTCGTTCGGCGGGAATCCTCGCGGCCGAGGCCAGAAAGCTCGGCTTCGACGTCACCGAGAAGGTCGGCGGCACCGGTGTCGTCGCGGTGATGAAGAACGGGTCGGGACCGGTGGTGCTGGTTCGCGCCGACATGGACGGCCTGCCCGTGACCGAGCAGACGGGCCTGCCCGGCGCGTCGAAGGTGCGGGTCACCACCGACGAGGGCGTCGAAACCGGCGTCATGCACGCGTGCGGCCACGATACGCACATGACGAGCTGGATCGGCGTGGCGCGGCTGATGGCGGCGAACAAGGATAAATGGTCGGGTACGCTGGTGATGATCGGCCAGCCGGCCGAGGAGCGCGGCGCCGGCGCGCGGATGATGCTGGAGGACGGCCTCTATACGCGCTTTCCCAAGCCCGAATATGCGATCGCCTTCCACGATGCGGCAGGGTTTCCCGCGGGCAAGATCGGGTACACGCCGGGTTATGCGCTCGCCAACGTCGACAGCGTCGACATCACGGTAAAGGGCGTGGGAGGGCACGGCGCCTATCCGCAAGCGACCAAGGACCCGATCGTGCTGGCCAGCCGGATCGTGACGTCCTTGCAGACCCTTGTTTCGCGCGAGGTCAGCCCGCTCGACAGCGCGGTCGTGACGGTCGGCAGTTTTCATGCCGGAGCAAAGCACAATATCATCCCCGACGAGGCGAAGCTGCAACTGACCGTGCGCAGCTACACCGACGAGGTTCGCGATCATCTGCTCGACGGTATCGCGCGCATCGCAAAGGGTGAGGGGGTCGCGGCGGGTCTTCCCGACGACAAGCTGCCGGTCGTGAAAGTCGATCGCGATGAATATACGCCTTCGACCTTCAATACGCCCGATTTCACCGAACAGATGGCATCGGTCCTGACCGCACGGTTCGGAGACCAGCGCGTCGTCAAGATGCCCCCGGTGATGGGCGGCGAAGATTTCGGGCGCTTCGCCCGCGAGGATAAGAGCATCAAGAGCATGATTTTCTGGGTGGGCGGCGTTCCGGCCGGCGAATTTGCGGCGGCGCAGAAGGACGGGCGCACGCTTCCCAGCCTGCATTCCCCTTTCTGGGCCCCCGACGCTCCGGCGGTCATCTCGACCGCAACCGAGGCGCTCACCGCATTGGCAATGAAGCTGATGGCGAAGGGCGCGTCCTAGACCTGCAGCCAACCTTCCCGCGCGCCCGCGTCCCAAATAAATTGGGCTGGACCTGTTTGCAGGGCTGTGGTGAGCAGGCGGCATGTCCGCCAATGAACCTGCTTCCGGCCTGTCGGAGTGCCTTTCCGACCGGGAAATGGAAATTCTGAATCTGTTGGTTGCCGGCCACACCGTCAAGACGATCGCCGCGCGCCTGGGCCGTTCGGAAACCTCGATCAACGAGCGATTGCGCAGTGCGCGGCGGAAGACGGGCGTTGGCAGCAGCCGCGAACTGGCGCGGCTGCTCGACCTCCAAAAAACTTGTGACGAAAAAATCGATCTTTCGAGCCGGGGCCACGCGGTGACAGATCAGGCGCACCCCGAAAAACCCGGGGTCCGTGGTTCGAAAGGAATGATCGTCATGCTGATTGCAATACCGCTGGTCGCCGCCGGATTAATGCTCGCAGCCGACCCCTCGGCCGATCGGGATGGAACAGCCGATGCCGTTTACAGCGCCGCGTCCGGGCAATTGCCGCTGGTCGGAAGCTGGTCGCTCGACGCATCGCTTATGCCCGAGAACGAACGACCCCGACGGGTCACGATGACATTCCGTGCGTCGCAAGACGGCAAATGGACGACGCGGGTCGAAATCGTCGCGCCCGACGGGTCGAGCAAGCATGCGGAATCGACGGCCGCGCTGGATGGCGTGCCCGTGCCCGTCACGGGGAATATGGAGTTCATCGACACGGTGGCTCTGCGCCAACCGGCGCCGGACACATTGGTGATGACGCTGGGCAAGGCTGGCGCGCGGGTTTCGACGCGCGTCTATACCGTCGCCAAGGATTCGAAATCCATGACCGAAACGATCGTCTGGTCCAGCAACCAGCAGGAGAAACTGGAAACGGCGCATTTTAATCGCGTTTCCTGATCGCGCCCCGACCGTCTTCAGCGGCATCGTCCGGGGCCATGAAGAAATGCCGGTTTTCACGCTGTTCGTGGGCTGCGAGGTCGCAGACGCCGAACATGTATAATGCCCCCCTCCCGACTTCCGGCCTCCCGGGCTTGCCCCCGGGAAGCCGATTTTGCTCCCTCCGCGATATTGAACCGACGAGCGCGGCGCGAGGGTCTTGCACGCTGCGGGCGGGCTTCCTACATAATGTTCATGCGGGCCGGGCCCCTCTGGCGTCCACGGAAGTTTCTTCCGAGGCGTGATGTCGGACCGCATCGGGTGACACCGATGCCTCTGGCGGCCCACCTCCCCCCTACCAAGGGCTTCCGGTATCGGCGTCACCTGTTTTTTGAGCTCGCTCATACAGGAGGCCATATGTCTGTACATGCCCACATCTATCGCCTGACGGTGCTGCATCGTCGTCTGGACGACGCGGTACGGCGCGAAGCGCGCCTGAGCGGCGGCGATCCGTTCCGGGTGCTTCGGCTCAAGAAGCTGAAGCTCGCGGTCAAGGATCGCCTCGCCTCGCTGATGCGCCGACCGGCCATCGCGGTTTAATTTTCAGCGGATCGAATTGCAGGGCGCGTCGCCATTCGGCGGCGCGCCCGCCTTGCGTGGAATGGGATCATGGATTTTCTGTTTATCGACTGGCTCGGCACCCCGCTGTGGTTCTGGCTCGCCTTTCTGGGTCTGGTCGTCGCCCTCACTGCCTTCGACCTCGGCATCCTGCACAAGGAAAACAGGGAAATGGGCATCGGAGAAAGCCTCAGGCTTTCGGCAATGTACATCGGCATCGCGATCATGTTCGGCGGCTGGATATGGGCGGCGAAGGGCGGCGAAGCGGGGATGCAATATTTCACCGGCTTTTTCATCGAAAAGGCGCTTTCGATCGACAATATCTTCGTGATTTCCTTGATCTTCGCCACGTTCGCGATCCCGGCGCGCTTCCAATACCGGGCGCTGCTGTGGGGCATCATGGCGGTGATCGTGCTGCGCGGAATCATGATCGCGGGTGGCGCGGCGCTGGTCACCCAATATGGCTGGCTGCTCTATATATTTGCGGCTTTCCTGATCTTGACCGGCATCAAGATGCTGTTCGCCGGCGAGAAACCGATGGACGTCGCGGGCAATCCCGTGGTCGGATGGCTGTCGCGCCATATTCCGATCACGCAGGACCTGCACGGCGAAAAATTCTTCGTTCGCGTGTCGGACGAAAAGACGGGAAAGTTGGCGCTCGCAGCGACGCCGTTGTTCCTCGCGCTGGTCGTCATCAATCTCGCCGACCTCGTGTTCGCGGTCGACAGCGTTCCGGCGATCTTCGCCATCACCACGGACACCTTCATCGTCTACACGTCGAACATCATGGCAATTTTAGGCTTGCGCGCGCTCTATTTCGCGCTCGCGGCGATGGTCCACCGTTTCCACTATCTCAAATATGCGCTGGCGCTGGTGCTCGTGTTTATCGGGTCGAAGATATTCGTCGCCGATTTCGTGATGGGAGGCGGAAAATTCCCGCCGCTGGTCAGCCTGGGCGTTACGATCGGGCTGATTGCGGGCGGGGTGATCTGGTCGCTGGTCAAGACGCGTGACGGCGGGCAGGGGGAAGCGGCGCGGTGATTCAGACCGCGAGCACGAGCGTATCGTCCGCCTTTGGCGGCTCGGCTTCGTAACCGGGCAGCGGATCGAATTCCTGCTCGAGCAATTCGACGGCGCTGAGGCCGCCGAGCTTGAAATGTCCAAGCCGCGGATCTTCGTCCGAGCGGATGCTCTTGGCGGGATTGAGGGCGCTCACGAACAGGTCGCCGTGCCGTTCGAACATCAGGTGGGGAGCAAGGGTCAGGCGCGCGCCATTGTAATCGGCCGCGACCATCCGCTTGGTCGCAATCGCTTGCAACAGGGTCATGCGGGTATCGTTGTGCATCGCATCATAATGCACGGACGGCGCGGAGTGGCAAGAGGGGATAAAAATGCCCGCCGGATGTGCAAGGACATCCGGCGGGCAGGCTTTCCTCCCCAGGAAAGCTCGGGAGGCGCGGGGGGCAACGAAATCCCCCGCGCCAAGCTCATGGGATCAGGCAGCGAACTGGTTCATCGTATTGTCCTTGCCCGCGGCCTTCAGCGCGGCTTCGCCGGCGAAATATTCCTTGTGATCGTCGCCGATATCGCTGCCGCTCATATTCTGGTGCTTCACGCAGGCGATGCCCTGGCGGATCTCGGCGCGCTGGACGTTCTTGACATATCCCAGCATCGCTTCGTCGCCGAAATATTCCTTCGCCAGATTGTCGGTCGACAGCGCGGCGGTGTGATAGGTCGGCAGCGTGATCAGGTGATGGAAGATGCCCGCGCGCCTCGCGGCATCGCGCTGGAAGCTGCGGATGCGGTCGTCGGCCTCGGATGCGAGCTCGCTGCCGTCATAATCGACGCTCATCAGCTTGGCGCGATCATAGGCGCTGACGTCCTTACCCTCCTTTTTCCATGCGTCGAACACCTGTTGGCGGAAGTTCAGCGTCCAGTTGAAGCTCGGCGAGTTATTATAGGCGAGCTTCGCATTGGGCACGACCTCGCGGATACGGTCGACCATGCCGGCAATCTGTTCGATGTGCGGCTTTTCGGTCTCGATCCAGATCAGGTCGGCGCCGTTCTGCAGGCTGGTGATGCAGTCGAGCACACAGCGGTCCTCGCCGGTTCCGGGGCGGAACTGATAGAGGTTCGAGGGCAGGCGCTTCGGGCGCACCAGCTTGCCGCCCCTATTGATCAGCACATCGCCGGGATTGCCCGCGCCGCTGACCTCTTCGCAATCGAGGAAGCTGTTATACTGGTCGCCAAGATCGCCCGGTTCGCGCGTGAAGGCGATCTGCTTGGTGAGGCCCGCACCCAGGCTGTCGGTGCGCGCGACGATGACGCCATCCTCGACGCCCATTTCCATGAACGCATAGCGGAGCGCGCGGATCTTTTGCAGGAAATCCTCGTGCGGCACGGTGACCTTGCCGTCCTGGTGGCCGCACTGCTTTTCGTCCGAAACCTGATTTTCGATCTGCAGCGCGCAAGCGCCGGCCTCGATCATCTTCTTGGCGAGCAGATAGGTCGCCTCGGCATTGCCGAAGCCTGCATCGATATCAGCGATGATCGGCACGACATGGGTTTCGTGATTGTCGATCGCGTGCTGGATCTGCTTCGCCTTGACTTCGTCACCCGCGGCGCGCGCAGCGTCGAGGTCGCGGAACAGACCGCCGAGTTCGCGTGCGTCGGCCTGGCGCAGGAAGGTGTAGATTTCCTCGATTAGCTCCGGAACGCTGGTCTTTTCGTGCATCGACTGGTCGGGCAGCGGGCCAAACTCGCTGCGCAGCGCCGCGATCATCCAGCCCGAGAGGTAGATGTAGCGCTGCTTGGTCGTGCCGAAATGCTTCTTGATCGCGATCATCTTCTGCTGAGCAACAAAGCCATGCCAGCAGCCGAGCGACTGGGTGTAGTTGGCGGGGTCGGCGTCATAGGCCGCCATGTCGGCGCGCATGATGCGCGCGGTGTAGCGGGCGATGTCGAGGCCGGTCTTGAACTTGTTCTGGGCGCGCATGCGGGCGACGTTCTCGGCACCGATCGCGTCCCAGCGACCATCCTGGTCGCGGATCAGGCGGCCGGCTTGCGCCATGTCTTCGGTGTAGCTCATCGTCTTTGTCCTTGGCTGCGCCGCGGGGGCGGTTGGGATGAGCCGAAGGTGCCGAAAGTGCCGCGCAATGTGAAAAGCTTTGTGAATAATTCTTGTGAAATATGCCGTAAAAGTGCAAAATGAGATGTGAATTAGTAAAGAAAGTTACAAGCTATGGCGGAGCGGCGGGTGTTTGCAGGGCCGGCGGTGCGGCGGTTGCGGCGCGAGGCGGGGATGACGCAGGCGGCGATGGCCGAGGCGCTCGACATTTCGCCGAGCTACCTCAACCTGATCGAGCACGGCCAGCGCCCGCTGTCGGCGACGGTGATCGTGCGGCTGGCCGAACGGTTCGGGTTCGACGCCGCGCGGCTCGGCGGCGAAGAGGTGCCCGGCGGGCTCGCGGGCCTGCGGCGGCGGCTTGCCGATCCGCGCTTCGCCGACCTGGGCATCGCCCCGCACGAGGTCGAGGAATGGTTGCAGGCCGCCCCCGCGACCGCCGCCGCCTTTGCCCGCCTGTTCGACGCCGGCGGCGAAGCGGCGGCGGCGCCCGCACTTGCCGATGCGCCCGAAGTTGCCGCGGTACGCCGCGCGATCGAGAAATGGCGCAACCATTTCGCCGATCTCGACGCCAAGGCCGAGGAATTGGCCGACGAATTGCGCCTCGCCGGCGGCGACCTGTACGGCACGATCGCCGAGCGGCTGCGCACCCGCCACCAGCTTGGTATCCGGATATTGCCCGCCGACGTGATGCCCGACCGGCTGCGCTGGCTCGACTGGCACGCGCGGCAGCTGATGCTGAACGAACTGCTGCGCCCCGCGAGCCGCACCTTCCAGGCGGCGGCGACGCTTGCACAGATGGAAGCGAAGGACGAGATCGACGCGCTCGTCGCGGGCGCCGAGTTCGCGGAGAGCGCCGCCGCACGGCTGTTCGAGCGCCATCTGATCCAATATTTCGCCGCGGCGCTGATGATGCCCTATGGCCGTTTTCTGCGCGCGTGCGATGCGACGGGGTACGACCTGTTGCTGCTCCAGCGGCGCTTCGGCGCGGGGTATGAGCAGGTCGCGCACCGGCTGACCACGCTTCAGCGGGTCGGCGCGCGCGGGCTGCCCTTCTTCATGCTGCGCATCGACCGCGCGGGGCAGGGGAGCAAGCGGTACAGCGGTGCGAGCCAATCGCCGCTCACGGACGGCGACACGCGCTGTCCACTGTGGGGCGTGCACGAAGCCTTTGCGCGGCCGGGGGAAGTGATCGCCGATCTGGTCGAGCTGGAGGACGGATCGCGCTGGTTCACCCAGAGCCGCAGCGTCGCAGCGCCCGGCGCGACGGGCAGCGGCCCGCCCGCGCGCTTCGCGGTCTGCGTCGGCGTCGATGCGAAAGTCGCCGCGCCGCTGACCGCCGCGCGCGGCATCGACCTGATGCGCGCGCCCGCGACCGCGATCGGACTGGGGTGCCGGCGCTGCACGCGCAGCGGCTGCATCCAGCGCTCGATGCCGCCACTCGGCCGCACGCTGCGCTTCCGCGAGGGCGAGCGCGGCGTGTCGGCGTTCGATTTCGCCGGGGATTAGGGGCGGGGCGAGGGAGCGGCGAGAGGCGCGTCCCGTTGCCGTCGTCGCAGATTTGTTCCGGTTCGGTCACGAACGGCGGAGTGCGGTGGATTCGAGACATTAACCTAACCCTTCCTACCCCCTCCTCTTCAGAGGAGGGGCAGCGAGACTTACGCGCTTTGCGCGTTAGTCGCAGCGGGGTGGTGCGCCTTCACCGGCCCCACCACCCCAAACCCCTCCTCTGAAGAGGAGGGGCTTAAGAAGGACTGCAACCGATCGTTTCCCGCCAACCCTCCCTGTCGCGTAACGACGGGGAAGGAGACCGCTCGCGCAGCAAGTGGTGGAGGGGCCGCGACCTCGCGCCATTAGCCCCTGCGTCGGCGCGTCGCGCTGCCTGCGGCACAGGGAGGACCAATGGCCGCGGCGGGCCGGACGCGGATATCCCCCTGGTGATTTAAGTCCCCGCTTTTCGTGCCGTTATCCCTCTTTCAGGGCAATCGCGCGCACGGGACCCAGGGTGCATGCTACACAGGATCAGTCCGGAGGATGTCGAGATCGGGATGCTCGTCCACGCCTTTGAAGGGTCGTGGTTCGATCATCCGTTCTGGCGCCGCAATTTCAGGATCTCCTCGCTCGACGACGTGATGCGTATCCGCAATTCGCGGATCGAAGGGCTGGTGATCGATACCGAGCGCGGCGATATCGCGCCCGAAGCGCCGTTGCCCGTCGCGCCGCCGCTGCGCGGAGGCAAGGGGGGCGGAAGGCGGCGCGGCGCGGCGCGCACGGCACCGTCGCTGGCGCTCCGCTACGACGCCNCCGTTGCCCGTCGCGCCGCCGCTGCGCGGAGGCAAGGGGGGCGGAAGGCGGCGCGGCGCGGCGCGCACGGCACCGTCGCTGGCGCTCCGCTACGACGCCGGCGAACCGTTGTTGCCGCCGCCCGCACCACCGCGCGAGGCGACGCTGCGGCGGACCGGCTATCGCGCCGAGCGTCGCCGCGCGCAGAAGCTGGTCGAACGGTCGGGCAAGGCGGTGCTCGACATGTTCGAGGATGCGCGGTTGGGGCGCGCCGTCACCGCCCGGCGGATGGTGCCGCTGGCGCGCGCGATCGGCACCTCGATCGAACGCGACGCAAAGGCACTGCTGAATCTGGTCCGGTTGAAGCGCAAGGACGAATATACCTATCTGCACTCGGTCGCCGTCGCCGCGCTGATGATGAACTTTGCGCGCCACCTGGACCTCGACGCCGCGGCGGTGCAGGATCTGGGGGTCGCCGGGCTGCTCCACGACGTCGGCAAGGTCGCGGTGCCGGGCACGGTGCTGAACAAGCAGGGCAGCCTGTCGGAGCGCGAGTGGCAATCGGTACGCGCGCACCCGCTGGCGGGACATCGGCTTCTGTCGCAGTCGCCCGATGTGCCGGCGGCGGCGCTGGAGGTGTGCCTGCGCCATCACGAGAAACTCGACGGGACCGGTTATCCCGGCAATATGGAAGGCGAGGCGGTCTCGCTGTTCGCGCGGCTCGGCGCAATCTGCGACGTCTATGACGCGATCACGTCCGACCGGCCGTACAAGCGCGCCTGGACCCCGGTCGAGGCGCTGTCCGAAATGCAGAAATGGTCCGGCCATTTCGACTCCAGGCTGCTCGACCGTTTTGCCGACAGCCTGGGCATATTTCCGACGGGGACGCTGGTGCGCCTGTCGACGAGCGAGCTTGGCGTCGTGGTCGAAAGCGGCGGGGAGGCGAATGAAGGCGTCGTCGTGCGGGTCTTTTTCGACTGCGAGACGCTGAACGAATGCGAGCCGTTCGACCGCTTGGTCGTTCCCGCCGACGAACATCCGCGCATCCTGTACCGCGACAGCCCGACCTTCTGGCGCTTTGTCGACTGGACCGCGATCAAATATCGCGTGCTGGGCGCGCGGGCCGGCGGGGACGCCGGATAGCGCGGGGTTGGCGCAGCGTGCGTGCCGCCTATAAAGCGATCCATGACGCCAGCGCTAGCGCGAGCGCCCCGCACAGCAGATATTGCAGCAGCCGCTTCGGTCGCCGCGCCGGAAAGGCGATGGCGGCGGCCGGGATCGCGGCGCTTGCGATCCAGAAGATCGCGGTGAGCGGCGCGGCGTTTCCGATCAGCAGGCGGGCGAGGAAGGCCAGCGCGAGCGCGAGCGGCACGCCCCAGATCACGCCGTCCCAACCGGCGCGCAGCCGGGGTTCGTGGAGGCCGCGGCGTGCCCGCTTGCCGAGCCAGATCGAGGTGCCTGTCGCGACGACGACGGTCAGCGCGAGGCCGAAGACGATATAGGCGAGCTTGACCGGCAGGCCGCCGTAATTGCCGAAATGAAGGTTATAGGTCGATGCCGCCATCTGGCGCCCGAGCGGGCCGTCGGACAGGCCGACGGTGCCCTGAAACCGGCCGTCGGCGTCGAAATCATAGGCTTCGCCATAGATCAGGCGCTGCGGATGCTCGGCGAGGATCTGGACATGCTGACCGCGCGTCTGCGGGTCGTGGACGACGACATAGGTTGGGCGCACATCGGGATGCTGCGCCGCGATCCATGCGAGTGGGGCGGCGACGTTCGCGAGCGGCGCCGGGCGCGGGTCGGGTTCGGCCTCGCCGCCGAAGATCGGGGCATAGGCAGCCTCGACATCGCCGTCGTAGAAGGCGGTGGCGAGCCCCCACGCGCCGATCGAGCCGAGCCCGATCATCGCCCCGGTCAGGGCGATCGCGAGCGCGAAGGGCAGCGTCCAGACGCTGAGCCGGTTGTGCCAGTCGGCGAGCCCGACGCCCTGATGATCGCGAGCGCGCAGGCGAAAGGCGTCGCGAAAGATCCGCGGGTGTGCGATGACTCCGGACAGCGACAGCGCGACGATCATCACCCCCAGCATGCCGACGATCGTCATGCCGACAAGGCCGGGGATGTTGAGCGCATAATGGGCGCCGAGGAGGAATTCGGACCAGGCATTTTCCTCTGGCCCGGCGAGGGTGCCGTCGGAATTGACGTGAAAGGCGCGATGGTCGGTGGTGATCGTCGTGCGCGGCAGGTCGGGGACCGGCATATGGACGTAGAGATGCGTCGTCGGCGGCTTGTCGGCGTCGGCCGCGAGTGCCGCGGCCACCGCCCGCTGGACCGCATCGGGGGCGATCGCGCCCATTTCGGGGGCGTCCGGCTGTTCGATCCGCTGCCACTCCTGATAGAAGACGACGACGGTTCCGGTCAGGCAGACCAGATAGAGAAGCGCCGAGGCGAGGAGACCGATGGCGGCGTGCGCGTGGAGCGCGCGCTGGACCGTGCCCTTGGCGATGGGCTGGGTCATGCGCCGGCTCCGATCCAGATCAGGCCGAGCCCCGCGACGGCCGGGACGGCGAGCCACAGATATTGGTCGCGGCGGCGCGGCAGCATCAACAGCGCGAAGGCGAGGAGGCTCCAGACAAGCGGCAGAAGGAGGAGGGCGAGGCCGGTGCCGTCGGCCTCTGCCGCGCCGGCGAGCATCGCCGCGGCGCGCGCGCCGAGCGCGACGAGCATCGCGGCGGCGAGCGCGAACGGCACGGTGATCGCGAAGGTCAGCAGGCGGCGGCCGATATGCCGGGGCTCACCGCGTTCGGGCAGGATATGCGCCTTGCGGTCCGAAGCCCGCACCCTGGCCGGGCGCGACGTCGCGGCGGCCTGGACGAGGAGCAGCGTCGCGGCGGTCATCGCGAACAGCGAAACGATCGAGACGCCCCAGGCGCCATTGCCGGCGCCGCCAAGGACCGCCCCCGCAAGAAGCAGGAACCAGGCGATGCCATTCTGCGCCGCCGAGCGCCGGGGCAGGCCCCAGGCGCGGCGGAGCAGCAGCACCCCCGCGACCGCGATCGCCGACCCGGCCCAGACGAGAGGCGAGGCGGCGGTCACCGGAAGCGGTAGCCGACCGTCGCCATCACGTTGCGCGGCGCGCCCATGAAACAGTCGCCGCGCGCAAGGCACGAGGCATAGAAGCGGTTGTCGAGAAGGTTCGTCGCATTCACCGCAAAGCGCCACTTGTCCCACGTGATCTCGGCCAGCGCGTCGACGGTGGTGTTGCCGGGCGTGGTGATGTTCCACGCCGGACCGTCCGACCGGCGCTTGCCGGTGTAGACGACGCCGGCGCCCAGACGCAACTGCGCCTCGCCGGGCAGGCCGAAGGTCTTGGTCGACCAGACCGACGCGATATGGCGCGGCAGATAGTCGAGGTCGGTGTTCGTCTCCGAACGGAGCTTGTTATAGCCATAGTTGACCAGCAGTTCGAAATTGCCGGGCAGCGTGTGGCTTGCCTCGAACTCGACGCCCTTGGTGGTCAGCTCGCCCGACTGGGTGGTGGAGCTGCCTTCGCCGTAAAGGACGCGATTGCGCTCCTTGATGTGAAAGGCCGTGATCGTGACCAGCGTGTCGGGTGCGGGCTGCCACTTGAATCCCGCTTCGAATTGCTTGCCGGTCTGGGGCTTGAACGGGTCGCCGATGGTTCCGTCGACGTCGGTCAGGAAGCCGGCGATCGGCAGGAAGCTCTCGGTATAGCTGAAGAAAGGCGAGATGCCGGCGCCGATCTCGCCGATGATCCCGGCGCGGAAGGTGGTGGCATGGTCGGTATTGCCCGCCGATGTCACCCGGTCGCGCCGCGCCCCGAGCACGACCGAGACGCGGTCGTAAAAGCGGATCTGGTCCTGAACATAGACGCCGAGCTGCTTTTGCGATTCTTCGGTGAACGGCCCGGTCGGATCGTAGGTCAGCAGCGCATCGCGGTCGATATCGTAGAGGTCGATGACCTCGTACCCGCCGGCGTAACGCTTGCCGACCTTGTTCCAGCTATAGTCGACCCCGACCAGCAGCTTGTGTTCGATGTCGGGACCGGTGCCGAAGCGGAGTTGCAGATTGTTGTCGGTCGAAAAGACGTTCATCCGCGCATCGCTGGCATCGGCATAGAGCCCGATCGTGCGGCGGTCGGGCCCGTAGGGATCGGTCGGGTTGCTGTAGCTGTTGGTATAATGGGTGAAATATTCGAGATCGCTGTCGATGTAGCGCGCCTTGAGGCTGAGCCGGACCGCGTCCGAAAAGTCGTGGGTGACGCTGCCCATGCCTTGCAACGAGCGACCGTTGTAGCGATCCCAGCCCGGCTTGCCGACGAAGGTGTAGCGGTCGAGCTGGCCCGGGGCGCCGGGATTGGGGCGGAAGGTGCCGACGATCGGCAGGAATTGCGACGTCGAGCCGCTGTCGTCCTCCTGGTACAGGCCGGTGAGGACGATATCGGTCGCGGGTGTCGGCTTCCAGCGGATCGACGGGGCGAACATGACGCGATCGTCGGGAACATGGTCGACATAGGTGCCCGAATCGCGCACCCGGCCGACCGCGCGCACCGCGAGCGTATCCGAGACCGCATAGTTGATGTCGCCGAGCAGTTCCTTGCGGTCGTAGCTGCCGTAGACCGCGTTCAGTTCGCCGCGGGTTTCGAAATCGGGGCTTTTCGACACGAGGTTGACGAGGCCGCCGATCGACCCCTGGCCGAAGAGCACCGACGCGGGACCGCGCACAATCTCTACCCGCGAGAAATTATAGGGGTCCGACGTGATGCTGGCGTAATAGGAGAAGATGTCGCGCATCCCGTCGCGAAACTGGAGCGCGTCGATGCCGCGGACGTTGAAGCCGTCGACGCGCGTGTCGCGGCCATAGGGATTGGCGAGGACGCCGGCGGCATATTTCACCGTGTCGCTGATGCTGATCGCGCCCTGCGCCTCGTACTGGTCGGCGGTGATGACCTTGATCGGCTGCGGAAGCTCGGTCAGCGACGTCTCGGTCTTGGTGCCGGCATAGCCGGTGACGACGATCTGGTCGCGGTCCTGATCGTCGAGCGAAGCCGCTTCGTCCGCAAACGCGTGGCCCCCGGCGAGCGTAGTGCAGGCGAGCAGGACGAAGCGAACGGATTTCATGGATGGACCCCCAATGGCGTAAAACGATGGTGCGGAGGCTCTCTAATGAGAGTCAATCGCATTAGCAATGCGGAAGTTGGATTTTGTTCGTCGGCGCGGCCCGAAACGCGAGCGCGCGCCCGGCGATGCGGCGCCGTCGCCGCGGTGTAAAATTAACCGACAGTTGAGACCTGCGGGGCTATAGCGGCCCAGTTGAAAGGGCGCGCGATTTTTCATGTTCCGGTTGTTCAAACATTATGTCCCCCACGCGGTCGTCTGGCTGGCGCTGATCGAGTTCGCGGCGCTGCTGCTGTCGGCCGAGGCGGCGTGGCACCTGTACGCCCACCAGTCGGGTTTCGACGCGGGCGCGCTGAGCGCGCGCTGGCTGCCGCTGCTGACCTTTGCGCTATCCAATTCGCTCGCGATGATGGCCGTCGGCATGTACGGCACCGAGGCGCTGCGCTGGCTGGGCTTCGCCTCCGCGCGGCTGCTCGCGGCGATATCGCTCGGCGTGATCTTCCTGTCGCTGCTGAGCTTTCTGTTGCCGGCCGCGACGTTGTGGCGCGCGAACAGTCTCTACGCGATGATCCTTGCGGTCGTCGCGATTTTCCTGATCCGGCTGGCGGCGACGCAGGTCGCGGGCGCCGATGTGTTTCGCCGCCGCATCCTGGTGCTCGGCGCCGGGCCGCGCGCGGCGCGGCTTGCAGAACTGGCGGCGCGGCAGGGCAGCGGGCTGAGCATCGTCGGGCATATCGCGATGGCCGACGCCGAGCGAGCGGTGTCCGGCGCGCTGCATCGCAGCACCGTCGCGAACCTGGCCGAACACGCAATTGCGCTGAATGCCGGCGAAGTGGTGCTGGCGATGGAGGAGCGGCGCGGCTCGCTGCCGCTGGCCGACCTGTTGCGGGTCAAGACCACCGGCGTCCATGTCAACGACATCGCAAGCTTCATCGAACGCGAAACCGGGCGGGTCGACCTGGCGACCACCAACCCGAGCGGATTGATCTTCTCGGACGGATTTTCGGCGGGCCAGCGCCTGTCCAAGGCGGGCAAGCGATTGTTCGACATCGTGGCCAGCCTGATCGTGCTGGTGGTCGGCCTGCCGCTGGTCCTGATCGCGGCCCTGGCGGTCAAGCTCGACAGCAAGGGCCCCATTTTCTATCGCCAGACGCGCGTCGGCCTGTTCGGAGCACCCTATGACGTCGTGAAGATCCGTTCGATGCGCACCGATGCCGAGGCCGCCGGCAAGGCGGTCTGGGCGAGCGAGAACGACCCGCGCATCACGCGCGTCGGGAAGATCATTCGCCAGACGCGGATCGACGAATTGCCGCAGCTGTGGTGCGTGCTGAAAGGCGATATGAGCTTTGTCGGGCCGCGTCCCGAGCGCCCGTCCTTTGTCGAGGAACTGACCCGCGACCTGCCCTTCTATGCCGAACGGCATATGGTCAAGCCGGGGCTGACCGGGTGGGCGCAGATCAACTATCCCTATGGCGCCTCGGTAGAGGATGCGCGCGCGAAGCTGGAATATGACCTGTATTACGCGAAGAATTATTCGCCGTTTCTCGACCTGCTGATCCTGCTCCAGACCGTCCGCGTCGTGCTGTGGCCGGAGGGGGTTCGCTGAGGTGACGGCGCTTGCCGCCCTTTCGGAAATCCTGTCGGGCGCAGTGCTGGCGGGGTTCACCGTCCTGACGCTGTGGCTGCTCAGCCGGCCGCGCGCGCGGCTGGCGATCCTGGTCCCGGCTCCGCGCTGGCTGGTCGCGGCGGCGGCGGCGACCGCGCTGTGGTATCTGCTCGTTTACGCCTTCGGCCCCGGATCGCCGCAGGGACTGGCGGGCCGGGCGCTGCGCAATATCGCATGGCTCGGCTGGCTGGGGGCGACCTTTTGGACCGCACAGGCGCCGATGTCGCAGCCGTTGCGCCTGATCCAGCGCCTGCTTCTGACCCTGTGCCTGGTCGCGGCGGTGGGGGGCGGTGCGGCGCTGCTGTTCGCGGGGACGCGGCTTGCCCCCTGGATGGAGCCGGGACTCGCGATCGTCGCGATGATCGTTTCGTCGGGCGGCCTGCTGCTGGTCGATACCGGCGTACGGCACGGCAGCGCGGGGCTGCGCATGCCGGTGCTCGCGGTCGCGGGCGGCTTTGCGATGCTGTGGGCCTATGAGCTCAACGTCCAGCTGATCGGCGCGCTGACCGGGCGCGAAGCCGAGACCCTGATCCTGTTGTCGCCCGCGGTCGCGCTGCTTCTGTTGCCGACATTCGTCCTCTCCGCGATGGACGTCGGCCGCGAGCGGATGCGGTTGTCGCGTGCCGCGGCGATGCGCGCGATCGCGCTGGTCTGCGCGGCGGCCTATCTGGTCCTGATCGGGCTCGCGGGGGCGGTGGCGCGGCTGATCGGCGGCGATTATGGCGAACTGGCGCAGGGGCTGTTCCTGATCGTCGCCCTGGGCGCGGGAACCTTGCTGTTCGCATCGCATCGCGCGCGCGGCTGGTTGTCGGTAACGATATCCAAGCATTTCTTCGAGCATCGTTACGATTACCGAACCGAGTGGATGCGCTTCACCGCGACGCTGGGCCAGCCCGACGCGAGCGCCGCGGGCGAGGGCGACAGCAAGCTGTATCGCCGGGTCGCGAAGGCACTGGCCGAACTGACCGGCAGTCCGGCCGCGCTGTTGATGCTGCCCGACCCGCAGGGCGGCTTTCGCATCGCCGATCAATGGCATTGGCCGACGGGAACCGACGAGACCGCCGAATTGTCGCTGCGCTGCGCCTTCATGCTTCAGGAGACCCAGCATATCGTCGACCTGGACGTGGTGCGCCGGGGCGGCGAAGCGGACAACGATCTGGCGCTCCCCGCATGGCTGATCGAGGACGGGCGCGCGTGGGTCGTGGTGCCCGTCCTGCATTTCGGACGGATGATCGCGCTCGCGGTGCTGCACCGGCCCGAAGTCGCGCGGGCGCTCGACTGGGAGGACCTCGACGTGCTGCGCATCGCCGGGCAGCAGGCGGCGAGCTATATCGCCGAATCGCAGAGCCAGGCGGCGCTGTCGGAAGCGCGGCGATTCGACGAATTCAACCGGCGCTTTGCCTTCATCATGCACGACATCAAGAATCTGGCGAGCCAGCTGGCTCTGCTGGCGCGCAACGCCGAGCGTCACGCCGACAAGCCCGAGTTCCGCGCCGACATGGTCGAGACGCTGAAACTGTCGGCGGGCCGGCTGAGCGGGCTGCTCGCCCGTCTGTCGCCGCGTGACCGGGGGCGTCCCAACGAAGCGGCGCGCGTGCTGGTCGAACCGCTGCTGACTTCGGTCGCGGCGCAGATGCGACCGCGGCGGTCCCTGTTCGTCGGATGCGAAACCGGGCTGGCGGCATGGGCCGACAGCGACGCGGTGCGCCAGATCATCGAGCATCTGGCCACCAACGCGATCGACGCCTCGCCCGCCGAAAGCGCCGTGCAACTGCTCGCCGCAAAGGAGAGCGGGCGGGTACGGATCGATGTGGTCGACCAGGGATGTGGGATGAGCCGCGATTTCATCCGCGACGAGCTGTTCAAGCCCTTTGTGTCGACGAAGGAGGGCGGTTTCGGGCTGGGCGCGTTCGAGGCGCTGGGCCTCGCGCAATCGATGGGCGGAACGATCGAAGTGGCGAGCGAGGCGGGGCAGGGCAGCCGCTTTACCCTGTGGTTGCCGCTGGCGGACATGAAGGGCGCCGACGGCGCCGGCGAAGACTGGATGAAAGTGGCATCATGAAGAGCGAGGGGACCGAAGCGCCGCGCAAGCTGCTGGTCGTCGAGGACGATCCCGGACTGCAGACGCAGCTCAAATGGGCGTATGACGACTATCAGGTGCTGATCGCGGGCGACCATGACAGCGCGATCGACCTGCTGCGCGCCGAAGAGCCCGCGGTCGTGACGCTTGACCTGGGATTGCCGCCCGATCCCGACGGAACGCGCGAGGGGTTCCGCGTGCTGAAGGCGATCCTGGAGATCAAGCCCGATACCAAGGTCATCGTCGTGTCGGGACATGGCGAACGCGCGAGCGCGCTGGCGGCGATCGCCAGCGGCGCGTGGGATTTCTATCAGAAGCCCATCGATATCGAAGAGCTGGGCCTGATCGTTCGCCGGGCCTTTCACGTCCGCGACCTGGAAGTGGAGAATGCCCGGCTGGCCGAGGCCGGCGCGGCGGACAACCGCGTGCTCGGCGGGATGATCACCGGCGCGCCCGAGATGCTGAAGGTCGCCCGCACGATCGAACGCGTTGCGAACCTGGGCGTTTCGGTGATGCTGCTGGGCGCGAGCGGGACGGGCAAGGAATTGCTCGCGCGCGGCTTGCACGAGGCGAGCGGGCGGCGCGACGGCGCCTTTGTCGCGATCAACTGTGCCGCGATTCCCGAAAATCTGCTCGAAAGCGAATTGTTCGGGCACGAGAAGGGGGCCTTTACCGGGGCGGTCAAGACGACCGAGGGCAAGATCGAGCTGGCGCACGGGGGAACGCTGTTCCTCGACGAGGTCGGCGACATTCCCCTGCCGCTGCAGGTCAAGCTGCTCCGCTTCCTTCAGGAGCGGACGATCGAGCGGATCGGCGGGCGCAAGCCGATCGCGGTCGACACGCGGATCGTGTGCGCGACGCACCGCGACCTCGACGCGATGATCGCCGAGGGAAGTTTTCGCGACGACCTCTATTACCGGCTCGCCGAAATGGTGGTGAAGATTCCCGCGCTGGCCGAGCGTCCGGGCGACGCGGTGCTGCTGGCGCGCCATTTCCTGCACCAATATGCGCCCGAGATGAACCCGGCGGTGCGCGGCTTTGCGCCCGACGCCCTGCAGGCGATCGACGAAGCGCGCTGGCCCGGCAATGTCCGCGAACTGGAAAACCGCATCAAGCGGGCGGTGATCATGGCCGACGGCAAGCAGGTCGTGAAGGACGACCTGGACCTGGCGGCGGGCGCGGACGATGACGAAGCGACGTGGCTGAACCTGCGCAGCGCGCGCGAGGCGGCCGATCGCGTCGCGATCCGCCGCGCGATGACGCAGAGCGAGGGCAATATTTCCGCCGCGGCCAAGCTGCTCGGCATCAGCAGGCCGACGCTTTACGACCTGCTCAAGCAATATCGGATGCAGGCCTGAATGAGCCTTTGCCGGGTCCGGACGGGGGCGCTGTATGCCGCGCTGCTGCTCGCCGGGTGCGGCGACGGCCAGCCCGAATCGCCGCGCGTCGCGCTCGAACGCCAGCGGACCGAACTGGCGCGGTTCGTCGCCGATCATCCCGATGCGGTGCGCGAACGCGCCGCGCTGGCGCGGATCGCCATCGAGCTCGGCGACGGCGTTGCGGCGGAGGCGGCGGTCAAGGAAGCGCTGGCGGCGGGGGGCGCGGGCGAGGTGCTGCGCCCGCTGCTCGCGCGCGCCTATGCGATGCAGGGCGAGGGCGATCGCGCGCTCGCGGCGCTCGATGCCGGGCCGATCGCGCCCGACATGGTCGGCGAAGCGGCGTGGGTCGCAGCCGATGTGCATCTGGACAATGGCGACCTGGGCGCGGCGCGCGAGGCGCTCGACCGGGCGGTGCGCGAACTGCCGCGCAACGCGGCGCTGTGGGTCGATGTCGCGCGCTTTCGCGATGCCAATGCCGACACGATGGGCGCGCGCGATGCGGCGGATTATGCGATCGAGCTCGATCCCGGCAACGGCGCGGCGCTGGCGATCAAGGCGAACCTGGTCCGCGCGCAACAGGGGCTGACGGCATCGCTGCCCTGGTACGACAAGGCGCTGGCGGCCGATCCGAGCAACGCCGGTGCGCTGATCGACCAGGCCGCGACCTTTGGCGACCTTGGCCGCTATCGCGACATGCTGGCGGCGGTGCGGCGTGCGGCGGCGGTCGCGCCGGGCGATCCGCGACTCTATTATCTGCAGGCGGTGCTCGCGGCGCGGGCCGACAACTACCGGCTCGCGCGCAGCCTGCTCCAGCGCACGCGCGGGCAGATGGACGACGAGCCGGGGGTCATGCTGCTGAACGCGGTGGTCGAGTTGCAGCTAGGCGGGCAGGCGCTGGCGGCGACCTGGGCCGAGCGGCTGATCGAGGCGCAGCCGCATAACTGGACCGCGCGGCGGATCCTGGCCGCGGCCAACTGGGTCGACGCCGACGCGGAGGCGGCGGCCGAGGCGCTCGCGCCGATCGTGACGCGCGCCGACGCCGACAGCTGGTCGCTGCTGCTGGCGGCGCGGGTTGCGGCGGAACAGGGTGATGCGCGGACGTCGGCCGACTATCAGGACCGTGCCGCGAGCCTGACGCGTGGCGATGCGGCCCCCTTTGCCGTCGACGATGATTATGCCCTGGTGACGATGGCGGCCGATGCCGCGCCGCTCGACCCGTCGAAGGCGATCCCGGCGATCTCGATGGACATCGCGCGCGGCAACCCGACGCGCGCGCTGGCCCGCGCGACGCGGCTGCGCGATGCCAATCCGGGGGTCGCCGACGCGCATATCCTGCTGGGCGATGCCGCGGTCGCCGACGACCGCCTTGTCCTGGCCGTCGCCGCCTATCGCAAGGCGCGCGACCTCGACGCGAGCGAGGAGGCGGCGCTCCGGCTCGCCAACGCGCTGTTCCGCGCCGGCGACAGCGCCGGGTCGGGGGCGGCGATCCTGGCGCTGCGCGACAGCCAGCCGTCGAGCATCGCCGCCGACCGGCTGGCCGGGCACCTGGCGATGGACCTCGAGCATTGGAGCCGGGCGATCGCGCATTTCGAGCGCGTCCGGCACCGGATCGGCGACCGCGACGTCGTGATCCTGCGCGAGCTGGCGCGGGCGCAGGTGGCGGACGGCGATGCGAAGCGGGCGTTGCGGACGATCGCGCGCGCCTATCGGCTCCAGCCGCTCAATCGCGACATCATGCTGATCTACGCCGACTTGCTCGACGGTGACGGCGATGCGAAAAATGCCGAGGCGCTGCGCGACAAGGCGGCGCAGATCGGCAAATGAGGATCAGGCGTCGCTGAGGTCGAGGAGCGTGCGTGCATCGAGCCCGATGCGGCGCATCTGGGCGGCGACCGGCGGCCACACGTTGCTGAGGAAATCCTGGCGCATCAACTCGCGCAGCCGGTCGGTCGCGCCGTCGGCGACGAACATGCCGACCCCGCGCTTGACCACGACCAGCCCCTCGTCCTGAAAGGTCTGATAGGCCTTTGCCACGGTCAGCGGGTTCGCCCCCTCTTCGGCCGCGAGCGAACGGACCGACGGGAGCATGTCGCCATCGCCATAGGTGCCATCGAGGATCGCGTTGGCGATCACGTCGCGCAGGCGTTGGTAGACGGGCTTGGACTGATCGAGCATGCCGCCTTAATGCCATAAGACAGCAGAACAGTCAAATCGCGAACCTGCCGAAAATGCGCCCGGCGGCGACATTAAATGTCCCAGTGGCTCACGACATCGTCATATTCTGGCCGGGGCCGTTCGGATAGCGGGGCGCCTGCGGTGCCGAAAAAGAAGAAGCCGACGATCGCGTCCCCCTCTTTCGCGCCGAAAGCCGCCGCGACGTCGCGGTTGAACGCCGCCCAGCCGGTCAGCCAGCTGCCGACGAAACCGTGTGAATGCGCGGCGTGGAGCAGGTTCATGCCGACCGCGCCGGCCGACATCTGTTGCTCCCACACCGGGATCTTGCTGTCGCGGACCGGGGTCGCGAGCAGGACAACGAGCGACGGTGCCTGGTGAGCGAACTGTTCGAGCGCCGAGAGGTCCATCCCTTCGGCCCCCGGATGATCGGCGATCCACGCGCGCTTGAGAAGGGCTGCGAAGGCGTCGCGCTGGTCGCCGGCGACGGTGACGATCCGCCACGGGGCGAGCTTGCCGTGATCGGGGGTGCGCAGCGCCAGCGCGACGATATCGCGAAGCTGCGCGGGGTCGGGGCCGGGAGCGACGATGTCGCGCGCCTTTCCCGAGCGGCGGGTGGCGAGGTACGAGCGGAGCGAGGCGGTGTCGTTGAACATGGCGGCGCATGTGGGTCTTTTGCGAGGGATTCGCAAGAGGTGCCGGCGCGCTCTACCTGGTTTCACACGCAATTAGATTCTTTCAATCCGTCATTTTCGCGCTAGGTTGCCCGATCATTCGCACGGCAAAAGCCGCAGAAAAATCATTCCGGGACAAGGGACGCACACGCATGAAAGCAATCGGTTTGTGGCAGGAAGGAGACTGGCTCGCGGTTATCGCGGTCGTGATCCTGGGGATATTCCTGGGGGTCGGCGCGGTGATCGCCGGCAGCAAGAAGCCCGAGTTCGCCGGCCACCCGCGGGGCCTCTACATGCTGTTCTTTGCCGAGATGTGGGAGCGTTTCTCCTATTACGGCATGCGGGCGCTGCTGATTTTCTATCTGACGCAGCACTGGCTGTTTTCGGACGGCAAATCGAACCTGATCTATGGCGCCTACACCAGCCTGGTCTATATCACCCCGGTTCTGGGCGGCTATCTGGCCGACCGCTATCTGGGACAGCGCAAGGCGGTGCTGTTCGGCGGGGTGCTGCTGGCGCTCGGCCACCTGTTCATGGCGTTCGAGGGCGTCGGCGGACAGGAAGACCCGACGATCAACGTCTTCTGGCTCGCCCTCGCGCTGATTATCGTCGGCTCGGGCTTTCTGAAGGCGAACATCTCGGTGATGGTCGGGCAGCTCTATCGCCTGACCGACATGCGCCGCGACGCGGCCTATACGATCTTTTACATGGGCATCAACGTCGGCGCGGCGCTCGGCACCATCCTGGTCGGCTATCTGGGCCAGACGGTCGGCTGGGCCTATGGCTTCGGCCTTGCGGGGATCGGCATGGTCGCCGGCCTGATTGTCTTCGTGCTCGGCAAGAAGGTGCTGCTCGGCGCCGGCGAAGCGCCCGCGCCGCTCGCACGCTCGAAGGAGCTGACCATCTATGGCGTCGGCGTTGCGGCCGTGGCGGTGATGTGGGCGCTGGTGCAGTATCAGGACGTCATCCAGACGCTGCTCATCATTTCGGGCATCGCGCTGCTCGGCTGGGTCCTTTACCAGGCGTTCAAGCTGGACAAGGAACCGCGCGAGCGGATCTTCGCCATCCTGTTCCTGATCGCACTGAACCCGCTGTTCTGGGGCCTGTTCGAACAGGCTGGCGGCAGCTTCAATCTCTATACCGATCGCTATGTCGACATTGGCGGCGTGCCGGCGTCGGTGTTCCAGTCGATCAACCCCATCTACATCATCCTGTTCGCGCCGGTCTTTGCCGCGCTGTGGCAATGGCTCGGCAAGCGCGGGCTCGAGCCGTCGGCGCCCGCGAAATTCGCGCTGGCGCTCGCGCAGGTCGGGCTGGGCTTCCTCGTCTTCGTCTGGGGCGCGAAGAGCGTCGGTATGGAGGCGATGACGCCGGTGGTCTTCGTCTTCCTGCTCTATCTGCTCCATACCACGGGCGAACTTTGCCTGTCGCCGGTCGGATTGAGCGCAATGAACCGGCTTGCCCCCTCGTTCATGGCGTCGCTGATCATGGGCGCCTGGTTCTACATGACCGCGGTCGGCAGCTTCGTTGCCGGCAAGATCGGCGAAGCGACGGGCGGCGAGAGCGGCGAAATGTCGAAGGAACTGGCGCTGTCGATCTATAACGAGATCGGCTGGATCACCCTTGGCGTCGCGGTCGTCGTGCTGGCACTGTCGCCGATCGTCAAGCGGTGGATGCACCTCGACACGCTGCGCGACAGCGATGCCGATGTCGCGGGCGCCGAGGAACTGGGCGAGGCGCAGGCCGCCGGCGTCCATCCCGAACCCAAGCCGGCGAGCTGAGCATGGTCCGGGGTGTGAGGGGCAGCCTGCTCGCTGCCGTCGCGCTGGCGTTCACCGGCTGCGCGGCGACCGGCGCGGGTCCGCAGGCGGCGAGCGATACGCCGTCCACGGCGGATGCCGGGTCGGGCGGGTTCGACAAGAACCCCTATCCGTCGACCTATCACGCCTATCCGGGCCGCGTGACCGCGGTGACGGGCGTGACGATCTTCGACGGTGAGGGCGGCCGGATCGACGGCGGCACCGTCGTGCTGGCGGACGGCAAGGTCGAACGCATCGGCGGGGCGGAGACTCCGGTCCCCGACGGGGCGCTGGTGATCGACGGACTCGGCAAATATGTGACCCCGGGCGTGATCGACGTCCACAGCCACCTGGGCGTCTATCCTTCGCCAAGCGTCGATGCGCTGAGCGACGGCAACGAAATGACGAGTCCGACGACCCCCGACGTGTGGGCAGAGCATAGCGTCTGGCCGCAGGACCCGGGGTTCAGCCGCGCGCTGGCGAACGGCGGCGTGACGACGCTGCAGATCCTGCCCGGCAGCGCCAATCTGATCGGTGGCCGGTCGGTCACGCTGAAGAATGTGCCCGCGCGCACCGTGCAGGGGATGAAATTCCCCGGCGCACCCTATGGCATGAAGATGGCGTGCGGCGAGAATCCGAAACGCGTCTATGGCGGCAAGGGTCGCATGCCGTCGACCCGCATGGGCAATATGGCCGTCGATCGCGAGATGTGGGCCAAGGCGGTGGCGTACAAGAAAAAGCTCGATGCAGGTAAACCGGTCGAACGCGACCTGGCGATGGAGACGCTTGTCGGCGTCCTGTCGGGCGAAATCCTGATCCACAATCACTGCTATCGCGCCGACGAAATGGCGCAGGTGATCGATATGAGCCACGAGTTCGGCTATAAGGTGACGGCGTTCCACCACGCGGTCGAGGCGTACAAGATCGCCGACCTGCTGAAAAAGGAAGGCATTTGCGCCGCGCTGTGGGCCGACTGGTGGGGCTTCAAGATGGAAGCCTATGACTCGGTGCCGGAAAACCTGCCGATGGTCGAGCAGGCGGGTGCCTGCGCGATCGTCCATTCGGACGATGCGAACCAGATCCAGCGGTTGAACCAGGAAGCGTCCAAGGCGCTGGCCGCCGGACGTCGGATGGGGATCGAGATCAGCGACGAGCGCGCATGGCGCTGGCTGGCGATCAACCCCGCGACCGCGCTGGGCATCGCCGACAAGACGGGAAGCCTGAAGCCCGGAAAGATGGCCGACGTCGTGCTGTGGAACGGCAATCCGTTCAGCGTCTATACGCGGCCCGAAAAGGTCTGGATCGACGGCGCGCTGATGTTCGACGCCGACGATCCCAAACGACGGCCGGTCAGCGATTTCGAGCTGGGGCAACCGGGCGAGGGAGATGTGAAATGAGAACTCTCCTGAACCTCCGATCCCTCGTTTTGCGTGCCCCTGGCAGGGGCACGGCGGGATTGGGAGGCGCGCTGGCCGCAGTCCTGGCTTTGGCCACTCCCGCCAGCGCCCAAGACGTTGCGATCACCAATGCGAAGCTGGTGATCGGCGACGGCAGCGCGCCCGTCGAGGGCGGCATCGTCGTCGTGCGCGGCGGCAAGGTCGTCGCGGCGGGCGCGGGCGTCGCGGTGCCCGCGGGGATCGAGACGGTCGATGCCGCAGGACATTATGTCACGCCTGGGATCGTCGCGGCGTTCAGCCGGGTCGGGCTGACCGAGGTCGATGCGGTGTCCGGCACCAACGATCGCAGCGCGCCGCGCACCCGCTTTTCGGCCGGGCTCGACATCGCGCCGGCGCTGAATCCGATGGGCTCGCCCGTCGCGGTCAATCGCGCCGCCGGCGTGACGCGCGCGATCGTCGCGCCGGGAGGCAGCAGCAATTTGTTCGCCGGGCAGGGCGCGGTCGTCGACCTGGGTGACGACATGGACATGGTGACGCGTCCGCGCGCGCTGCAATATGTCGCCTTTGGCGAGGATGGCGCATCGAAGGCGGGCGGCAGCCGCGCCGCCACTTTCCTGCTGTTCCGCGAACAATTGCTCGCGGCGCGCAGCTATGCCCGCAACCCCGCGGCGCTCGCCGAATGGGGCAATGACGCGATGATCCAGCGCGCCGACGCTGATGCGCTGGTGCGTGTGGTCGACGGAACGACGCCGCTGTTCGTGCGCGTCGACCGCGCCGCCGACATATTGAATGTCGTCAAGCTGAAGCGGGATTTTCCCGCGCTGAAGCTGGTGCTGGTCGGCGCGACCGAAGGCTGGATGGTGGCACCGCAGATCGCCGCGGCGCGGGTGCCGGTGATCGTCTCGCCTTTGACCGACCTCCCGAACAGTTTCGAACAGCTGGGCGCGACCCAGTCGAACGCCGGACGCCTCGAAGCCGCGGGGGTAACCGTCGCGGTGGGGGTCTTCGACGACGACGACGCGCACAAAATGGGTTATGCCATGCAATATGCCGGCAACCTGGTCGCGCTGGGCCGGATGCCGGGAGCAAGCGGGTTGAGCTGGGACCAGGCCTTTGCCGCGATCAGCAGCGGGCCGGCGCGCGCGCTCGGCATGGACGACCGCATCGGCTCGCTGAAACCCGGGCGCGTCGGCGACGTGGTGATATGGGACAAGGACCCGCTCGAACTGGGCAGCCGTCCGACCGCGATCTGGATCGACGGCAAGCGCCAGTCGCTGACGACGCGGCAGGACCGGCTGCGCGACCGGTACGCCGACCCGGTCGAGGGGGCCTTGCCCAATGCCTATGACTGGTAACCGCCGCATCTGATCCGCGCGGCCGATTTGCAAGGGGAGGAAAGGCCGTGGAACCGATGAGTTTGCTGATCGCGACCTGTGTGCTGTTCGTCGGTACGCACCTGGTGCTGTCGCACCCGCTGCGCGAACCGCTTGCGGGACGCATGGGCGAGCGCCCCTTCCAAGCGATCTATTCGCTCGTCGCCATCGCGACGCTGGTGCTGGTGGTGCAGGCCTATCGCGGGATGCCGCCCGAGCCGCCGCTGTGGGCGGTGGGCGATGCGCTGTGGGCCCTGGCGTCGGCGATCGTGCTGCTTGCCAGCATCCTGTTCATGGGGTCGCTGGTCGGCAATCCGGCGCTGCCCGCGCCGGGCGCCGCCTTTACTGCGCAAAAGGCGCCGCGCGGGGTCTTTGCCATCACGCGGCACCCGATGATGTGGGGCTTTGCCCTGTGGGCATTCGCCCATGCGCTGGTCGTGCCGACGCCGGGGCAGATCGTGCTGTCGGCGACGATCGCCTTTCTCGCGCTGGTCGGGTCGGCGGGCCAGGACGTCAAGAAGGCGAAGCAGATGGGCGATGCCTGGCGCCACTGGACGGCGCGGACCAGCTATGTGCCCTTTGCGCGCCAGATCGGCGGTGCCGCGCCGTGGGGCGACACGATCCCGCGGGGCCATGCGCTGCTGGGCGGAATCGTCGTCTGGCTTGCGGCGACCTGGGCGCACGGCGCGCTCGGCTATATGGCTGCGGGCCTGTGGCGCTGGATCGGGTAGGCCCCGGTGGCCACCAGTGACACGCATCTTTCGGATCTCGCCGAACGCCTGCTCGGCAAGCCCCTCGACGCGCTCGATCGGGAGGAACGGCGCGTCATCCGGGCGATCGCCGACCGCGAGCCGACGAGCCGCGACGCCGCCGACATCGACGATGCACGCGCGACGCTCGGCGACCGGCTCGCCGACCGGGTGGCGGCGATCGGCGGCTCGTGGGCGTTCATCATCGTCTTTGCGCTCGTGCTGCTGGGCTGGATGCTGCTCAACTCGCGGGTGCTCGACCGCTTCGGGATGGCGTTCGACCCCTATCCGTTCATTTTCCTGAACCTGATGCTGTCGACGCTCGCGGCGATCCAGGCACCCGTCATCATGATGAGCCAGAACCGGCAGGCGGCGAAGGACCGGCTGGCCGCGAAGCTCGACTATGAAATCAACCTGCGCGCCGAGCTGGAGATCATGCGCCTGCATCACAAGCTCGACGCGCTGGCCGAGGCGGTGAACGAGGTCAGGGGACGGGGCTAGAGCCGCACCATCCGCATGCCCTGTTCGCCGTAGCGCGGGCCGCTGGTGCCGCCCATCGGTGCGGCGGCGGCGATCGCGGCGAGATCGTCGGCATCGAGCGCGAGGTCGGCGGCAGCGATGCTGTCCTCCATCGTGACGCGGCGCTTGGTGCCGGGGATCGGAACGATGTCGTCGCCCTGCGCAAGCAGCCAGGCGAGCGCGACCTGCGCGTTGGAGACGCCATGCCGGGCCGCGACGCCGGCGATCGCGTCGACGATGCGCAGGTTGGCGGGCAGATTCTCGTCCGAATAGCGCGGGTCGTTGCGGCGCCAGTCGGTTTCGGGCAGGTCGTCGCGGCTGCGCACCGTCCCGGTCAGGAAGCCGCGGCCGAGCGGCGAATAGGGCACGAAACCGATGCCATGTTCGCGGCAGACGGGCAGGATCTCCGCCTCGACCTCGCGCTCCCAGATCGAATATTCGCTTTGCAGCGCGGCGATCGGCGCGGCCTTTGCGGCGCGGCGCAGCGTATCGGGGCCGGCTTCGGACAAGGCGATGTGGCGGACCTTGCCCTCCTTGACGAGCTCCATCATGCCACCGACGGTTTCCTCGATCGGAACGTTCGGGTCGACGCGGTGCTGGTAGAAGAGGTCGATCGTGTCGATGCCGAGCCGCCGGAGCGACCCCTCGCACGCCTGACGGGCGTTTTCGGGGGTGCCGTCGACCCCGACGATCTGCTTGCCGTCGAACCGGAAGCCGAACTTGGTCGCGATGACGAGGCCCTCGCGCTTCCCCGCGATCGCCGATCCGAGCAGCTCCTCGTTGGTGAAGGGACCATAGATTTGCGCGGTGTCGAAAAAGGTGACGCCAAGGTCGATCGCGCGATGGATGGTGCGCGTCGCTTCGTCCATGTCGGCGGTCTCGCCATAGAGGATGTTGCCGCCCTTGATCATCGGCATGCAGCCGATACCGATCGCGGATACGTTCAGGCCCTGGCCGAGGGTGCGATATTTCATGCCGGCTCTCCATCGCTATCGTCGGGGGCGCCGCGCGCCGCATATCTGGTCGCGGCGACGTCGGCGATGACATTGCCCACCGTACGCCAGATATCGGGAAATGTCTCGACCGCGACGAGCAGGCCGAGCGGCCCGACGGGAACGCCCATCGACACGGCGATCGGCGCGATCGAGGTCACATAGCTGATCGATCCGGGCAGGCTGACCGCGCTGAGCGCCGAGGCGACCGCGACGAACAGCCCCGCCGCCATCGCCCACGGACCGATGGGCAGGCCGAAGAGCCACGCGATATAGAGCACGACCGCGAGGTTCATCGCGGTGCTGGTGAAGCGGAACAGCGCGACCGCGAGCGGCAGGACGACGTCGGCCTTGCGGGGGTCGACGCCCAGCTCTTCGGCCGCTTCAAGCATCGCGGGCAGGCTGGCGAGTGAACTCTGGGTGCCGACCGCCACCGCGAAGGTCGGGATCATCGCCCGGGCGAAGCGCAGCGGGGTCAGCCCCGCGAGGAAAAAGGCGAGCGCGAAAGCCAGGATCACGCAGCACAGGCCGATGGCCGACACGATCAGCACATAATGGACCAGTCCACCGAAGGCCGCGAGGCCCGCCTTGATCGCCAGCGCATAGCCGAGCGCGAAGACGCCGAGGGGCGCGACCGCGAGCACCCAGCCGATGACCACGAGCATCGTGTCGCCGAGCGCGCGGAACAGGCTGGACAGCTGCGTCCGCTGATCGGGTTCGATGCGCGTAATCGCAAAGGCGAAGACGGTGGTGAAGATGATGAGCGGAAGGATCGCGGTGTCGGCGGCGGCGGCGATCGGGTTGGTCGGTATCAGCCCGAGCAGGAAATCGCCGAAGCTGGGGGACGGGCCCGTTTCGACCGCACCGCCGAGACCGTGGCGCAGCGCCGCCGCCGCGTCCGCCGACAGGGGAAAGAGCCGGAGCAGGAGCGGGGTCATCACCAGCGACATCGCGCCCGAAATGACGATCGCCACGAGGAAGGTCGCGACCGCCCGTCCCGCGAGCGACCCGGCGCGCGCCGCGTCGGCGGTCGCGGTGATGCCGGTGATGAGCAGCGCGACGATCAACGGGACGATCGTCATCTTGAGCGCGTTGAGCCAGAGCTGGCCGATCGGTTCGACGAACGGGAGCGAGCGCGCCGCGAGGTCGGGGCCGACCGCCTCGACCGCAAGCCCGAGCAGCATTCCGGCGATGAGCGCCGAAAGAATGATCCATGCCGATTTCAAGTCGCTTTCTCCCCCGCGGCACGCCGGTCCGCTTGCCAAGCAAAAGTCGGTGACATAGAGCACCTCCCGGAACGAACGGGAACCCGTTTTCGGGCCGGGAAATGCTCCGTGGGGGCCATCCCGGAGACGCGGGGCAGGGCCTGCCCCGGGATTAGGTAACGGAGCCATCATGCGCAAGTTTTTCGGAACCGACGGGATTCGCGGCCTGACCAACATGGCGCCGATGACCGCCGAGGTCGCGATGCGCGTCGGCATGGCGGCGGGCGCGCACTTCCTGCGCGGGACCCACAAGCATCGCGTCGTCATCGGCAAGGATACGCGCCTGTCGGGCTATATGATCGAAAATGCGCTGGTTGCCGGTTTCACCAGCGTCGGGATGGACGTGGTGCAGGTCGGGCCGATGCCGACCCCGGCGGTGGCGATGCTCGCGCGGTCGATGCGCGCCGACCTGGGCGTGATGATTTCGGCGAGCCACAATCCCTTTGCCGACAACGGCATCAAGCTGTTCGGTCCCGATGGATATAAATTGTCCGATGCCGACGAAGCGCAGATCGAGGCGCTGCTGGCTGTCGAACCCAAGCTGGCCGAGCCCGCTCAGATCGGTCGCGCCAAGCGTATCGAGGATGCCCGCGGCCGCTATATCCACGCGGTCAAGCAGAGCCTGCCGCAGACGATCCGTCTCGACGGGCTGAAAATCGTCGTCGATTGCGCCAACGGCGCCGCCTATAACAGCGCGCCGACGGTGTTCTGGGAGCTCGGGGCCGACGTCGTCGCGGTGGGCGTGACGCCGAACGGGCTGAACATCAACGACCAGTGCGGATCGACGGCACCCGCCCTGTTGCAGGAAACCGTGGTCGCAAGCGGCGCCGACATCGGCATCGCGCTCGACGGCGACGCCGACCGGCTGATCGTCGTCGACGAGGCGGGCGCGATCATCGACGGCGATCAGATCATGGCGCTGATCGGTGCAAGCTGGGCGCGGCAGGGCCGGCTGACCGGCGGCGGAGTCGTCGCCACGGTGATGTCGAACCTGGGCCTCGAACGCTTCCTTCAGGGCGAGGGCCTGACGCTCGAGCGCACCAAGGTGGGCGATCGCTATGTCCTTGAACGGATGCGCGAGGGGGGCTTCAATGTCGGCGGCGAACAGTCGGGTCACATGATCCTGTCGGCTTATGCGACGACCGGCGATGGCACCCTCGCGGCATTGCAGGTGCTCGCCGAGCTCGTTACGGGGAGCAAGCCCGCTAGCGAATTGCTCCACCAGTTCGACGCTGTTCCGCAGCTTTTGAAGAATGTCCGATTTGCGGGCGGCAGGCCGCTCGACGACGGACAGGTGCAGGCGGCGATCGCCGAGGGTGAAGCCGCGCTTGCGGGGCGGGGACGCCTGGTGATCCGGGCGTCGGGCACCGAACCGGTCATCCGCGTGATGGCCGAAGGCGACGATGCCGGCGAAGTCGAGCGTGTCGTCGACATGATCTGCGACGCGGTGCGCGTCGCGGCCCATTGAAACACTAACCGGGCTTCGCCGACGATGCGGAGCGAAGAAAGGATTGTCATGCTGGAAATGCGTCCCGATTGCGAGCGGTGCGGCCGCGACCTGCCCGCCGACAAGCACGGCGCCTTCATCTGTTCGCTCGAATGCACCTTTTGCGCGGAGTGTGCGGATCGCCTGGAAGAGCGTTGTCCCAATTGCGGCGGCGACCTGCTCGACCGACCGATGCGCGAGGGGCCGGCGCTGGCCCGTTTCCCCGCTTCGACGGAGCGGCGGCATCCGGGGGCTCGGGGCTGATCGCCGGACGATGACCGCGCGCGTCCTTATCATCGCGGGCTCCGACAGCGGCGGCGGCGCCGGCATCCAGGCCGATATCAAGACCGTGACGATGCTGGGCGGTCACGCGATGACCGCAATCGCCGCGATCACGGCGCAGAACACGCGCGGGGTGCAGGACGTCCACGCCGTCCCGACCGCGATGGTGCTGGCACAGATCGACAGCGTCGTCGCCGACATCGGCGTCGACGCGGTCAAGATCGGCATGATCGGCAGCGCCGAAACCGCCGCCGCGGTCGCCGAGCGGCTGGCGCGTCCCGACCTGGCCGGCGCGGCGGTGGTGTTCGATCCCGTCATGGTGTCGACAAGCGGATCGGTGCTGGCCAATACGGCGACGATCCATGCCTTCGAGGCCCTGATGGCGCGCGCGACCGTTACGACGCCGAATATCGACGAACTGGCGGCGCTGGGGGGAGAGTCGGCGGTGCTGGCCCGAGGCAGCGCGCTGCTTGCCAAGGGCGGTCACGGCGATGGCGATACGGTGATCGATCGCCTGATCGAAGCCGACGCCGGCGAGGTGGCGCGCTGGGAAGCCCCGCGGATCGACACGCCGCACACCCATGGAACCGGCTGTACGCTGGCGAGCGCGATTGCGACCGGCCTGGCGCAGGGTATGCCGCTGGAGCCTGCCGTGGCGCGCGCGCGCGATTTCGTGCGGCTTGCGCTGATGGGGGCGCCGGGGCTGGGGAGCGGACATGGCCCGATGGGCCAGCAGACGGTGCGCAACGACGGCCTGTTCACCGGCCCGGCGCTCAACCAGATCACGCTGCCCGCTGTCGATTATCCGGCGTCGGTCGCCTTTTACAAGCAGCTCGGACTGACGCAGATCGTCGATAGCCCGGGCGCCGAGGGAATGGGCGGCTATGCGCGCTTCGAGGCTGCAAACGGCGTCACCCTCTCGATTCACGTCGGCGATGGCGCGGCGGGCGGCGCGACGACCTATCTCGAAAGCGGCGCGCTCGACGCCTGGGTCGCCTATCTGGCGCGGCGCGGGGTGCGCTTCGACCAGATGCCCCGGGACGAGGAATGGGGTTGGCGCGAGGCGCGGCTCATCGATCCGGCGGGCAATCGCCTGTGCCTCTATCAGGCGGCGGAATATCGCAGGTTCCCGCCGTGGCGCGTCTGATCTCCCACTCCGCTGCGACTGGCGAGCAAGCTCGCCAGTCCCGCTGCCCCTCCCGCAAGCGAGAGGGGAGGCCATGTTGATCGTCGGCGTCGACGAGGCGGGGCGCGGACCGCTCGCCGGTCCGGTGGTCGCGGCCGCGGTGATCCTGTGCGAGCCGGGGATCGACGGTCTCGACGATTCGAAGAAGCTGACCGCGAAGCGCCGCGCCGAACTCGACATCGAGATCAAGGCGCGTTGCCGCTGGGGGGTCGGCGAGGCGAGCGTGGCGGAGATCGATGCGATCAATATCCTGCAGGCGACTTTTTTGGCGATGACGCGCGCCGTCGAGGCGTTGAAGTGCGACCCGCACGAGATACTCGTCGACGGCAACCGGTTGCCGCGCTGGCGCTACTCTGCGCGCGCCGTCGTGGGGGGCGATGCGCTGCATCCCTGCATCTCGGCCGCGAGCATCGTCGCCAAGGAGCATCGCGACCGCGTGATGGTCGCCGCGGCGCGCGATTTCCCCGGCTTTGGCTGGGAGCGCAACATGGGTTATGGTACCCCCGAGCATCTGACGGCGCTGCGCCTCCACGGCCCGACGCCGCTCCATCGATCGAGTTTCGCGCCGGTGGCGCAGCTGACGCTGATCTGAGGGGGTAGAAGGGGCGATGAGCAAGGGATTTACGGCCGGCGACGTGGCGGCCCAGACCGGGCGGCGCTTCCTGATCACCGGGGCGAATGCCGGGATCGGGTTCGAGGTCGCGAAATTGCTTGCGGCTCGCGGCGGGCACGTGGTCCTGGCCTGTCGCGACGCCGACCGCGCCGAGGCGGCGATGGCGCGCATACGCGCCGACGTCCCTGCAGCCGACCTGGCGTTCCAGCCGCTAGACCTGGCCGATATCGACCAGGTGCGCGACGCCGCGGCAGCGGTGCGCGCCGGTCCGCGCATCGATGTGCTGGTCAACAATGCCGGGGTGATGATCCCGCCGCGCACGCTGACCCGGCAGGGGTATGAGCTGCAATTCGGCGTCAACCATCTGGGGCATTTCGCCTTTACCGGACTGATCCACCCGCATGTCGACGACCGCATCGTGCTGACCGGCAGCCTGGCGCATCGCAGCGGCACGATGGATTACAGCGACCTCGACGCGAGCCGGAGCTATCATAACTGGCAACGCTATCAGATGAGCAAGCTCGCCAACATGCTTCACATGTTCGAGCTCGACCGGCGGCTCGGCGCCGCGGGGCGCGCCACGCAGGCGATCGGCTGTCACCCCGGCGTCGCGCTGACCGAATTGCAGCGCCATTTGCCTGCGCCGCTGCGCTTTCTGACCCCGCTCGCGACGCCCTTTTTCAACAGCGCGGCGCAAGGGGCCTGGCCGACCCTGCAAGCCGCGACGGGCGCCCATGTCCAAGGCGGCGATTATCTGGGGCCGCAGGGGCTTGGCGAGGTGACGGGACCGTCGGGTCCCGCGCGTGCGACCGCCTTTGCCCGCGACCCCAGGGCGGCGCGCGAATTGTGGGAGCGGTCGATCGACCTGACCGGGATCGATCCGGGGCTGTGAGGATTTTTCGCCCCCCACCGCTGGCGGTTGGGGGGGGAAGGGACGATTTTTTTGCCGCTGAGTCTTCATCGCCACACCACCAGTGGTTGAGTCCGGGCGTCGCGCGCGACTCCATATGTCGTGGCAGACTCCTTTCGTTCTCCCCGCCTTAACCATTTCGTCAGGCTTAAGTCCTAGCGACTCGTGCTTGACGGCGGGTTTCGCCGGACTCATCAAGGCCTTCTTTGGTTAAGAACGAGGGGCGAGAGCATGGGTGTGATGGAGCGGGTCAAGGCGCCGGCAGCGAAGCAGCGGGCGGCGAAGGCGACCCCGGCGGACCTGCCGCTCGACAGTATATTGCAGGGCGACTGTATCGAGATGATGCGCTCGCTGCCTGCGGCGTCGGTCGACATGATCTTTGCCGATCCGCCCTATAATCTCCAACTCGGCGGCGACCTGCTCCGTCCCGACGGCAGCCAGGTCGATGCGGTCGACGACGATTGGGACAAGTTCGACAGCCTGGGCACCTATGACCGCTTTACCCACGCGTGGCTGAAGGAAGCGAAGCGCATATTGAAGCCCAATGGCAGTATCTGGGTGATCGGCAGCTATCACAATATCTTCCGCGTCGGCGCGGCGCTCCAGGACCAGGGCTATTGGATCCTCAACGACGTCGTGTGGCGCAAGGCGAACCCGATGCCCAATTTCAAGGGCACCCGTTTCACCAACGCGCACGAGACGCTGATCTGGGCGTCGATGGGCGAAAAGGCGCGCTACACGTTCAATTACCGCGCGATGAAGACGCTGAACGACGAACTGCAGATGCGCAGCGACTGGCTGATCCCGATCTGCGCGGGGCAGGAACGGCTGAAGAAGGGCGGGCACAAGGTCCATCCGACGCAAAAGCCCGAAGCGTTGCTCTATCGCGTGCTGCTTGCCTGCTCGAACCCGGGGGACGTGATCCTCGATCCCTTTTTCGGCACCGGGACCACGGGTGCGGTCGCGAAGCGGCTGGGGCGCCACTTTATCGGCATAGAGCGCGAGGACGATTATATCGCAGCGGCGAAGGAGCGCATCGAGATGGCGCTGCCGCTGGACGAAAGCGCGGTCCGGACGATGATGGCGCCGAAGGCGGCGACGCGCGTGGCCTTTGGCACGCTCGTTGAATGCGGGATGATCGCGCCGGGCTCGCGGCTCACCGACAGCAAGCGCCGCTGGCAGGCGGTGGTGCGGGTCGACGGCAGCCTTGAATGCGACGGGCAGCCCGCGGGATCGATCCACAAGGTCGGGGCGGGCGTACAGGGCGCGCCGAGCTGCAACGGCTGGACCTTCTGGCACGTCGACGACGGCAAGGAATTGCGCGTGATCGACGCCGTTCGCCAGGACTGGTTGCTGGCGAACGAGGCTTGATGCGTGCGTCATTGCGAGCGAAGCGAAGCAATCTCCAGCTGTCGGCATGCCTTGCCGATGGCTGGGAGATTGCTTCGTCGCTACGCTCCTCGCAATGACGGGTAAGGGACAGGCATGTTCGCACCGCTGTCCAAGGCCGATTTCGGCAAGACGTGGGAAGATGCCCGCGTCTATCTGCGCCCCACATGTTTCGTCGATCGTCCGCACGAGCTCGACGACGATTGCCTGCGCATCGCCGACACGATGATCTGGTTCGCGGCGTGGCACCTCAGCCTGCGCGACGACCATGCCGTGAAATCGGCGATCGTGCCGGTTCCCGAACTGGGCGACTGGATCGCGGCGATGCCCGATGCACTCGCCGAAGCGGCGACGGCGCAGCGCGCGGCGACGCAGCGTCCGCGCGGCGTGCTGCACCTCGGCGAGCGGACGGTCCGGCTTGGCGAACCCCAAGTGATGGGCATTTTGAACGTCACCCCCGACAGCTTTTCGGACGGCGGCAAGCATGTCGACCGGGCCGCCGCGATCGACGCCGGTTTTGCGATGGGCGTGGCCGGCGCCGCGATCGTCGATGTCGGCGGCGAATCGACGCGTCCCGGTGCGCCGCTGATCTGGGAAGGCGACGAGATCGAACGGGTCGAGGACGTCGTCGCGGCGCTGGCCAGGGGCGGGGTCGCGGTGTCGATCGACACACGCAAGGCGGCGGTGATGGAGGCGGCGCTTGCGGCAGGCGCGACCGTCGTCAACGACATCTCGGCGCTGCGCTACGACGATCGCGCGATGGATGTGGTGGCCCGGGCAGGGGGCCCGGTGGTGCTGATGCACGCCCCCTCCGCCAAGAGCGACCCGCACGAGGGCGGCAGCTATTCGCACATCCTGTTCGACGTTTACGACATGCTCGCCGAGCGGATCGCCGCGTGCGAAGCGGCGGGGATCGATCGCGCGCGGATCCTCGTCGATCCGGGCATCGGTTTCGGCAAGGGCGTCGCCGACAATCTGGCGCTGGCGAACGGGCTCGCGCTCTTTCACACGCTCGGTTGCCCGATCCTGTTCGGCGCGAGCCGCAAGCGGATGATCGGCGCGCTCGACAACGAAGCGGACGCCGGCCACCGGCTCGGCGGTTCGATCGCGCTCCATTATCAGGCCGCGACCCAGGGCGCGCAGATCGTGCGCGTCCATGACGTCGCCGAGACGCGGCAGGCGCTGCGCATCTGGCG
This sequence comes from Sphingopyxis sp. CR5, assembly GCF_059693785.1. Lineage (NCBI taxonomy): Bacteria > Pseudomonadati > Pseudomonadota > Alphaproteobacteria > Sphingomonadales > Sphingopyxidaceae > Sphingopyxis > Sphingopyxis sp. CR5. The sequence goes on along the minus strand of NZ_JCATIE010000008.1, from coordinate 177,680 downwards.
CGGGCTGCGCGACGCGGCGCTGACCGCCTGACGCGGGCATTCCGGCGCACGCGCTTGAAACCGAAACCCTTGTTCGCGCGTCTCTTTCAGGAGAGCGCGGTCGTCTGGCCGCGCCGACAGAAAAGGAGACTTCGATGCACCTTCCCCATGACGCGCATGTCGCGGTCGCCGATGGCGAGCGGTTCGTCCTGTTCCGCAACGACGGCGACGAAGCGCTGATCAACCTGGTCGATGCCGCGAGCTTCGACGTCGACACCAGCAACCGCAGCGGCGCCAACCCCGAAGTGCGCGACCTGGACGAACGTGGCCATGCCGCCGGCGTGGCCGCGATGCTGAATCAGCGTGTGCTCGCCAACGAGATCGAAAAATTGCTGATCGTCGCCGATCCCAAGACATTGGGGATCATGCGCGACCATTATCACGGCGAACTCAAGCGCCGCCTGGTCGGCGAATTGCCCAAGACGCTGACCGGCGCCGATACCGCCGAAATCGAACGGACGATCGGCGCGGCCTAGGACGGGCGCCGCGTCACGCCGCCGTGTCGATCCCCAGATCGCTCAGCTTGCGATAGAGCGTCGAGCGGCCGATGCCGAGGCGGCGGGCGACTTCGCTCATCCGTCCGCGATAATGGCCGATCGCGAGCCGGATGACGTCGGCTTCGATCTCTTCGAGCGGGCGCAGATTGCCGTCGGGAAGATAGAGGGTGACGCCGATCGCCTCGCCGTTGATCGCCACCTCTCCGTCTCCGCTCGCCGCGCCGCCGCCCAGGGCCGCTTCGATGGCGGTGAAGTCGGCGGCAGTGAGGACGTCGGTTTCGCTGGCGACCGCGGCGCGGAACAGGACGTCCTGGAGCTGGCGGACATTGCCGGGCCAGGCATAGGAGACGAGCAGGCGCAGCGCGTCGTCGGTGATGCCGATCTGGCCCATGCCCGGCAGGCTGCCGATGCGGGTCAGCAGGTGCCGCGCGAGCGAGCCGATGTCGCCGCGCCGTTCGCTGAGCGAGGGCAGGGTGAGCTGCGCCGCCGACAGTGCATAGAACAGGTCTTCCCGGAAATGACCCGCTTCGATCAGCTTGTCGAGCGGACTGGCGCTGGTCGAAATGACGCGAACGTCGACGGTCTGGCGGATCGTGCCGCCGATCATCTGGACCTCGCCCGTGTTCAGGAATTCCACGAGCTTCGCCTGCGTCTCGAGCGGGATGCACTCGACATGGTCGATGATGATGCTGCCGCCGTCGGCCTGGACCAGCCGGCCGACCTGACGGTCGAAGGCGCCCGGAAAGGCGCCGCGTTCGTGCCCGAACAGGCCCGAACCGATCAGTCCCGGCGACACCGCCGAACAATCGACCATGACCAGTGCGCCGCGCGCGCGCGGGCTGGCGCTGTGGATGGCGCGGGCAAAGACCTCTTTGCCGGTTCCGGGCTTGCCGTTGATCATCACCGGGACCCGCGCACGCGCCGCCTTTGCGGCGATCGCGAGCGCGGTGCGGAAATTGGGCGACGAGCCGATGATTTCCTCGAAGGCGAGGGGCGCGCGCAGTTTTTCGGTCAGCGGGCGCAGTTCGCCCTGCGGCCCGCCGGTGCCGACCGCGGTGTCCAGCGCGCCGAGCAGGCGATCGGGCGCGATCGGCTTTTGCACGAAATCGCTGGCACCGGCGCGCATCGCCGCGACGGCGAGTTCGACGCCATTGCGCAGGGTGATGACGATCAGCGGCAGCCCTGGTCGCCAGCGACGCAGTTCGGCAACGAATTCGGGAATCGCTATTCCCGGCGCGCCCTGGTCGACGATGACCGCGTCGAGGGTCATGCCTTCCTGCGTGCCGAGCTTTGCAAGCGCCGTATCGGTGTCGGGCACGACCACGGTACGCCACCCGCCGCGCGAGGCCAGCGCCGACAGAAACCGCTGCTGCGCCGGCTCGCTGTCGACGATCATCAGCGTTCGCGTGTCGCGGTTGTTTGCCATAATCCCGATTCCGCCCCTTGCTGCGGCCAGTTCAGCCAGCTTTCCGCCCGGCTTTCCGCGTTGACGGGCCGATCTAAACCACGGGGGTAAAGGGGCGATTAAGGCCGTTCAACATTCGGCTGCGATTCCGCCGCGACACGCCGCCCCTTGAGCATCGCCGAACGCGTGGCTAAGACCGGCGCGAATCCGGAAATTTCCGGGCCGCGTCGACGCGGCACCGGCGACAAGGCAAAAGGGGAAGAGCCATGGCGGAACAGGAAATGAAGGCGGCGACCGAAACCTATGCGGGTTTCCTGAGCCTGCTCAAGACCGGTACGATCCTGACCGTGATCGTCGCGGCGTTCGTCGTCCTGCTGATCGCGTCCTGACGCGACCGGCATGCGCATCGCCGTATTGAAAGAGCTCGCCCCCGGCGAGACTCGCGTCGCCGCGACCCCGGAAACCGTGAAGAAATTCATAGGCCTGGGAGCCGAAGTTGCCGTCGAATCGGGGGCCGGTGAGCACGCCTCCATCGCCGATGCCGATTATGGCGCCGCAGGCGCGAGCGTCGCTGGACGTGCCGACGTGTTAAAGGGTGCGGACATCATCCTCGCAATCCAGGGGCCGTCGCCCGACAGCCTGGCTGGTTTCGCCGACGGCGCCTGGCTCGCCGCAGGTCTCAACCCGTTCGGGGAGCGCGCCCGCGTCGACGCCTATGCCAAGCTGGGACTTGAGGCGCTGGCGATGGAATTCATGCCGCGCATCACGCGCGCGCAGTCGATGGACATCCTTTCGAGCCAGGCAAATCTCGCGGGCTACAAGGCGGTGCTGATGGCGGCGAGCGCCTATGGCCGCGCCTTTCCGATGATGATGACCGCCGCCGGCACGGTCAGCGCCGCCAAGGCGTTCGTCATGGGCGTCGGCGTTGCGGGGCTTCAGGCGATCGCCACCGCGAAGCGCCTGGGCGCGCAGGTCAGCGCGACCGACGTCCGCTCGGCGACCAAGGAACAGATCCAGTCGCTTGGCGCCAAGCCGATCTTCGTGGAGAGCGTTGCAGGCATCGAAGGCGAGGGCGCCGGGGGCTATGCCACGGAAATGTCCGACGAATATAAGGCGGCGCAGGCCGAACTCGTGTCGTCGCACATCGCCAAGCAGGATATCGTCATCACCACCGCGCTGATCCCGGGGCGTCCCGCGCCGCGGCTGATCTCCGACGCGCAGCTTGCGACGATGCGCGCGGGCAGCGTCATCGTCGACATGGCGGCGGAAAGCGGCGGCAATGTCGAAGGATCGGCGCCCGGCGAAACGAAGCGCCTTCATGGCGTCACCGTGATCGGCGCGCAGAATATCGCGGCCCTCATGCCTGCCGATACGAGCGCGCTGTTCAGCCGCAACCTGTTCAATTTCCTGTCGGCTTTCTGGGACAAGGACGCGGGCAGACCCGTGCTGGACGAGGAAATCGGCAATGCGGTGCGCCTGACGCAGGGCGGCAAGGTCGTGAACGAGCGGCTTCTCGGCTGACGCGCCCGACTTTCTTCTGAAACCTTCGCGGTCCAGTGCGCGTTCGCCGATTGGACGGATGCGACGTGCGCCGCCGCCGTCAACGCGATTTCGGATGAGGAGACTATCAGCGTGAACAGGCAGCTTATGTGCGCAGCCGCGGTAGCGGCGATGACCCTGGCCGGATGTAACAAGACACCCGAGCCGCCGGCGACCGAGACGATGAAGATCGACGCCGGCGCGGCGAGCGGCACGACCGATTCGTCGAAGACCATCGTCGAAAACCTGATGGCGATGCCCGATGAAAAGACGCTGGTTTCGGCGGTTACCGCGGCCGGGCTGGTCGAGACGCTGTCGGGCGACGGGCCCTTCACGCTATTCGCGCCGAGCGACGCGGCGTTCCAGCAGGTTCCGGTGGTTACGCGCAACGGCTGGATGCGCCCGGCACAGAAGGATGTGCTCGCCGGCGTGCTCGAATATCATGTCGTTCCCGGCAAGCTGACCGCGGCGGACCTTGCCGCACAGATCGAACGGGGCGGCGGCAAGGCGGTGCTGAAGACCGTCGACGGGCAGGAGCTGACCGCGTCGATGAGCGGCGACAAGATCCTGTTGACCGCCGCAGGCGGAAACAAGGCCACCGTCACCGCGAGCGACCTCGACCAGTCGAACGGGGTGGTCCACATTGTCGATGCGGTGCTGCTGCCCAAGATGTAAGTCGCCGGCTGTATTCGTGAAACTTTATGTCGTCAAACGGCGGCATTTCCGGCGATAACAGGGCGGGGGCCGGCCTTTTCGACGGTTTGGGAGTCGACAGTGGCCCCTGCGGGCTGCAATAGGGGCGCGCACGGAATCAACAGGGGAGCATGCCGTGGATTTCATCGCCATTTTCTCGATCTTCGTCCTCGCCTGCTTCGTGGGCTATTTCGTCGTCTGGTCGGTGACGCCGGCGCTGCACACGCCGCTGATGAGCGTGACCAACGCGATTTCGTCGGTGATCATCGTCGGCGCATTGATCGCGAGCGCCGCCGCGGGCTCGGCGTCGTCGAAATGGCTCGGCCTCGCCGCCGTGGTCATGGCGAGCATCAACATCTTCGGCGGGTTCGCGGTCACCGAGCGCATGCTCGCGATGTACAAGAAGAAAGAGCGCTGAATTTTTGACCCTTCTCCCCCGGGGAGAAGGATACGAAGCCTTGTCGCATCAGCGACTAGGCGCAGTTGGATGAGGGGGTCAACAGCGGCCCGGAAATTCGGCGGCGGCGCCCCTCACCCAGCTTCGACTAACCGGCAAGCCGGCAAGTCTTCGCAACCCTCTCCCAAAGGGGAGAGGGATGAAAGAGGGGCAATACATGCACGAAGTCGCACCGATCAATCCCTGGGTGGCGCTGGCCTATCTGGTCGCCGGGGTCTGTTTCATCCTCGCGCTGCGCGGCCTGTCGTCGCCCGCCTCGTCGCGGCGCGGCAACCGGTTCGGCATGATCGGCATGACGATCGCGGTCGTCACGACGCTGGTGACGCATGTGCCGTGGAAGGCCGGCGACGCGGTCAACAGCTATGTCGGGATCGACGCGGTTGCGATGGCCGAGATACTGGGCGCGATCGCGATCGGCGCGATCATCGGCATCGTGATGGCGCGGCGGATCGCGATGACCGCCATGCCGCAACTCGTCGCGGCGTTCCACAGCCTCGTCGGCCTGGCCGCCGTCGCGGTCGCGGCGGCCGCCTATCTGAACCCCGGCGCTTTTGGCATCGCCGATGCGGCGGGGCAGATTTTCACCGTCAGCCGGATCGAAATGGGGCTGGGCATCGCGATCGGCGCGATCACCTTTTCGGGGTCGGTCATCGCCTTCCTGAAGCTGAACGGCAATATGTCGGGCGCGCCGATCATGCTGCCCGCGCGCCACGTCATCAACCTGGGGACGCTCGCGGCGATTTTGGGGCTTATCGGCTATTTCCTGACCGACCAGTCCCCGGCGGTCTTCTGGACCATCACCGCCTTGAGCTTCCTGATCGGTTTCCTGCTGATCATCCCGATCGGCGGTGCCGACATGCCGGTCGTCGTGTCGATGCTGAACAGCTATTCGGGCTGGGCCGCCGCCGCGATGGGCTTCACGCTACACAACAGCGCGATGATCATCACCGGCGCGCTGGTCGGCTCGTCGGGTGCGATCCTGTCGTACATCATGTGCCGCGCGATGAACCGCAGCTTCATCAGCGTCATCGCCGGCGGCTTCGGCGCCGATACTTCTTCGGCGGGCGGCGCGGCGAAAGAGCAAAGGCCGTGGAAGCCCGGCAGCGCCGAAGACGCGGCGTTCCTGATGAGCCAGGCCGACAATGTCATCATCGTCCCCGGTTACGGCATGGCGGTCGCGCAGGCGCAGCACGCGCTGCGCGAGATGGCCGACATGCTCAAGAAGGAAGGCGTGAACGTCAAATATGCGATCCACCCTGTCGCGGGCCGCATGCCCGGCCATATGAACGTGCTGCTCGCCGAGGCGAACGTCCCCTATGACGAGGTGTTCGAGCTGGAAGACATCAACAACGAATTCTCCCAGTGCGATGTCGCCTTCGTCATCGGCGCCAACGACGTGACCAACCCGGCGGCCAAGACCGACAAGACGTCGCCGATCTATGGCATGCCGGTGCTCGACGTCGAAAAGGCGAAGACCGTGCTGTTCGTGAAACGCTCGATGGGCGGCGTCGGCTATGCCGGCGTCGACAACGACGTGTTCTACATGGACCAGACGATGATGCTGCTCGGCGATGCGAAGAAGATGGCCGACGACATCGTCAAGGCGCTCGGCGAGGGGCATTGATTTTCCATTCCGTTCGCCCCGAGCTTGTCGAAGGGCGGTTCTTCCTTCAAAGACGGGGCAAATGACGGACGGGACTTCGACAAGCTCAGTCCAAACGGTTTTTGGAGGATAGCTTGCGCAAGATCGGTTTGATCGGGGGAATGAGCTGGGCGTCGACCGAGCTTTATTACCGGCACCTCAACAAGGGCGTGCAAAAACGGGTTGGAACAAGCTGTTCGGCACCGGTCCTGCTGGAAAGCCTGAACTATTGCGAGCTCTCCCGGCTGACGACGCCCGAGCAATGGGACCATGCGCGCGACATATTGGTCGCGTCGGCGAAGCGGCTCGAGGATGCGGGCGCGACGGCGCTGATGATCGCGGCCAATTCGATGCACCGGCTGGCCGAGGATATCGCGGGCGCGATCTCGATCCCGCTGCTCCACATCGTCGACGAGGCGGGCGAAAAGCTGAAGGCCGACGGGGTCAAGGCCGCGGCGGTGATCGGCACCCGCAATGTGATGACCGAGGCGTGGTTTCGCCAGCGCCTGGTGCGGCACGGGCTGACGCTGGCTCCCTATGACGGGGCGCGGGCCGAGGAAATCGACCGCATCATCTATGACGAGCTGATGCAAGGCAAGGTGACCGAGGAGTCGCGCCGCACGATGCGGACCTTCATCACCGACATCGCCAAGCAGGATATCGAGGCACTGATCCTCGCCTGCACCGAACTCGTCATGCTCGTCGATCCCGACGCCAATGTGCTGCCGATCTATGACACGACGCGCATCCATGTCGCGGCGGGGGTCGACTGGATATTGGGCGAAGCGCCCTAAAAGCGCGGGTCGAAGCCCTGCCGACGGTTGTCGATCGGCGGCGCCCTTTCCGGTCCGTCAGTTGGTGCGGGTCCATGTCACGGTCTTGCAGAACACCGCGACACATCCCTTCATTTTCAGGTGGCTGCCGTCGGGGGTCAGTTGCGCGCGGAAATTGCGGCCTTGTTCGGGCATACAGCCCTGGCCCGCCCACGACGACCCCTCGCGCGTGAGGCCCCAGAAGACCCGCGATCCCAGCAGCCGCTGGCCGCGTTTCGCACGGTCCGGATTCTTCGCGTCGCGTGCGCCTCCGGCGGGCTCGGCAATCAGGAAGCGCTGAATATGGCCGCACATCGCGCCGCCGCACGGCGCAAATTCGACGACCGCGCGCCCGTCTTCGTTGATCCAGCGCCCCGCGAGCGCGGGCTTGTCGGCGGCCTGGACCGGCGCGACGGCGAGGGCCATTGCCCCCGCGAGATGATATTTGAGCATTGCGAACACTCCCCGGTTTGCCCCTGGCCCGTCCATGTCGGCAACATAGCTTGGCTTTGTTCCAGTCTTGCACCATGATTTCAAAAAACAAGGGAGAGTCTCATGCGAGTCCATCGGTTCGCCGCATCCTTGGCGGCATGTTTAGCCTGCGCCGCCCCCGCCGCGGCGAAGACGCTTCACGTCGGCGCGGAAGGCGCCGATGCGAACGAGAAGTTGCAGGAAGCCCTGATCCTGGCGGAGCCGGGCGATGTCGTCGAACTGGGCGCCGGAGTATGGACGCTGACCGACGGGCTGTCGCTCGACGTCGACAATGTGACGGTACGCGGCGCGGGGACCAAGGACGGCGAAGGATCGATCCTCGACTTCGCCGGCCAGCAGGGGGCGGGCGAGGGGCTCCTCGTCACCTCCGACGATGTGTTGCTGACCAACTTCGCCGTGCTCAATACCAGGGGGGACGGGATCAAGTCGAAGGATGCCAACCGCATCGTCTATCACGAACTGCGCGTCGAATGGACGGCGGGCCCCAAGGAGACCAACGGCGCCTATGGCATCTATCCGGTCGAAAGCAGCGATGTGCTGATCGACAGCGTCTATGTCCGCGGCGCGTCGGACGCCGGAATCTATGTCGGCCAGTCGAAAAACATCGTCGTGCGCGACTCGATCGCAAAGGAGAATGTCGCCGGGATCGAGATCGAAAACTGCTACGATGCCGACGTCCACGACAATATCGCGACGCGGAACACCGGCGGGATATTGGTGTTCGACCTGCCGAGCCTGCCGCAGCAGGGCGGACACAATGTCCGCGTCTTCGACAACATCGTCCAGGACAACAGCACCCCGAACTTCGCGCCCAAGGGCAATATCGTCGCAAGCGTTCCGACTGGCACCGGGGTGCTGGTAATGGCGAACCGGCGCGTCGAGATATTCGACAATGTGCTGGAGAATAACGGCACCGCCAACGTGATGATCGTCGGCTATCGCTACCCCTATGACGACGCGAAATACCAGCCGTTGCCCCAGGATATCGCGGTGTGGGACAATGCGCACGGCAAGGCGGGCTTTGCGCCGGCCTTTCCCGGCGGCGCCGACATGGCGGCGGCGATGGGCGGCGCGATCCCGCCGGTGCTGTGGGACGGCGCGGGCAATGCGATCGTCAACGACGATGTCGGCGTACTGTCGCTCAATCTGCCCGACGTCTCGACCCCGCAGAGCGACGCGCAACCCTCGCCGGCGGATCTGAAGGGTGATGCGCCGACGCCGCTGCCCGGCGTCACCCTGCCCGAAAGCATGGAGGCCAAGGTCCTGTGAATCGTGTCGCCCCCGCTGTTGCCGCGGCGCTGCTGTGCGCGAGCGGCGCGTTCGCGGTCCCCGGAACGGGTCCGAACCAGGCGGCAATCGACGGCGATGCGATGCCGCGCAAACTCTCCGAATTCGGGGTGTTTCGCGCGGGCACGAGCGAGCCGGTCGACGCGCTGCTCGGCTATACGCTGCACACACCCTTGTTCAGCGATTATGCGCAGAAGCAGCGGTTGATCTGGGTGCCGCCAGGCAAGCAGGCGACGCCGGCGGCCGACGGCCATATCGAGTTTCCGGTCGGCAGCATGATCGTCAAGAGCTTTGGCTGGCCCGAACAGAATGGCGGCCGTCCGGTCGAGACGCGCCTGCTGCTCCACCGCGCCGAAGGCTGGACCGCGCTGCCCTATATCTGGGATGCCGACGGCAAGGATGCCACGCTGGCAATCGCAGGGCGCCGCGTGCCGGTGACATTCAGGGCGCCGGGCGGCGCGATGCACAGCATCCAATACGCAGTGCCGAACAAGAATCAGTGCAAGGAATGCCACAGCAAGGCTGGCGCGATCGTCCCGATCGGCCCCAAGGCGGCGAATATCGATTTCGGCAACGCGCTCGAACGTGCTGACTTTGCACGTTTTTTCGTGAGACCACCGACCGCGTCCAACCCGATGCCGCGTTGGGACGATCCGACCAGCGGTTCGCTGGACCAACGCGCCCGCGCGTATCTCGACGTCAATTGCGGCCATTGCCACAACCCGCAGGGCAGCGCATCGAACAGCGGGCTGTTCCTGCGCTGGACCGACCCGCGGGGGGTCAACCTGGGCATCGGCAAGCGCCCGACCGCCGCGGGGCGCGGCAGCGGCGGGATGGATTTCGCAATCAAGCCCGGCGACCCCGACCACAGTTTCCTGATCTATCGCCTCGAAAGCCTGGAAGCCGGAATCGCAATGCCCGAGCTGGGGCGCTCGACCGTGCACAAGGAAGGCGCGGCGCTGCTGCGGGAGTGGATTGCGCAGATGCCGAAGGACGGGCATTAGCCGCCTTCGCCTCTCCAACCACCGTCATTGCGAGGAGCGAAGCGACGAAGCAATCTCCAGCTGGCGTCCTGAACCGGCGACGGCTGGAGATTGCTTCGCTTCGCTCGCAATGACGGGGGTTTCTATGCGGAGTATATGGTTCTAAGGATCGCGCCATGACCGCCCTCGTGCTCCACGATTATTTCCGTTCCTCGGCCAGCTATCGCGTCCGCATCGCGCTGAACCTGAAGGGGCTCGATTATGAGCGCGTCGAGGTCAGCCTGATTGCGGGCGAGCAGAAGAGCGACGCCTATCTCGCTCAGAATGCGCAGGGTTTCGTCCCGATGCTCGTCACCGACGGCGAAACGATCATCCAGAGTCTTGCGATCATCGACTGGCTCGACCGCGCGCACCCCGAACCGCGGCTGATCCCCGACGAGGCGATGCCGCGCGCCGTCGCGCTGGCGCAGGCGCATGTCGTCGCCTGCGACATCCATCCGCTCAACAATCTGCGCGTGCTCAAATATCTGACCAGGGATCTGGGGCTCAACGAACACACCAAGGACCATTGGTATCGCCACTGGGTTGCGGAAGGATTCGACGCGCTCGAATCGATGGCGGGCGAGGGGCGTTATCTGGGCGGGGACGCGCCGGGGATCGCCGACTGCTGCCTGGTTCCGCAAATGTACAATGCGCGGCGTTTCGACCTGCCGCTCGACGCCTGGCCGCGGCTCGTTGCGATCGACGCGGCCTGCCTTGAGCTGGATGCGTTTCAGCGCGCGCATCCCGACGCGGTCAAGGCGGGTTGATCCGGGGGCGGGCACGAAGGGTCAGTCGGGTTTCGCGGTCCACACCGTTTGGCCTTCCTTCACCGTTTCCAGAACCTTGATGTCCCTGACCTCTTCGACCGGTGTGGTCAGCGGATTGCGGTCGAGGATGACGAAATCGGCGAGCAGGCCCACCTTGATGCGCCCCTTGCGATCTTCTTCGAAGATCTGCCACGCGGGACCGGTGGTGAGGGCCTGCAAGCCTTCATAAGCCGTCAGACGCTCACTCGCGCCGCTGACCACGCCGGTAGGAGAGACGCGCGCCATCGAAGTCCACAGCATGAATCGCGTATCGAGCGGCGTGACGCTGAAATCGCTGTGGTTCGAGGGGGTGAGCCCCGCGGCGCGCGCCGAGCGGAAGGGGCTGATGAAATCGACCACCGCCTTCGGGAAATTGCTGCGGTGGACGTCGCCCCAAAACCATGTGTGGTTCGAAAAATAAGCCGGCCCGACGCCGATGCGCGCATAGTCGGCGAGCTGGTCGGGACGCTGGAACTGCGAATGGATGACGATCGGCCGGCGATCGTCGGCGGCCGTGATACCGAGGGCGTCGAAGCCCCTGATCGCCATGTCGATCGCGGCGTCGCCGTTGGCATGGACGAATATCTGCCAGCCGCGGTCGTTGACCCGCCGCGCGAGCGTGTCGAACCGGTCCTGGCCGATGATCGGCTGGCCGTGCCAGGGATGTGTGCCATCGGGGCTGCCGCGCGCGTAGTCGCGCGTGAATAAGGCGGTGCGCGCCTGGGGGGAGCCATCGAGGAGGAATTTGACCCCGGCAAGTTTCACATGCCCGTCATAGACCCCGAAACGGATGTCGGGATCGGCGAGCAGCGCGTCCAGCCCGGTGTAGAAGGGCAGGAGCGCGAGGTCGATCTTCAGATGTTCGCGCACCTCGGGGCTGGTGAAGAAGGCCAGGTCGGCCGGCTGGGTCGCGCCATCCTGCGCATGGGTGTAGCCCTCGGCGAAGTATCGCTGCTGCGCGGCGTCGAGCCGGCCAAGTTTCTGTTTCGCGGTGAGTTGCGGCATCGCGGCGAGCATGACGAAGGTCGATTTTTCGAGCAGAACGCCATTCAGACGCCCGGCGTCGTCGCGTAGCATCAGGCCGCCGGGCGGCGCCTCGCTGGCATCGGTCAGTTTTGCGGCGGCCAGGGCGGCGCTGTTGGCGACTAGGCCGTGAAGCGACTGGTGCAGCACGACGATCTTGCGATCGGCCGCCACCGCGTCGAGTTCGGCGCGGGTGATGTGGCGTTTCTCTGCCAGCTTTTCATTGTCATATTGCCAGACGATCACCCAACCCCCTGGCGGGATCGCCTGTTGCGCGATGAAGTCGCCGATGACGCGCTGAAGCCCTGCGATGTCGGTGACGGGCGGTAACGACGTGTCCCAGAGGTCGAGCCCGCCCGCCATCTGCATCGCGACCGCGAAATGCGAATGGGCGTCGACGAAACCGGGAAGCAGGGTGGCGCCGTGCAGGTCGCGGATCGCGGGGTCCCGTCCCGCGGCGGCGCGCGCACCCGCCTCGTCGCCGACATAGGCGATCCGGCCATCTCGCGTGACCACCGCCTCGACCGTCTGCGGTGTGTCGCCGTCCATCGTGATGATGGGTCCGCCGCGATAGAGCGTATTATCCTGCGCCGCCACGGGCAGCGCCAACAGCGCGCCAAGCAAGGCAAGCGCCCCGGTCCATATGGTCATGCCCCTCTCCCTCGCCGCAAGCTTGGCGGCGGGGGAGGGGGCGGTCAAGGTGCTTTGGGTCAGGTCCGGGACGGCTGGGGCGGCAGCTCGCTCGGCCCCCGGCCCGGCTCGTCGATATCCCCGCCGCCGGGACTGCCGGGAATTTCGGCGGGCTGGCCGGCAGGGTCTTCCTGCGGGGTCGGCCGTACCGGCTGTTCGGGGGGCGATTGGGGTTCGATCTTGTCGGGTTGCGGCTTTGGATAGGGATCGGCCATCGTCTGTCTCCTCATCACGCAAAACGCGCCCGCGCGCGGGGCGTTCCGCCGCGACAGTTTCGCGGGCGTTCGCCCTTGCTCTCGGCGCCCCGTCTGCTATAGCGCCGCCCGGCCCGCACGGGCGTGCGCGGCTCGGCGCATGGCACCCGCGCACCCGGCCGGCAGCTCTGAGCGGGCGTGGCGGAATTGGTAGACGCGCTGGTTTTAGGTACCAGTATCGCAAGATGTGGGGGTTCGAGTCCCTTCGCCCGCACCAGCCCGCGACAAAGAGCAGGCCGGGATGTTACGAGATTTTGAGTAAGGACAAGACCAAGGCAATGAAGACCGTCGAAACGCTGAACGAAGGCCTGAAGCGCGAATATCGCCTGACCATCACCGCGAAGGATATCGACGCCCGCGTCGATGAGGAAGTGAAAGCGGTTGCGCCGCAGGTGCGCATGCCCGGCTTCCGCCCCGGCAAGGTGCCGCCGAACCTGATCCGCAAGATGCACGGCGAGGCGCTGTCGGCCGATGCGCTCAACAAGGCGATCGATGCCGGTGTGCAGGACCTGATGACCAAGGAAAAGCTGCGCCCCGCGCTGCAGCCCGCGGTTTCGCTTGGCGACGGTTACGAGCGCGGCAAGGATGCCGAGATCACGGTCGCGCTGGAAGTGTTGCCCGAGATCGAGGCACCGTCGATCGACGGTCTGACGCTCGAGCGGCTGACCGTGCCCGCCGACGACAAGGCGATCATGGCGAAGATCGATGAGTTCGCCGCGCAGATGAAGCGGTTCGAGGACGCGCCCAAGACGAAGAAGGCCGCGACCGGCGACCAGGTGATCATCGACTTCGCCGGCAGCGTCGACGGCGTCGCCTTCGATGGCGGCACCGGCGAGGACATGGCGGTCGAAATCGGTTCGGGCCAGCTCATCCCCGGCTTCGAAGACCAGCTCGTCGGCGTGAAGGCCGGCGACGAAAAGACCGTGAAGGTGACCTTCCCCGACGAATATCCGGTCGAGACGCTGAAGGGCAAGGACGCCGAGTTCGCCGTGACCGTGAAGACGGTCAAGGTGCCCGCCGACAGCAAGATCGATGACGAGTTCGCAAAATCACTCGGCCTCGAAAGCCTCGACAAGCTCAAGGAGCTGATGAAGGACCAGGTCGAGCAGGAGCATAACGGGCTCACGCGCACCTATATGAAGCGCAAGCTGCTCGACCAGCTCGCCGCGTCGCACGACTTCGACGTCCCCCCGACGATGGTCGAGGCCGAGTTCAACCAGATCTGGCAGCAGCTCGAGCATGAAGCCAGCCACGAGGAGGATCCCGAGGCGGCGAAGGCCGAGCTCGAAAAGGATCGCGACGAATATCGCTCGATCGCGGTGCGCCGCGTCCGCCTGGGCCTGCTGCTTTCGGAAATCGGCCAGGCGCACGGCGTCCAGGTGTCGAACCAGGAAATGCAGCGCCTGATCATGCAGGCGGCGCAGCAGTATCGCCCCGAAGATCGCCAGCGGTTCATGGAGTATGTCCAGCAGGACGCGCTCGCCGCGGCGCAGCTGCGCGCGCCGCTCTATGAGGACAAGGTCGTCGACTTCCTGTTCGAAAAGGCCGAGATCAGCGACCGCGAAGTGACCCGCGACGAACTCGAAGCGGCGATCGAAGCCGACGAAGAGCATGTTCACGGTCCGGGCTGCGGCCACGACCACGACGAAAAGCCGGCCAAGAAGGCCGCGGCGGCGAAGGCCGAGGACAAGCCGGCCGCGGCTGCCAAGAAGGCGCCCGCCAAGGCGAAAGCCCCCGCGAAGGCCGATGCCGACGCGAAGCCCGCTGCCAAGAAGGCTCCGGCGAAGAAGGCTGCGCCTGCGAAGAAATAAGCGTCGCGACGCTCGACATAGAAAGGCCGGGTGGAGGATGCTCCGCCCGGCCTTTTTCTATTCGTGGTCGGGAGCGGCTCCATATGGTTGGCCCGCAATGGCGACGGCGAGGCGTTTGCGCTTATTCGACCGAAAGCGGTCCTTCTTCTTCTCGTCACCCCGGACTTGATCCGGGGTTCATGACTTCGGCGCTGCTATGGATCCCGGATCAAGTCCGGGATGACGAACGTGGGCGGACGAACGTACGCTTCCCACCCCATTCCCGCCGTTCGCTGCCGATCTGGATCGAATGACCGGAATCGAGCGAGAAATGCTATTTCTCTCGGCTGCTGGTAGCCCTACAAGCTGCCGTAGCTCGACGTTATAGGTTGATCTGAACAGTCCACCTTGGGGGCATGATGACCGATACGAATAACCTGCACTTGCTTCCCGATGAACGAATTGCATGGGAAGGGCGGCCATATACCGGCCTGATACTTCGTCAGATAGAATTTTTTCTAGTCCCATTCAGTCTCCTGTGGGGTGGTTTCGCGGTATATTGGAATGCGAGCGTTTGGGCCGCGGATGCTGACATGTCATTTAAGTTTTTCGGCCTGCCGTTCCTGATCGCAGGTCTATATTTTACGATCGGCCGGTTCTTGGTGGACATAAGCCTCCGAAAACAAATGACTTACTTTGTCACTAACAGACGTGTCCTCATCAAAAAGCGATCGGGCGGATCAGGGATAAAATCTTTGGATATTAAACGCCTTCCCGCACTGGAACTCGATGAACGATCGGATGGCTCTGGAACTATCCGCTTTGGCGCTTCAGGCAGTTTGTTCACCGGCGGCAATTTCGGCATTTGGCAGCCGACTTTTGATCAAACGCCGCAGTTCATTCGGATTTCGAATGTCCGCTCGGTCTACGAATTGATCCAGAAGCAGTCCAACGGCTAACCACCCCAAAACCACCATCGCAAAAAAAAGCTGTCCTACATTATTCGGCTGTGCCAGCCTTCATCCGGCTCTTTCATTTGGTGGATAACAGCGCTCGCTGCCCGGCTTGGGACACGGCCCCGGCGAGGCGGACGGGAGGTCTCCGGCCTGGCCATCGGGTACGGACGAGCGGGCGCACAAGGCTGAACTTTCCTGAACTTTGGAAATATCGCGCCGTTGTTGAATCGATCCGATCCGATCCGCCTAGATCACGTCCATATTATAGCAATGCCAGCTGAAGATCGCGGCGGCGCCGCGGTGCGGGCGCCAGCCTTCGGCGAGCTCGCGAACCCGTTTCTCGCTCGGCCGCGCCTCCAGCCGCAAGATGCGGCCGACCGCCTCTTGCACCGCGAGGTCGCCCGCCGGCCAGATGTCGGGCCGGCCTTCGGCGAAAAGCAGATAGATTTCGGCCGACCAGCGCCCGATCCCCTTCACCTTGGTCAGCAACGCGATCGCGTCTTCATCGTCGGCGGGAAGGGCGGCGACGTCGAGCTCGCCGTCGAGGATGAGCCGGGCAAGACTTTTCGCATAGCTCTGCTTCTGGGCCGAAAGGCCGCACGCGCGCAGCGCGTCGAAGTCGGCGGCCGCCATCACTTCGGCGGGGCACCCGGTGCCGAATGCCGCTTCGAGCTTGTTCCAGATCGATGTGGCCGCCGCGACGCTGACCTGCTGGCCGACGATGGTGCGCAGCAAGGTCGTATAACCCGGCTCCCGGATGCGTGGTTCGGGATAGCCCGCATGTCCGAGCGCGCGTGCGAAATCGGGCTCGACCCGCGCGAGCGCGTCGATTCCGGCATTCAACTGCTCCTGGCTCAGGCCCATATCATATTCCCCTTTTGTTCCACAGCGTATTCCTTAGCAACGCTTGATTTGGCGCGCAACGCGCGACATAGCGCCTCTCGAATCAAACGATATTGGGGACGAGCATGGCCAAGCTGATTGTTGTGACGCGCGACGGGACCGAACATGAGATCGAGGGCGATACCAGCCTGACCGTGATGGAAAATATCCGCGACGCGGGCTTCGACGAACTGCTCGCGCTATGTGGCGGCTGCTGTTCGTGCGCGACGTGCCACGTCCATGTCGAAGCCGGCGACACGAACGCGATTCCGGCGATGAGCGAGGACGAGAACGACCTGCTCGATTCGACGAGCGACCGCGACGACACGTCGCGCCTGTCGTGCCAGATCCCGTTCAGCGACGCGCTCGACGGCCTGAAGGTGCGGATCGCCGAAGAGGATTGATATCGGTCAGGCTGCGGCCGTCGCCACCGCGTAAAGAGCGACGGCCGCTGCATTCGAGATATTCAGGCTTTCCATGCGCGGCGAAATCGGCAGCCGCGCCAGAACGTCGCAATGCTCCATGACATTGTGACGCATCCCTTCGCCTTCCGACCCGAGCACCAGGGCAACCTTGCTGCCGTCGAGCGTCTGGCCCAGTGTCGTTTCGGTGTCGCCGGTGAGCCCGATGCGCCAATATTGCGCTTCGGCAATCTCTTCCAGCGCCCGCGAGAGATTGACGACGCGCACCCACGGTACGCTTTCGAGCGCCCCGGAGGCCGAGCGGGCGATCACGCCGCTCTCCGGCGGGCTGTGCCGGTCCTGGGTCACGATCGCCGCGGCATCGAACGCGGCGGCAGAGCGCAGCACGGCGCCGATATTGTGCGGGTCGGTCACCTGGTCGAGTATGATGAGCGGGCGCGTGCTGCCGGCGTCGACCTCTTCCTGCAGCACGTCGCCGAGGAACAGCCCGTCGAGCGGGTCGACCTCTATGACGAGACCCTGATGCGGGGCATCGCGCGCGACGAGCCGCGCGAGGTCGGCGACATCGGCGTAGGAGATCGGAACGACGGGCGGCAGATCGAGCTGCCCCAGGGCTTCGCGCGTGCCCCAGATTCGCTTCACGCGGCGCTCGGGATTGGCGAGCGCCGCCAGGACCGCGTGGCGGCCCCAGAAACGGATGCCCTGGCCGCGATTATTGCCGCCTTGCGGGCGGCGATGACGGGAAAATTGCCTCATGTCCGCGCCTTTCCCACGACTGCCATTGACAGGCAAGCCTCGTTTCGCCATTGGGCCACTTCCCAACGCGGACCCCATGGACAGGTGGCCGAGTGGTTAAAGGCAGCAGACTGTAAATCTGCCCGGGTTTCCGTACGCTGGTTCGAATCCAGCCCTGTCCACCACCCTCCGGTCCGAGGGCATCTCCTAAAATCCCTAGAAATGGCAGAAAACCTAGCGTATCATCGCATGGTTCGGTCCTCTGCATCTCATTCGATATCACTGCAGCGCAGTGAAAACTGTGGGAGGAATGTGGGGATAGATTTTTTGACCTTCGAGAATCGGCCTCCCAAGTGTGGGGATAAAAATACGGGGTAACCCTATGAAAAAGCTCACGGCTTTCGCGATCAAGGCAGCTATGACACGTCCTGGTACCTACCAAGACGGTGACGGGCTGTTTTTGAAGGTAAACAAAAGTGGTGGAGCGTATTGGCTTTTGCGTCTGCAACGTGACGGCAAGCGTCATGACATCGGCTTGGGCAGCGCCAAATTGTTATCGCTCTTGGAGGCTCGTCAAAAGGCCAACGAACTCCGCAAGGCGGTCAAGATCGACGGTCGCGATGTGCTGGCGGAGAGGAAGGACGAAGCTGCCGCCAAGGTGACATTCCGGGAAGCGGCGCGCCAATATCATAGCGAGAATGCGGCAGGCTGGAAAAGCGCCGTCTATGCCCGCCAATGGCTTGCGGCCCTCGAGCGCCATGCCTTCCCGAAGTTGGGCGACCTTCCGACCGGGAGAATCTCCGCGGCGGCGATTATCGACGTGCTGTCACCGATTTGGCAGGAGATCCCCGAAACAGCGCGTCAGGTGCGCAACCGGATCTGCGTCGTCCTCGATTATGCGCATGCAAAAGGCTGGCGCTCCAGCGAAGCTCCGTCTGGCAATGGCAGCCTGAAAGCCGGGCGCGGATTGCCGCGCCAAGTGAAATCGCGCGAGAATCGCAAGGCGATGCCTTACAGCGCGCTGCCCGATTTCATGGTCGCCTTGCGTCGAAAGCCCGCATTCGGACGGCTGGCGCTCGAACTGCTGATCCTTACAGGCGTGCGCAGCCAGGAGGTTCGGCTCGCGACTTGGGATGAGTTTGATTTCGCAGGGCGCCTCTGGGCCATTCCGGCCGACCATATGAAGCGGGGCAAGGCCCACATGGTCCCGCTATCCGACGCAGCTTTGGCGGTGCTCGCCAAGGCCAATGCCTTCCGGCTTCCCGATACCGATGTCGTTTTTCCGGGCGTGGCCGGAAAGCCGATGTCGGACATGACGCTGCTCAAAGTGCTGCGCGACATGAAGGAGCCGTTCCATGTGCACGGCTTCCGTTCCACATTCACCGACTGGGCGGCCAACGAGGATTTTCCCGATGCCGTGGTGGAAGCTGCGCTGGCTCACAAGACACCCGATGCTGTGCAGGCGGCCTATCGGCGTACAACCTATCTTGGCACGCCGGGCCAGCCGGGCGCGCGTGTCAGGCTGATGGACGCGTGGGGGAACTATTGTGCCGGCGGCGCTGCCATATCAGAAAACATAGGGTCGCCGGTGTAAACCGAGCGCGGCCCCAATTGAGTGCGCACTGGCGGCGGCGGGCCTGTCGCCAGTGCGTGATTTCACGGTAAGCCGAGAGCGGGCGAGGATCTCGGCCGTCGCGAAAGCGTCTCCCGGGCTTCAGGACGCGGGCCGTCCGGCCATCCAGTTTTCGATCTCGGATTCACGCCATGCGACGCATCGGCGGGTGAGTTGAAGCTGGCGCGGAAAGCTGCCGTCGTGGATTTGTCGGTAGAGCGTCGCACGGCTGAGGCCGGTCCGGTCGAGCACGCTTTGCATTCGCAGAAATCGTTCGGGTTCCATGACATATCCTGTCTTCGCTTTGACACTCCCGAATGCGATCTGGATGGGCAGGCTCCGCCCATCAAGCCTCGGCAGCCGGTTATGGGCGAGCGTGCGGCGATGCTTCGTCTTGTCGCCGACGGATGCCGCAGGCCGTTCCGCCATGCGATATCGTGCACGACCCTGCAGACGCGTGCCGTCAATCGAACCATGGACCGCTGAGCGGCGCGGCGAGATAGCGGCGCGCGACGCGAACGAGCCTTTGGACTCTCAGGCGATAGGAGGCGCTTTCGATCCGCCATCGCTCAGCGGCTATGGCATGCCGGAACAGCGCGCGCGCTATCGCCTGCTGGGGTGCGCCATCCAGGAGCGCGTCTCCGGCGCGCAGTTCGAGAATCCACTGCGCCGCACGCCGTTCGCGGGGCAAAAGCGATGCCGAGAGTTGGCCCTTCCGGGCAAGGAGGACGAACTGCCGGAGCGCCTCGATCTTCGGCTCTGCCGACGCGAGACCCGTCACGCGATGCTCCACCAAGGTCGGTCCGCCGAGCAGCGTGCCGTCGTGAAGGTCGAGGCGAACCGCCCAGTGCCCGTCGCTGAGCAGCCAATGCTCGACCTGCGCCGCATCGACCTCGACCGACACGAGGGCGGAAAGCGATCGAATATCGACGAGGTCGGCGGCGGCGCCGACCGCATCGACGGGGCGACCGCGCAGTACGTGCGGATCGGTGTCGATGCTCCAGATCGGGCGCGCATCGGGAGCGGCAAGCCCCGGATCGATCCAGGCCAGAAGCCCGATATGTCCTGGAACCGCACGGGCCGATCGTCCCGGATCGCTCCAGAGGTCGCGATAGGCCGGGCTGCGGCGAAGCCATTCCCAAGCGAAGGCCCGTCGGTCGCAGAGCAGGAGCTCCGAATAGGCATCGGGCGAACGCCAGTCCGCAGCGGGTGGGTGTTCGGTCATCCCGAATATCCGGAATATACTCGGAATATTTCCATGCTGCGGCGACCGGCGGGATCGTGCCGGCGTCAGCGGCTGGCCGGCGGCGCGGGACGAGGGGAGTGGGCAGCGTGGTTCAGGCCCGGATCGGGCGCGTTCCGCTCGCGAAGCGGCCTATTCGGTGCCTTCGGCAAAATAGGCGCGCAGGCGATGTTCGGTGTCGGGGCTGATCTTGATCAGGCTCCGGCGACCGTCGTGGGGATCGGGCCATCGTTCGAGCAGCCCGGCGTCGCATAGCCGCTGGATCAGCTTCATCGCGCTGCTGTTCGGAATATCGGCAGATAGGCAGAGCGACGACATCGGCAATAGCCTGCCTTCGCACTGCTGGATGAAGAGATCGAGCAGCATGTCCCACGCGGGCTCGCCGAAGAGGTCGGAAGCACCGAGCAACTGGCGGCGCAGCAGCCGGCGCCGCGCGACGACCCGTGCATTTTGCAATATCCGCTCGTCCGGATCGTCGTCTTGCGCTCCGATCGGGCTCCGCAGCATATAGCGCGCGGGCTTGTTCGCCATGCCGGCGATCGCGTCTTCGCTCATGATGTGATGAACCTGCGCGCTCGTCACAATCATATGATCGAGAATTGCCACATCGAGCGCACGGCCAATTTGGTCGAGCTTGCGGGTGGCCGATATATCCTCGTCGCTGGGGTTGGGGTCGCCGCTTGGATGGTTGTGGACCAGAATGATGGCGGCGGCATTATGCTCGAGCGCGCGGCGGAAGATCGTCCGCGGATAAATCGCAAGTTGGCCGAGCGAGCCTCGTTGCAATTGCTCGTCGGCAATGAGCCGGCGCGCCGGATCGAGAAAGAGAACACGCAGATGCTCTTCGGGCAGCGACCCCATGGCGGCGATGAGATAGCGGCGCAGCGCGGGATCGAAGGGATCGATGGGCGCGGCCCCGAGGTCCGCAGCCATGCCTTCGAGCATCGCATCGCGCGCGCCGAGCAGCAGCGGCACGATCGAAGGCCAGGCCGGCAGGACACGCGACGGGGCCTCCGGACTTTGCGCCCAGATGCGTGCGAGGCTGCGAAACTCGGCGAGAAGGGTCGCCGCTATCTGTTCGCAGTTGCCGGGGTCGATCGCCGCCACGAGGCGTGCCAGGACCGATCGCTGCCGGTCGTCCGGATACGTCGCTGATGTCGCCAGGTTGCAAGGACGAGGAGCGGCGGCAAGAGCCAACTCGCGCCGACCTGCATCGTGAGATAGGCCACAGGATGAACCGATACGCTTACCGCCTTGCTGAAATGCGCGAGGAGGGGAAGCAATTGCAGCACCGCCGCTGCCATCGGCCAGAAGCGATGCGCCGTCAGCGCCAGCACCATCGTTGCCGCGGCCGCAGAAAGGTCGATGGCGAGATGACCAGCGTCGAGCGAGGTAAAGCGCGGCGGCACGAACTGGTGTAACAAGAGATCGCTGGCGCTCATCGCGATGATGATCAGTGCCATCGCCCGTTCCGGACCGCCGCCCTTGCGCAGAGCGTAGAGGAGGGCCGCCAGCAGCAGCAGATGGAAGATCGCGATCCGGATCATCGCAATCAGAAACCACGCCGACGGCCCCCGGTCAACTAGCGGGCGGCTGCCGGCCGGTCGGCACCGTCGGCTGCAATCGACGGGCATTCGTGCATGTCGAGCCCAGCGGTTTCGCGGGCGATGTCGGCGAGATCGCCGTGGACGCGAAGCGCGTCGCCGCTCACCTCGACCAGCGCGGTCTGCATCCTCGCCAGCCGCCGGATCGTTGCCTGACCCCGCACAGGCGGGACGCCGGCCGTGTCGCGGCGCGCGGTGACGATGCTCGCCATCAGCGACGCGATAGCGATCATCGCATCGTCGATACGGATCTCGGCGGCGGGTACCTGATGCTGGAGGCGGGCCGCCATGATGTTGATGCTTTCGGACATGACTTCTCCTTGGCCGGAAGCGCGGCGCTCCGGCAGTTGCACGAACGATATTTGAGAAGGTCAGCCGGAGACGAGCCGCGACAGGGTTTCGGCGATGTTGAGGCCGCCGAGGAAGATGAGGACCGCCGCGAGCAAACCTGCCCCGATGATCAACAGCCTCGTCGTCGACCTGTGGTCGTGTCTCCAGATCTTCCCGGACAGCGGGGATGGTTCCGGGACGCCCGCCTTCTCGCCGCGATCGTGCAGTTTGAGGACGTTGGCCGGGCCGCCGTCTGCGATCCCGGATGGCATGATTGTCGCTGTCGGAGGAATGTCCAACGGGTCGTATGCGATCCGGTCGTATATGCGTTTGAGGCGTGCATAGCGGATGGCGGTGTCGTCGCGGTCGTCGGCCTCCAGGGCGGCCCTTGCCGTCCTCAGGCGCTGATCGACGGTGTGTTTGGAAATACCGAGCAGGCGCGCGATCTCTTTCGACGTCTTGCGCTCGAGCAGCAGGTCGAGGCAGGCGCGCTGCTTGTCGGTCAGCCGGTCCCAGCGGAGCCGGTCGTCGGTGGCAGAAGTTTGCGACCCTTCCATGACGTGTTTCGGTATTTGCTCCCGTCGCTGACCTCATAAAAAGTTGCTGGTCGAATCTATATTGCTGAATCTGTGCCCAATTCTCAACTGCCGGACGAAATCGCCGGCTTTTTGGCTTGGCCGGAGCGCCGCCGGCGCCTCGTTTCGGGTCGGCTTGCAGGCCAAGCCATGCGAAAAACATGCAGGCCATGAGGGCGTCGGCGGCGACAGGCACAACAACTCTCAAATTGAGACTAACTAACGAATATATTTGAAATATATTCATCGCTCTCTAGCCTTGGGGACTTTCCGCATCGCTCCAGACCAGCGGCGATGCCCCACGCTCGGCCTCCCTGCCATTTGAGAGGAAGGCGAGGCCGGCACCGGAAGGGAAGCAAGAGCGGATCGAGCGGTTCGAGAACGCTGCCGTTGTTGCTATGGGTCGCAATGCCAACGCCCGACGCTGCGCTGCGGCTGGCGGCCGACGCCATGTCGGCCGCCAGCGAAGATGCTCTGGTCGATATCCTTCTCGAGGCCTGTGCACGAATGGGATGTTCCTGGTTCGCGCTCACCCATCATGTCGATTTCCTCGCCGCGCCCAGGAAGGGCGTCCGAATCCACAATTATCCCGAAGACTGGGCGCACTGGTTCGATGTGCGCGGGCTCGGCACCTCCGATCCGGTGCACCGCGCGAGCCAGAAGCGAATGGCGGGCTTTTTGTGGCATGAGATGACTGGCTTCTCGCCCGAGCGTCCGGGCGACGCGGCTATATTCGCGCGCGCCCGGCGGCACGACATCCACGACGGCTTGACCGTGCCTGCCCATCTGCCCGGCGAGGCCCATGGGTCGGTCTCCTTTGCGTGGCGAAGCGGCGCCGCCGCGACGCCCGAGGCCTTGATGTTTGCGCAGACGATCGCGGCCTTCGCCTTCGAGGCGGCGCGGCAGATTTCGGGACCTGCTATAGACATCAATCGGCCGCGCTTGACCGATCGCCAGATCGAATGCGTGCTTTGGGTCGCGCGGGGGAAATCAGACGGGGTGATTGCCCAGATTCTTGGCCTCAAGGAGAATACGATCAGCGAGCATCTGAAGAATGCGCGCGAACGCTACGAGGCGCCGAGCCGGACGAGCCTCGCGATCCGAGCGCTGTTCGACAGCGCGATCACCTTCGGCGACGTCGCGGGCGGCTGACACCCCCCTTTCTTGGTATGGCGCGGCCGCGCGATGCGCTTCAATTGGACTGTCTCTGCAATCAAGGGAGACACCCAATGCTGATAACCGTGGACCGGGACAACCGGACGCGCGAGCATGTCGCGCTTCGCTCGATGTTCGAGGCGCGCAAGCGCGTCTTCGTCGATCTTTTGAAATGGGACTTGCCAGTGCTCGCCGGCCGCTTCGAGGTCGACCAGTTCGACGACCCCCATGCGACCTACCTCATCGTGACCGACAAGGACGGCGGTCATCTCGCGTCGGCGCGTTTGCTCCCGACGACGCGGCCGGCGCTGCTCGACGCCCTCTTTTCCCATCTTGTCGCGGGTCCGGTTCCGCGCGGCCCGGGGATTTCCGAGATCACCCGCTTCTGCCTGTCGCGCGAGGCGAACGCGCCGACGCGGCGGCAGGCGCGCGACCTGCTTCTTACCGGCCTTGTCGATCATGCGCTGGCCTCCGGCATCCATAGCTACACCGGGGTCGCCGAAGAGCCCTGGTTCCGGCAGATTCGGCAGTTCGGCTGGGACTGCGCGGCGCTGGGCGATGCGGTCATCGATGGCGGGCGGCGCCTCCGGGCGCTGCGTATTGAAATCGACCCGGCGACACCCGGCCGCCTCGCTGCTGCCGGGATCGGCGCGGCGGTACCGCTGCCCGCCGCGGCCGCTTGAAAGGGGCGGGGTCATGACAGCTCCAATGCATCGGGATGCGCCGGCGGCTACTACGCGCGGCAGCTTGCCAGGTGACGGCTTCACCATCATTCGCGGTGCAGTCGATCCGAATATCATCGCCGAAATCGAAACCGATCTCGCCGATCGCTTTGTCGCGACGCCCTTTTGCGAGGGCGGCTTCTATGGCGAACGCACCAAGCGTTTCGGCCGCCTGCTGATCCGCTCGCCCTATGTCGAGACGCTCGTCCGCCATCCCGAGATTCTCGCGCTGGCGCAGCAAATCCTTGAGCCCTGGTGCGACCGGATTCAGCTCAATCTCAGCCAGGCGATCGAACTCCATCCCGGCGCCTTGCCGCAGTTTCCGCACCGCGACGAGGATATGTGGCAAGCCGAGCATGGGCGTATCGAATATCTGGTCAACACCATCTGGCCGCTCACGCCTTTCACCGCCGAAAATGGCGCGACGCTGATCTGGCCGGGAAGCCATGGCGCGCGCTCGGTAAGCGACGCGGGCGAGGGGCCCGCGATCGTCGCCGAAGCCGACCCCGGCGATGCGATCGTCTTCCTCGGCTCGACGCTCCACGGCGCGGGCGGAAACCGGAGTGACGGCGTGCGCCGCGCGATCATCATCAGCTACAGTCTCGGCTGGCTCAAGACTTATGAGAACCAGTGCCTCGCCTATCCGCCCGAGATCGCACGCACCTTCTCGCGGCCGCTGTCCGAACTCGTCGGCTATGTCCAGCATCGCCCCAATCTCGGCAATTTCGAGGGGCAATGCCCGTCGGTCCTGTTCGGCGGCTATCCCGAAGCGCCGCTGGCGGCCGTCGATGCATTGCGGCCCGATCAAGCGGAGATGCTCGCCGGGCATGTCGCGTCGCAGCGGCGCGAAGGCGAGGACGGGACGCGTGCGGCATGAGCCCCGGCGCCACCATGGAGCGCGTCTACTTCGAATTGAAGGCGAAGGTGATGCGCGGTGCGTTCGCGCCCGGCGAGCGGCTCGATCCCGCGCAGCTCGCTCGCAATCTCGGGGTGAGCCCGACACCCGTGCGCGATGCGCTGCATCGATTGTCCGGCGAGCGGCTGATCGAGACCTGGCATCAGGAGGGTTTCCGGCAACCCATCCTCGCCGAGGCCGATCTTCACGATCTCTATGTCTGGACAGGCTGGCTGCTGACGCTGGCGCTCGACGGCAAATTGCCCGAGCCGGGAATCCCCGGCGGGCCGTTCGGCGACTCGATGCCGGGCACCTATCGCGAGGAGGTCGCTTTCCTGTTCCGGGCGATCGCCTGGATGAGTGAAAATCGCGAACTGCGTCAGGCGGTCGCCAATCTCGTCGATCGATCCGAGATATTTCGCCTCGTCGAAGCACGCGTCGATCACCAATGCCGTGATGCGCTGAAGGCCATGGACGCGGATTTTCGCTATGGGCGCTGGAGCGCTTTACGCAGCAAAATCACGCGCTTCCATCGCCGCCGGACCTGGCACACGGGCCGCGTCGTTGCCGAACTCCGGCCTCGCGAACAGCCGCTCGGATAATATTCGAACGATTTGAATCGTATAAAATTCCTATCTGAAACGGCGGTCCTAGCTTTGGAGGTGCCGCAATCCCGCGGCATTGCGAAAGGTAACGGTCATGGATCGTGAAACCAGTGAACTGATCGAACTCGGCAGCGTCAGCGCCGATACCGCCGGCGACGTTGGCGCCGGCGGCGAAATCAGCGGCAAGTTCAAGCCGCTCGGCCTGAGCGTCGACTGACCGGGCGCCGGGGGCCGGCCAGTCCGGTTCCCGGCACACCGCCTTTCCATAATCGAGCACAAGGAAAATGCGATGGAACGCGAAGACAATGATCTCGTCGAACTCGGCGCCGTCAGCGCGGATACTGCGGGCGACTGGGGACTGCCGTTCGAGCCCGGCGGCCGGATGATCCGCCCCGGAATCGAACAGGATTGAGCGGGTTTCGGGAGCGGTCATGGACCGCTTCCGTACCTGCGGTTTCTCCCATGAGCTGGCGGCTAGCACCTGGTACGGGCTATTGCGAGACGGGCGGGGAACTCGTCTTTCTCGATCTCGCGCGTGACAAATATATGGCGCTGCGGGGCAGGGACCGCGCCGCTTTCGAGCGGCTGCGCGCGGGCGCGCCCAACGACAGCGAAGCGATGTCGCGGCTGATCGCAACCGGACTCTTGTCTCGCTCCGATGGCCCTTCGAGCCTCGCTCCGACGGAGATCACCGTTCCGCTTCGCGATCTCGCGGCGCACGCGGACGGCGCGTTCAGCCTGACAATGAGTCTGCGCGCCGCCCATGCCCTCCGCTGGGCGCGGCGCGCGATGAAGCCCGACCAGATTGCGCGGACTGTCGCAAAGCTGGCCGAAACGAAGCGGGGCCACGCGGCCGCCTGCGAAGTGGCTGCGGTCGATACCGCGCTCTGTTATGCGGCGTGCCGCTGGCTTGTTCCTGTCCAGGCTCGCTGTCTCGTCGATGCGCTCGCGCTCGATCGCCTCATGCTTTCGCGCCGGATCGCCGCGACCTTGGTGTTCGGCGTGCGCCTCGATCCCTTCGCCGCGCATTGCTGGCTACAGACACCGACGACGATCCTGACCGGAACATCGGCCGAGGCGCGCAATTACACGCCGATCATGGTGGTGGGATGAGGCGCGGCGTCCTTGCCTTTCTCGGCGACGGGCCGGGCGCCGGCGCGGTCGATGCCTTCGCCATCCGGGCCGGGATGCGCCGGATATCGCCTTCTCCTGGACTTGCGCTCTACGCGGGCGAAGCGATCGCCGACCGGCTGATGCCCGATGGCGCGATCCTGCTTGGCGAGATTTTTCCGCTACCCGGCACGACCTGTCATTCGCCGGCAGACGGCTGGGGTGATTATCTGGCCTTCGCCAGAACCGGGGGGGGATGGCGCGTCGATCGGGCCCCGCTCACCGGAATGCCGCTCTACTGGATCGAATGGCAGGGCGGCATCCTGTGCACATCGCACCTCGATCCCGTGATCGACCTCATCGAGGGCGTCTGTATCGATGCGGATTTTGTCTCGCAGGCCCTCGTTTACGTCAATTTGCGCACCGAACGCACCGGAATTTCCGGCGTCTTCGAGCTGCTTCCCGGAATGCGGCTCAAGCAGCGGGCGCGGGGCGCCCATGTGCGCCCGCTCTGGTCGCCCTGGGATCATGTCGCGACGGTCCGGACATCGGCGATGGCCGATCTGGCGATCGAACTCGAATGCCGCCTGATCGAGGCGGTGCGCGCCTGGAGCGCGACGCGCTCCGGCATCCTCCTCGAGCTGTCGGGCGGGCTCGATTCCTCGATCGTCGCCGCCGCATTGTCGGGCGTCGGCGCCGACTTCGCAGCCCTGACGTTCGTCACCCCCGGCGCCGATGGCGACGAACGGATTTATGCGCGCGCGGTAGCAGCGCATGTCGGGATCGAACTGACCGAAGTCGCGCTTGACCTGTCCGATATCGATCTCGTCGCGCCGCCTGCGGTCCTGGGGCCGCGGCCCGGCGCCTATTCGGTGCTGCGCGGGATCGACCGCGGCTTCGATCGCGCGGTCGGCGCGCGTGAGCTATCGGTGTTCGGAGGCACGGGCGGCGACAATATCTTCGCCTTCGACGGCTCGGTCTCGCCCTTCCTGGACGCCGTGGCTGCCTTTGGCCCGGGTCGCCGCGCCTTCGGCGTGCTCCGCGATGTCGCGCGCGGCGGCGGCGCGACGCTCTGGGAGGCCGAGCGCTTCGCCTGGCAGGCCTGGCGGCGCGGACCGCGGGGGGGATGGCGCCGCGAAACCGAATTTATTCGCCCGCAAGCAATCCCCGCGGCGCCCTTCGCGCATCCGTGGGACGAGGGTGCGCTTGCGGTGCGCCAGGCCAAACGCAACCATGTCGAGGCGGTCCGCCGTATCCTCGATTTCGTCGACCGTCCGCTCCGCTGGGCCGACCGCGATGTGGTCGCGCCTTTGCTGTCGCAGCCCGTCGTCGAATTTTGCCTTTCGGTGCCGAGCTGGATGTGGATCGAAGGCGGCCGCGACCGCGCCGTCGCGCGCGCCGCGTTCGCGCATCGTCTGCCGCCCGAGATCATATGGCGGCGCGGCAAGGGGCGCATCGAATCGATGGCCGCGGCGGCCTATATTCGCCAGCGGCCGCAAATCCGCGAATTGCTTTTAGAAGGGCGCCTCGCCGCCGGCGGGTGGCTCGATCGTGCCGCGGTCGACGCCTATCTTGCCCGCGACCTTGCCGACGGCGATTTTCTCTATTTCCGCTTGCTCGAAATCGCCGATATCGAACTCTGGCTGCGCTCGGCCGAGGAACTGTGCGCTTTTGGACCGAGTGCGGACCAGCGTGCATATTGCGCCGCTTTCGCGGGATCGGGGTCGACCTCGCCCTTGAGCCAGTAGCGAAACCAGTCGAGGTTGCGCTGGTAGATGGCGAGCTTCTGCCGCGGCTCATATTTGATGTGCGGCGCGAGCGGGAAGATATGAAGCTCGCCCATGTGCGCGGTGGCAAGCTTGCTCTGTAACTCGATCGTCTGCCTCGCTTCGCTCTCGGGCAATTGCATCAGCACCGGCGCGCGGATGCGGTCGATGTTGGCGGCGGGCGACATTCGCTTCCAGCCGGCGCGATCGGTGTCGGGCGCTCCGAGTTTCCAGGTGCTGCGGAGATTGTCGGCGAACATGCTTCGGTCGGGCCGTGCATTGAACCAGTAATAGGCCGGGCCGAAGCTCGTCGAGGCGATCGCCGCGGCCCGCAGCAAATCGCTGTGGGTCGCCGTCCACAGCGTCACCTCGCTTCCGAAACTGAGCCCGCCCATTCCGACCCGCCTCCGGTCGACGAGACCCTGTTCCGCGAGATGATCGATGGCGGCGGTGACGGCCTTGAGGCCGAGCGCGTAGCGCGCCTCGGCGGTATCGCCGCCCGGCATCACATTGATGCAGAGCGTCGCGATGCCGTGCGCCGCCATGGCGTGGAGTGGATATTCGTCGCCGAGGCCGCCGCGGACGAAGCCCGGGCAGCGATAGTAATTGATGAAGAGCGGCAGCCGCCCGGGGATCTTCGGACGAATATAGACGCCCGACGCACGGCTGCCGCCCACCTGCCAGGCGATGGTTTCGGCAAGGAGCCCGTCGCTGTCAGGAAAATTGTCGGGTGTATCGATAAGGGTCTTCGCCCCGTCGAGCCCGATGCGGACGAGGCGCGGCGGGATTGCCGGCGCCGCCTCGACGCAGAAGAGCGCAGCGGAGGTGACGGCGCAGGGCGTATCCTCGTCGCGCCCGCCCGACAACAGGCCCTCCGACGATGCGAGTGGCTCAAGGCGCGCCGCCATGGGGGACCAGATGAGGAGCGTCTCGCGAAAGCCGCGGTCGCGAACCGTCGCGACCGTCCGCCCGTCGGAGAGCGGGGCGAGCGCCGCGAGGCGGAGCGCGTCGTCGGCGCAGCCGGCAAGCTCGAAGCAGACATTGTTCGCCTCGAGCAGCGCACGCAGCGCCGCCGGCGGCGCCGCGGGCGGGTACGGGAGCGGCGGCGGGAGCGACGCGCGCTCGGCTTCGCTCGCAGCGCGCGAGGCGCCGCTGCGAGAATCGTGGACGTAGACGTCGCGCGGGCGCTCGGCGAGCAGCGGCGCGCGGTCGAACCAGTCGCCGGTGAAGCGCAGGGTCGCGGGCCGTCCGTTGACCAGCGCGCCGCGGTAGAGCGGTGCGGCGAGATCGACGCGGCCGTCGGCCAATATGCCCGCCGCGCGCTCGGCATCCTCGGCACGCGCAATGGCCGCGCGCTGCGGGCCTTCGCTCGCGACGATCGACCCGTCGGGCTGGACCCTGAACGCCTCGATGTCGCCGTCGCCGGTGACGATCTCGCGAAAGCCCGAGCCATCGATATGGCTTCGCCACAGCGCGATGCGCCCGTCGACGAGCGCGCGCACGACGAGGCTCCGGCTGTCGGGCGCCCATTGCACTTCGCCGGGCATCACGACGCCGACCTCGTAGAGGATCGCGGTTCCGGTGCGGCCGAGCCGGTGCGGCGGCGTGCTGCCGTCGGCGGCGGCAAGATACCAGTCGACGTCGATCCGGTTCGTCACCGTCGACGGCCGTTCGATCCGGTAGGCGATCCACTGGCCATCGGGCGAAGCCGCGAGTCCCGATATGTCGGCGATTTCGGCGATCGCGCGCGGGGTCGTCTGGCTCGCGGCGGATGGCGCCGCCCCGAGCAGGGCGAGAAGCAGCGCGGCGCGGCTTACCATCGGATCGTCGCCTGCAGCGCGATCGTCCGCCCGAGCGGATTGGCCTTCTCCGGATCGTAGCCGAGCGCCGAATTGCTGCTCTGGACCTCGACGAAGGGCGGGTCGCGATCGAAGAGGTTGAGGATGCTGAGCGCCAGACTGAGGCCGCGGCGGCCGTCTCCGGTGCGCGCGCCGACCGCCTGCGCCAAACTGACATCGACCGTTGTCCACGCCGGGACGCGCGCTGCGGGCGTTACGATCTGGTTGCGATAGCCATCGACATAATTGACGAAAGCGTTCGCCGAGAAACCGTCCTTCGACCAGCCGGCGCGGCCGCGCAGCCGCCATTTGACCGGGCTCGCATAGAGACCGACGACATCGTTGAACGGCGCCCCGGCGGTGAGCTGCCGCTTGATCGAAAGGATACGCGTCCCCGCGATCCCGAGATCGAGGCTGCCGCCGGCAAGTTCGGGGGCGTAGGCGATATCGAAATCGATCCCGCGCTGGCGTTCGCGCGAAAGGTTGCGCGTCCGCCCGTCGATGATCGCGTCGATCTCGCCCCGCGCGAAGCCGAACGGGTTGCTGAAGATCGGCGAGCTGAAAAGAGTCTCGACGCGGTCGGGCGAGGGGTTTTCGGTGACCACGCCCGCAAACGCGGCGCGGTCGACGAGGAAGCGAAGATAATCCTCGCTGACGCTGCCGATGCGGTCGCGATAGTCGACGTCATAATAAGTGAAGCTCATCTTGAGGCCGGGAAGCGCTCGCGGCGCGATATCGAAACCCGCGGTCCAAGTCGTCGCCTTCTCGGGCTGGATGTCCGGCGCATAGCCGAAAAGACCGATGACGTTCGCGGTACCCGAGGGGGACAATGGGTCGGGGACCTGAAGCGTCGTGTTGAACGCCAGCGCTTCACCGATCAATTCGTCGAACTGCGGCGCGCGGAACGAGGTGCCATAGGAGGCTCGCAGCGCAATGCCTTCCGCGGGTTCCCAGCGAACTCCGAACTTGGGATTTTCGGTGCGGCCGAACTGGTTATAATCCTCGATGCGCCCGGCGATTGTCAGGTCGAGGCGCTCGAACCCCGGCATGCGATTGTCTGCGCCGAAGATCGGGACGAGCAGTTCGCCATAGAGCGATTTGACGTGACGCGCTCCCGGCAGCGCGGCGAGCGGAGCGGCGTTGGGGACGAGCGAGCTCAGATCGTCGATGGTGAAATAATCATAGGCTTCGCGCCGATACTCGGCGCCGACCGCGAGCCGGACCTCGCCCGCCGGGAGGCGAAAGAGCGGACCATCGGCGCGCAGCGCTGCCGACCAGCTCTCGAAGGTGTCGATGGTCTGATATCCACCGCGAATGCGGGCGATGGTCGCTGCATTGTTCGCGCTCCCGTCCCCGAAGATATTGAACGCGGTCGCCGGGTCGGGATCTGCGAGCGCCGCCGCCAGCCGCGCGCTGTTGACGACATTGGCGAAGCTCGCCTTGCCCTTCTGGCGGCCGTAGTTACCGCCGAACTGCAAGCGCCAAGGTCCGAATGCCTGTTCGAGCCCCGCTGCGGCCGAGATCGCGCGCACGCGGCCGCTGTTGATCTGCGGGCCGAACTCTCGCACGAAATTATAGGCGACCGACACCGGTTCGCCGGTTCCGATCGGGTCGACATAATAGGGGTTGGTGACGGGGACAGCTACGGGGCGGAGGAAATCGCTCTTGCCGGTCTGCCGGTAGCGGCGCTCGGCGGCGAGCAGATTGGCGCGCAGGGTCAGACTGTCGGTCAGGTCGAATTCGCCGCTCGCATAGAGGCTGTGGACGCGCTGGCGCGGCAGGAGTTCGCTCGCCGCGCGTCCGTCGCGCCGGTTCTGGACGCCGGGGAGAAGATCGGCGGCGGTGAGCGCGGTGCCGTCCTGTCCCGCGGGGATGCCGAACACCTGTCCGTTCGCCGCGGTGATCGTCCCCGGCACCGCGAAGAGCGTCCGATAGTCGCCGCCGCCAAATGCGCGAAGGTCCTCGCGCGCATAGGAGCGCTTCGCGGCGGCAAGTGCGCCGCGCTCGGAAAATTGATAGGCGAAGACGATATGGCCGCCGCTCCAGCTCTTGCCGAGGAGCTGGCTGAACTGGACCTCGCTCATATCGCCGTCGGCGGTGCCCGCGCGCAGCATCGTCTCGGCGCCGCCGAAACGATTGCGCAGCCGCACATTGACGACGCCCGCAACCGCGTCGGCGCCGTAGATCGCCGAGGCGCCGTCGGTCAGCACCTCGATGCGCTCGACCGCGCTCACCGGGATGAGCGAGACGTCCGCGAACACGCCGCCGAGGCCGCCGAGCGCGGGGCGCACGCCGTCGATCAGCACGAGCGTCGACGAGGCGCCGAGACCGCGCAGATTGATGCTCGATCCATAGGTCGCATCGCTGCCCGCGCCGTTACGCGTCGTCGCGCCGAGCGTCGTCTCGGTCGGGCCGCCCCCGAAATTCTGCGGCAGCGCCTGGAGCAATTGCTGGACCGTGCCATAGCCGCTCTTCTCGATCGCCGCGCGGTCGATGGTGACGACGGGCGAGCCGACCGGGCCCGCGCCGCGGATACGCGAGCCGGTGACGATGATCGCTTCGTCGGCTTTTGCGTCGACGGCCGGATCAGTTGCCGGTTCCGCCGTCTCAGTCGATCCGCCCGCATTGGGCCCGTTTCCTGCGCGCACGACGCGTGTGCCGTCAACGCGCGCGACCGTAAGGCCGGTGCCCGCGAGGAGGCGGCCGAGCGCGGCGTCGGGCGAGAGGCGGCCGTGAACGGCGCTGCTGCGCTTGCCCGCGACGAGGCTGTCGGCGGCGATGACCGGCTCGCCCGCGATGCGCGAATAGGCCCGGATCGCCTCGCCGAGATCCTGCGCGGGGATATCATAGGTCGCTTGGGCTTGCTGCGCAGCGGCCGCGGGCGCGACGAGCGCGGTCGCCGAGGTGGTGGCGGCGAGCAGTGCGGCGATGGTCCGAATTCTCATATGTCCCTCCCAGAATGCGGCCGCGATGGCCGTCTGGGATGCGGGAATGATGGGGGCGGACTATTCCCCCCGTTTTTCTGGCGGCGCTTTCAGGATGATTTCATGGGGGCGTGTTTCGACCGCGAGATCGAGCGCGGCGGCAAGCTTGCGCGCGAGCGCCGCGCTGTCCGCCAGATCGAAGCGGCCAGTGAGTTCGAGCGAGGCGAGCGCCGGATCGGCGAGCCGGATCGGGACCGTGTTCGCCCGGTTCGCGCGGTCGATCACCGCGCCGAGCGGGAGTTTGTCGGCGTCGATCAGCGTCGCCGCTACAGGCACTATCATCTCGGGCAGGCGCCGCGGACCGTCGCCGCGAACCTCGGCGCTTTCGCCGGGGGCGAGCCGGATCGCCTCGGACGCCCCGGCGAGGCGGACCTCGACGGCGCCCCGGATGAGCGTGATGCGCGGCGCCGCGGCGCGGGTGTCGACCTCGAAGATCGTGCCGAGCGCCCGTGTCTCGCTGTTGCCCGCGGCGACGATGAAGGGGCGTTTCGCGTCATGCGCGACATCGAAGCGCGCGCGGCCGCCATGGAGGACAAGACGGCGTTCGCGCTCCGAATAGCGCGGCTCGGCCCGGGCGCCGTCCATCAGCCTGACGGTGGTGCCGTCGGCAAGGCGGAGCTCGCCCGGCTGCAGCGGCCCGCTCGCGACCTGCGGCGTGTCGGTGCGGGGGCTGATGGTCGCGGCGAAGACGAGCGCGACGGCGACCACCGCCGCGGTAGCGAGCGCCCAGCGCGCAGCGCCCGCTCCGCGGCGCGCGGCTTCGCGCTCGCTGCGGCTGCGCGCACGCGGTGCGACGTGGCCGGTGAGCGTCCAGTCATCCTCATAGGCGGCATAGGCGGCGGCGTTGGCGGGGTCGCGCCGCCACGCCTCGAAGGCCGCGCGGCTCGAATCGGCTTCGGGCCCGTGCATCCGGGCGTACCAATGTCCCGCCTCGCTCTCGCGGCTCACCGGCGCCCCGAGCGCGCGCGGCGGATCGCGATCAATGCCTTCGCCATCTGCTTTTCCACGCCCTTTGCCGTCATGCCCATCTCCGCGCCGATTTCCTCATAGCTCAGTCCCTCGAACCTGTGCATCAGGAATATGTCGCGCGTCCTGGGTTTGAGCTTCGAAATGGCGCGTTCGACGCGGGCGAGCTCGTCGCGCATCTCGAGCCGCTCGTGCGGGCATTGGTCGGCGGTCTCGCGGTCGTCATATTCGACATGCGCGGCGGCGCGGCGGCGACCGTCGCGCCGCGCCCGCTCGGCGAGCAAATTGCGCGCGCTGTCGAACAGATAAGGTCTTGCCTCCTCTGCCGGGAGCGGGGCGGCGAAGCGGCCCGAGACGAAGCGGCGGAACAGCTCCTGCACGAGATCGCCGACGTCCTGGCTCGCGGCGCGGCGGCGGAAGAAGCGCGCAAGCTCGGGGCCATGCGCCGCATAGACGGCCTCGGTGCGCGCAGTGCGGCCATATCCGTGCCAGTCGTCGGGGGGCAGGGGATCGGCGGCGGCTATGCCGCGCCTGCCTTCGGTGTCGCTGTCGTCATAGTCCATCGCCGTGCGCCTGTGCCAATTCCCTTGGGGAGGGGCGGCGAGGCGCGAAAGCCGGGCGTTGAGAACAGGCTCGAGAAAACCCGCGCCGCAGCCTTTGGCCCGAGGGCTTGGACATGCGCTGACGGCCACCCGGCGGGATGGCAATGGAAAGATCGCTCTCGAACGGAGTTCTCACGCTCCGGCATCCGGCGCTTCGCTGCCCGATGCCGGACCAGCATAACCGGCTGTGCCGTAAGGGCAAGAGTCGGGCGAGCGACTGGTCGGAAATGGAGGGGGGTGGGGGCTATCTGGAGTTCCTCAAGTTCGACAGGTCCAACCAGGGCAGGTCGCGCTCTGCGAAGATCTGGCGACCGAGAAATGCAAACTTATCTGCCCTTGGCAGCCGGGCAATCTAAGGGCGGTCGGGTGCTGGACGGGCTGGCATGATATCTGATTTCGACACGCCGGTTGAGCGCGCGGCCTTCCGGATCATCCCGCCCATCCTGATGCCAGTTCGAGGCAACCGATCGCGCGCTTCCATAACCCCGCGTGACGATCTTTATGTCGCCGAGGCAGGCATGGGCGATCAGCCAGTCCCGCACTGCCGCAGCCCGGCGCTCGGACAGTTTCTGGTTCGCTGCGGCTGAACCTATCGCGTCCGTATGACCCGAAATCTCGATCGAGGTCGGTCCTTTTTGCCGCAAGAGCTTGCCGGTGCCGCCGAGAATCCGTTCCGCATCGGGCGTGAGGTCAGCCTTACCGAACGCGAACAGCGGATCGCTGGGAATCGTAATAGCTTCGGGTAAATTTGGGACGACATCGGAATCTGGGGCGAGTGCCGGCTTTTGCTGCTCGGCGGCGAGCATCCAGGCTGAAGTCACTGCGGATGTCGCGGTGAAGATCAGTGCGATATAACCGAGAAATAGGAGAGCTCCGGCGCCTAGTCGGGATGAGGGGGGCCAGATCATCCCGGCATTGCGTCCGTTGTTGCAAAAATATTCGCCGGCGCTGGTGGGGCCCGCTTCGGGCGTCGTCCTGGCGTTTGAGATTCTCTCCTTCGCAGCGGCGCTTTTCCAGAGCCCGCCGAGATAGAGGGTCGGATCGCTCGGACAGCGCAACGAAAGACTTGAGAGAAGCAGGAAATAGAGGAAGAGCGAAATCACGAAAGCGGCGAGAGTCCGGACGAGCATTTCCTCAACACTTCCGAAACTTGCTTTGGCGCCGAATTGATAGGTGAGGATCACAACGCCAACGGACAATATATGAGCGGCGCGCTGCAACAGGTCGATTTCCCGGACCGGCGGGAGAAACTTCGGGCGGCGCCCAAAAACGGCGAGATAGATGTTTGCGCCCGCAGTCATCGCCGCGCCGATGCCCATGACATAGGGATCGAAGAGTGTGTCGGCGGCCACTGACTACCAGCTTAGCGTCGTCTGGGTGCGATCGAACGACACCAGATGTCGGGTGCTATCCTTTTTGATGCTCCGTCCGGATGTGCCGCGGAAGAAATAGTGGCCGCTGTAGAGCTTGTCAGTTACCGGCGAGGTTCGAACGTGACCGAACCTGCTCCAGGTGATGGCAAATTCCGGCGTATGATCGAGCGTATAGTCCTTGAGCCCTGTATGGACAGTGAAGTCGATTGAACCGGTTGATGGGTTGTCCCGACGCGAGAACAGGGCTCTTGTGTTGCGATAGGCATCTGCAAGCATGGCGATAAAGCCGGTGCGGGCGGTTTCCTCATCGATCAGCTCGACGTCCGGAGCCTCTTCCGCGGCGTCTCTCGAAAAGGCCGGTTCGAAGGGAAAGCCGTGACGGCGGCCTTCCTCCAAGTTCATCGCGCTTAAGGTATAGGGATCGACGATGTTGATAACCGGATTGAAGCCGAGCCGCGTTTCGAGCCCGGTCAATGTTGGGACGCTATATGGTCCGCTGCTGTCTATAGTCGCGAGAATCTGACCGGCCTGGGTTGCGATTTGTTCGGTTCGCCGCTGCGGCAGACGCTTGAGTATCGATTCGCTGTTCCGATCGATCAACATGTCGATGGAATGGAGAAGGCCAAGGCCGGCCTCCAAATGATAGATCGTCGCGATTGGAGGCCCATGGTGCCCGTTTCGACGCGCCAGCGTCTCTCCGACATAGAGCGACCACCCCTTGTCCGGCTCCTCGGCCGCTTGTTCCTCCGACATAGATTCACCCCCGAAGTCAGAATTAAAGCGGGCGCGATGTCTGCGCAACCGTCGAACGGGCCAGCCGGTCTCGACTGACTTGGCGGTAAGGTCCGGTCCGCCGACAAGCGCAGGTATTATAGCGCGCGGCCCTTGATGGGCGCACACTGGCGGCGGCGGGCGCCGCCAGAGGTCGCGTGTCCTTACGGTTGGCCGCGCAGCGCTCTCGGCTCGCTTTCTTGGCGCGGCGGCGGCGAAGCACCGCTGCGCGCGCACGCCGCCGCGCCTGCGGCTCGCCAAGGGCGCGTTTTCTCTGGGCCCTTCGGGCCCGACGCCCTGCGCCGCGATCTGTCATATTCTCGTCACGCCGTAATCAAGCGGCGATGCAAAGGAGATGAATGATGCAGGAAGCGGTGGTCATGGAACGCGCCGAAGAGGCGACGCCGCGCTGGGCCGAATTGCTTGCGAGGCGCGCGGCGGCGAAGACGGCGCATGAAGAACATACCGAAACGGTGTTGAAGCCGATGATCGATGCGGTCGAGCGCACGGCTCCCTGCCCCGATCTCTGGTTCGACCTGGAGGCCAAAAGCGGCGAGGTCGCACGCTTTTTCTTCGATGCGAACCGCCTCGACGCTTGGGACAATCATGTGTCGCCGCGCTTTCGCGAAGCCGCCGCGTCGATCCGAACGGCCTGGCTCGACCATGCAGCAGCACGCGGAGCACATGATTGGGATGCGGTCGAAGCGAAAAATGAAGAGCTTTGCGCGGAGCAGGGCGATGCCGAGGTCGATCTTCTCATGGCTCCGGCGCCGGATGTCGCCGCCTTGCTCTGGAAGCTTCATTATCTATTCGGCGCCGATGTCTGCTGGCCGGGCGGACCCGGACCGGCGCTGAACGCAGAATGGGCGATTGCGCTCATGGCGGATGTCGAGGCGTTGCTGGGTGAGCCAGCGGTTCGTCCCTGACCTTCCGGTTGCGCGCCCGCGGTTCCGGCCCAGGCGCGTAACCTCCGGCACTCTACTGCGCGAAACCGCACAACGGGTTCGAAGCGGCGTCATCGGCGACCGATCCGCGTGCAAGCCCATTCACCCATAATCGGCCATTCCGACCCGGAACTCGCGTTGCGGCCAATGGACGCCGCGCGTCCGCGCGGCGGCGCTTTGGTGGCCGGCGCCTCGGACATCGGCGCGGGCGGCGCACGGGTTCTGGGACCGCCCGGCGCCCGCGCAAGCCGGCCTGCGTCCGGCTCCTCCGCTCCGCTGCGGCCCTTCGGGTGCGCGGGTCGCCTCGATCGGCGGTCCCTGATCCCGTGGTTTCGCCGCCCGCCCCGCTGTCCGGGGCCGGCTGCGGCGGATTTGGTCAGGAGGAGGCGCCCCCGTGTATCGATTATCGCAGACCCGGCTCGAGGCCGCCCCGCAGCAGGGCCGCGCGCGAGCGCGCGGCGCCGAGACGGCGGGAGGGGGACAATGACCCTCGTTCCCGACAACCTTATCGCCATATTGAAAGCCAATGGCGCGACGGGCCGCCGCCGTGCCGCGCAGGGAGACTTCGACCCGTGCCCGGTTGTCAAGCTCTTCAATCCGCTTGGGCCTGCGACATGGCTCGCGACCGAACTCGACGAGGATGGCGACACCTTGTTCGGTCTTGCCGACCTTGGTTTCGGCTGTCCCGAACTCGGCAGTTTCAGCCTCTCGGAAATCAGCGCGATCCGGCTCCCGTTCGGGATGCGGATCGAGCGCGACGAGCATTTCGAGGGGCGCGCCCCGCTTTCGGTCTGGGCCGACACGGCACGGCGCGCCGGAATGATTATCGCCGCCGAGACGATCCTGCGCCGCCGCGACAAGGACGCGACGCCGCCGCTTTCGCCGGGCGCGAATGACGAGCTTCCGCCGGACTAGGCGGCAAGGCGAGGCGGCGCGCCTTCGCCGCCATTCAAAGCCGGTCCCGTCCCCCCTTTGACGAAAGACGGGACCGGCGCTCACTTTGGAGCAGTCCCATGAAACTCGATTTTATTGAACTCGACAAGCTGTCGGTCGCCAAGTCCAATATGCGCGCCAAGGGGCGCGACCCCGATGTCGGCGATATATTGCCGAGCATCCGCAAGCGCGGCGTCCTCGTCCCGCTGCTGGTGCGCCCCAATTGTGCCGATGGCCATTTCGAAATCCTTGCAGGGCGTCGGCGCTTCACTGCCGTCAATAAAGTGGTTCGCGAAGGCGGCACGCCGCGCCCGCTGCCGTGCGCGATTCTCGACGATGGCGACGATGCCGACGCCATCGAGGCGTCGATGCTCGAAAATCTGGCGCGCGTCGCACCCGACGAGGTCAGCCAGTGGGAAGCCTTCGTCAAGCTCGCCAAATCGGGCCGCAGCGAAGCCGAAATCGCCGCCGACTTCGCGTTCGAGCCGCAGACGGTGAAGCGCATCCTCGCGCTCGGCAATCTCTTGCCGCGCATCCGCAGCCTCTACCGCGCGGGCGATATCGACCCCTCGACGGTCAAGCATCTGACCCTCGCGTCGAAAGCGCAGCAGAGTGCATGGCTAGCGCTGTTCGAGGACAAGGATGTATATTGTCCGACCGGAAGCCAGCTCAAGGACTGGCTGTTCGGCGGCGGCGCGATCAAGGCGGACCATGCGTTGTTCGATATCGAGGAATCGGGACTGGCGATTGTCGCCGACCTGTTCAGCGAGGACCGTCTCGTCCCCGACACCGATGCTTTCTGGGCGCTCCAGATGGCCGAGGTCGAGGCGCGCAAGGCCGCCTATCTGGAGGACGGCTGGAGCGATGTCATCATCCTCGAACGCGGCGCCCGCTTCATCACATGGCACCATAGCCATACCGCCAAGCGCAAGGGCGGGCGTGTCTATGTCGAGATACGTTCGACGGGCGAGATCGACTTTCACGAAGGCTATCTGACCGAAAAGGAAGCAGCGGCACGGGCGCGCGGCGAGGCGGGCGCGTCGGCCAAGGCGCCGCGCCCCGAGGTCACGAGCGCGATGAATAGCTACATCAATCTTCATCGCCATGCGGCGGTCCGCGCCGAACTCGCGAAACATGGCGGGGTCGCGCTTCGCGCGCTCGCGGCGCATGTCATCGCTGGCGCCGACCATTACCGCGTCGATCTCCAATCCTATGTCTGCGCCAAGGAAGAGGTGCAGGAAAGCGTCGAGACCTGCGCGAGCGAGGCGCACTTCGACGAACGGCGGCGCGCGGTGCTCGCGGTGCTCGGCTTCGACGCCGAGGATCTGACGGTTACGGGGCGCCATGGCGAGCGGCGGTTCGCGCCGATCTTCGCGCGATTGCTCGAACTCCCCGACCCCGTCGTCCTCGAAATCGTCGCCATCGTGATGGGCGAAACGCTCGAGGCGGGAAGCGAGGCGGTCGAGATGATCGGGCAGCATCTCGGCGTCGACCTTGCGACGGTCTGGCGCCCCGATGCGGCCTTCTGGAATCTCGTCCGCGACAAGGAGGTGCTCGGCCAGATCGTCGCCGAGGTCGCCGGACCCGAGGTCGCCGCCGCCAACGGGCAGGAAAAGGCCAAGGTCCTCAAGTCCATCGTCACCGACCATCTGGAGGGCACGGGCGGCCGCGCCAAGGTCGAGGGCTGGGTACCGAAGTGGATGGCGTTTCCGCCAGCGCCTTACACGGCGCGCGGCGGCGTCGCGAGCGTGGCGGCGAACGGTCGCTTGCTCCATATCCTGGCATCGGCGTCCGAAGCCGAGGCAGCGCGCGCGAATGCGGACCCCGACGAGGTTCGCGACGCGGAGGGCGATGTCGGCGAAGACGAGGGCGAGGGCGAGGGCGAGGGCATCGCGCCCGCGCAGGAAGATGCCGGAACGGCTGGCGAGGCGGACGCCGAACCTGCCGCCGATGCCGGCGAATTGCCGCCGTGGGAAGATAGCGGGGCGCCGTCGCTCGCAGCCTGACCGGTGCACGGCGGGGGCGGGCGTCCTGGCGCCGCTCGCCCCCCGTCAGCGCATCCTTGATGCCGCGCTGGATGACCTTTGACCCGGCGCGCCGCCCCTCGCGGGGCGGCGCGGAGAGGGTGGAAAAGGCGCGCGCCCGGACCATCGCTGGTCCGGGCACGCGCCTTTGCGTGGTTCGGGAAGGCCGCACGGCAGGCCTTCGGCGCCGTGCGATATCTTGTTGCGCCTGCTCGCTGGCGGGCGCCCGGCTCCGGGCGAATGCGGCCGCTAGCCGAGCAGGCGGCGCAGGAAATGGATGCGGAAAAGGTCGAGCAGCGCCTCCGCGCCGGTGTCGTCGCTCGCGCGCGCGGTCACCTCGAGACCGCCGTCCGGCGACAGCTCATATTCGAACGGATGGAGTCCGCCGAGACGCAGCGCGGCGGGATCGAGCCCGTCGCGGCGCAGCGCCGCGAGCGCCTCCTCGTCGAGCGCCAGCGCGATCCAGATGCCCGCGCTGCGCGCGGCGATCATCGATATATCGCGGCTTTCGGTAGCGATAGAGAGACGGGCCTGTCCGTCCATTGGGTCCCCTGTCGGGCTCGTTCGAACCCTTATGATGCCGGAATTTGTCAGCGCCGGTTCGACGAATCCGCTGCTTGCGAGGACGATCCTCTGCATCGAAATCGCGCGCTTGGCCATCTCCTTTCGAGGATGCCGTCACACCTCGCCGCATCGCCGGTTCGTCTCTTTTGGGCATGCCGCAGGACCATCCCGGAGCCGGTCGTGGCGTCTGGAACGGGGCGGCGGCGGCGCAACGGGCGCGCGCACCCTTTTTTCCCCGCCGGCTTCGCCGGCTCCTCGCGGGTCCCGCGCGTTCCGCGCGCAAAAAAGGCCGTGCGCGACCGTCCTCCGCTCACGCTCCGGCCCTTCGGGTGCGCCGTCGCCGGATACCCCGTCCCTTGTGTCCGCCACGCTCCGGGAATGGTCCCGGCGGCGTTCATCCAAGGAGACGAACGATGGCTGCCATCGGCTTTGTGAACGGCAACATGACCGAAGGATATCGCGGTCAACTCAAGACGCTTTCGATCCGCGCGGACGTCGATATCCGCCCGAACCGGAGTAAGGCGGGCGACGCCCAGCCCGATTTCCGGGTCTTTTCGGACAATGTCGAAATCGGTGCCGCCTGGATCCGCACCGGCCAGGTGTCGGGCGAGCCCTATGTCTCGCTGAGCCTCGCCGCCCCCGAATTCGGGCCGCGCCGGCTCTATGCGAACCTCGGGCGCGCGGCGGGCCAGGACGATGACGACACCTATGCGCTCATCTGGAATCCCGCCGACTGATCGCATCCCCCACCTCGCCCTCGCGCCCGCCGGGCGCGGGGGCTCTTTTTGTTTGCCCTAATTTTTCGAGCCTCCCCGCGCGGCGGCGCCCGGCGCATCGCGGAGGTGCGCCGCCGCATCGGGCCGCGGCAGACCCCGACGATATGGAGACATGGCAAAATGGCAGACCAGTCCGATGAGATTGCCCGCGCGCGCGCCGCGCGCCACGGCACCCCCTTCCTCAATACCGAGCAGGCTGCGGCTTATCTCGGGCTCGGACCGCGCAAGCTTCAATATATGCGCGCGGCGGGCGAAGGCCCGCCCCATCGCCGACACGGCCGCTATGTCCGCTATCATGTCGACGATCTGATCGCATGGTCGCGCTCGACCTCGCCGGGCAGCGGCGCAAGCGGCGTCGCGGGCGGCGAGGATCGTAGCGACGGCGCATCGGCGGCGGTCGCGGGCGCGGCGCGAGGCGATCATGGCGCGGCTTGAACGTGGCGAGCCAAAGGCGCTTCCGCTCTTCGACTGGTTGGCGAAACGCCGCGCCGACAGCGCGCGCCGGGCGTGGTTCTGGCGCCGCGTCCGCTTCGCTGCGACCGGCGGCTTCGTGGGACTTTTGCTCGGATCGGCGGCGCTGCCGCCTACCCCCTTACTCGTCTGGAACGCGAGCGCGAGCGCGCCGAGGGGGCTCTATTTCGTGTCGCCCGGCGCGCCGATCGGTGCGGGCGACATGGTGATCGCGCGAACCCCGGCGCCGTGGCGCATGCTCGCCGCGCGGCGCCATTATCTTCCCGCCAATGTGCCGCTCGTGAAGCG
This sequence comes from Sphingopyxis sp. CR5, assembly GCF_059693785.1. NCBI lineage: Bacteria > Pseudomonadati > Pseudomonadota > Alphaproteobacteria > Sphingomonadales > Sphingopyxidaceae > Sphingopyxis > Sphingopyxis sp. CR5. The sequence continues at coordinate 134,083 of NZ_JCATIE010000008.1, read as the reverse complement.
CGCCGTCGCTGCTGAAGGCGACATCGTCTGCGCGCATGGCGAGCACGTCTCGATCAACGCGGTGCCCGCGGTGACACGGCGCGTGCGCGATGGCGCGGGCCGGACCCTGCCCTGGTGGGAGGGCTGCCGCGCGCTGCGTCAGGGCGAGCTCTTCCTCCTCATGGCGGACGCGCGGCACTCGTTCGACGGGCGCTATTTCGGGGTCACCGGACCCGGCGACATTATCGGAAAGGCGCGGCTGATATGGGCGCGCTGAAGTCGCTTTGCGCGGCGCTCGCGCTGCTCGCGCTCGGCATTCCGGGCAGTGCGGGCGCACGCGAGGTCGAGACATGGCGCCCGCTCGCGAGCGCGGCGGCGGCGCGTTTCGGGCTTCCCGAAGCATGGGTGCTCGCGGTGATCGAGGCCGAGAGCGGCGGGCGCACCGAGATCGGCGGCAGGCCGACGACGAGCCATGCGGGCGCGATGGGGCTGATGCAGATCATGCCGCGGACCTGGGCCTCGCTTCGCGCGGCCTATCGGCTCGGGAGCAACCCGCACGACCCCGCCGACAATATCGTCGCGGGAACCGCCTATCTTCGCGCCATGTATGACCGCTTCGGTTACCCGGGGCTGTTCGCCGCCTATAATGCCGGCCCCGGACGCTATGGCGACTATGTCGCGCGCGGGCGTCCGCTGCCGCGCGAGACGCGCGATTATGTCGCCCGGATTCTCGGGCGCGATGGCGTTTTTGTTCGGTCGCGGGCCATGGCGTTGCCCGATCCGGGAGTGGTGCCGGGCGCACCGATCGCGCCCGTCGCGACGGTCGAGCAGGGTGCTTCGCTCCTGTTCGCGCGGTCGGCAGATTCGTCGCGCGATGCTGCATCGAACGATGCCGCTCCGCTGGACATAAATGCTGCTCCCGGCGGTGCGGCGCTCCCGCCCACGCAGCCTGCCGATCCGATCTTTCTCCTGCGCCGCGATGTCCCGGCGCGGCGTGAGTAGGCGGCGATGCGGCTGGCCGAAAGGGTGGGAGGGCTCGTCTCGGCAAGGCCGATTATGACGGGCGCCGACGCGGCTGTGCAAGGCCGGCGGCCCCTCCAATTTGCTTCGCAAATCGGTTCCTCCGCCGCCGCTTCGCGGCGCCCGGGCTTCGCCCGTGCGGCCCTGACAGCCGCGCCGGCGCCCGCCCGTGAAGGACTGTCCTCGACTAAGGAGGACGGTTCAACGCGGAGGCAATCATGGCATTTTCAGCGCAGTCTTCACAGGCGAACGGCGTCTACGAACGGCTCGTTGCCGGGCTCGAGATCGAGTTCGGCAGCGGCGCCGCCGCAGCGCTTGCGGAGCGCTTCATCGACGCCGAAGGCGCCGATTTTCACTGGGAGGCGCGCGTGCAGGAGCGGTGTCTCGGGGCTTATGAAAGCCTCGAGGAAGAAGCGGAATTGCTCGAGCGCGTCGCGGTGCTCGGGTGGCTTGGCGACCGCTGGTTCGTGGCGGTGCTCATCATCGATGACCGGCACGAAGCGCAGGCGATGCTCGGGCTTCGGCGTTTCGAGGAACGGCGCGATGCCGAAGGCGCTTTTGCATCGGTCCATTGAGCAAATTGCATTTTCGCAAAGGAGCGGTGCCTCGCGGGCGCTGCTCCTTTTGGCGTGCTCGGAGGGCGCTGCGGAATCGGCGCGGCGGGCGCCGGCGGAAGCTATGTGGCGGCGGCCGATGGAAGGTGTGCGGTCGGGGAATTCGAGGCGGAGGGAGGCGCCGGGAAGGGGGCGGGGAGAAGGCAAGATAAAGGGACAGCCTCGCAGGCGAGGCTATCTTATTGTCTGCACATCCTTTTTTGCGAGACTGCTTCGCGCCCTGCGAGATCGGCGCGGCGAAACCCATGCAATTGCGCGGGTTTGCGCGAGACTCGGCGGAATATCGCGATGAGCGGCGACGACGAGGATTTCGAGCCGCGGCTCGGCCGGATGCGCGCGACCAGGAGCAGGAAAGCGCGCAAATATCTCGGGCGGCTGCTTGCCGCGGCAACGCTGGTCGGGAGGAAATCGCGAAGCCAGGCCGCGCGCTTCGATGGCAGCCGGATCGGCCGCGGCGCACCCGTCGGCCGGCTGCTCGCGAGCCGCGGTTCGCGCTCGCGCCAGAGGCAGCGCCGCGTCGTCATCAAGACGCGCCTCGCGCGGCTCGCGGGAAAGGGGCACGCAGCGGCGGCGGCTCACCTCAAATATATCCAGCGCGACGGCGTCACCCGCGAGGGCCATCCGGGCGAGCTTTACGACGCGCGCGCCGATGTCGCCGACGGCCAATCCTTCCTCGAACGCAGCGCGGGCGACCGGCACCAGTTCCGCTTCATCGTCTCGGCCGAAGAGGGCGATCTCTACGCCGACCTCAAGCCGTTCGTGCGGCGGCTGATGGCGCAGATGGAAGAGGATCTCGGGACCAGGCTCGACTGGGTGGCGGTCGACCATTTCAACACCCGTCATCCGCACAGCCATATCATGCTGCGCGGCGTCGACGAGTCCGGCCAGAATCTCGTAATCGCCCGCGAATATATCGCTCGCGGACTGCGCGAGCGCGCGAGCGAGCTCGTGACGCTCGATTTGGGGCCGAAGACGCAGCTCGAAATCGAGGCCCGGATGCGGCACGACATCGGCGCCGACCGGCTCATCGAGATCGACCGGCAGCTGCTCCGCGAACAGGGCGCGTCGCCGCTCATACTCGCGGCCGATCGCGACCCTTTCATGCAGTCGGTTCGCGCGGGGCGGCTCCAGACGCTCGGCCGCATGGGTCTTGCGCACGAAATCGCGCCCGGTCAGTGGCGGCTCGCGAAGGATATGGAGGCCGCGCTGAAACGCATGGGCGAGCGCGGCGATATCATCGCCGCGATGAACCATGGACTCGCTGCGCGCGGACGGGCGCACGCGCCCGCCGACCACGCGGTCCATGACAACGCGATGCCGCTCGACCGCCCGCTCGTCGGGCGCGTTGCGATGCGCGGGCTCGCCGACGAGCTTGCCGACCGCCATTATCTGATCGTCGACGGGGTCGACGGGCGCACCCATTATGTCGGCATCGGCAAGGGCGTTGCGGTCGAACCGCTCGTCGAGGGCGCGATCGTGCGGATCGTCCCGGCGGCGGCCGGTGCGCGCGAGGTTGACCGGACCGTCGCGGCGGTCGCCGCTGCCAATGATGGTCGCTACGATATTCGGGCGCATCTCCGCTACGATCCTGCCGCGAGCCCGGCTTTCGCCGAAACGCATGTCCGGCGGCTCGAGGCGATGCGGCGGCGCGGTGCAATTGCCGGGCGCGATGCCGACGGAAGCTGGGCGATCGCGCCCGATCATGTTGCGCGCGCCGCCGCCTATGAACGCGATGCTGTGCGCGACCGGCCCGTCGCCGTCGAAATCCTGTCGGCGGTGCCGCTCGAAAGGCTCCCGCGCGCGGGCGCCGTGACCTGGCTCGACCGCGAGATGCTTGCCGCGACGCCCGAGCCGTTGCGCGCGAAAGGATTTGGCGGCGAGGTGCGCGCGGCGCAGCAGCTTCGCCGGCATTGGCTTATCGAGCAGGAGTTTGCCGATCCGGACGGCGAGGGGATCGCCTATCGTCCGGGCGCCCTGGCCGCGCTGCAGCGCCGCGAGCTGTCGCGGCTCGCGCGGCGCCTGTCGAACGAACTCGGCAGCGAATTTTCCGAAACCGGGAAGGGTGACTGGATCGAGGGCCGGGTGACGCGTCGGATCGATGGCGAGGGCGGACGTTATGCGCTCGTCGAGAAAGCGAAACAGTTCACTCTCGTGCCCTGGAAGCCCGTGCTCGATCGCCACATCGGGAAAGAGGTCGCCGGACTGATGCGCGAAAGCGGGGTGAACTGGACGATCGGGCGCGGCCGCAGCGGTCCCGAGATAAGCTGATCCGCGATCGGGCCGTTGCGTTGCGGATCGTCGTTACCCTAAGATCGCCGCGTCGATCTTCCGGAGCGTCGGGAAATAGGTGGCTAGGTACAACTTCCTCTCGATTTGAGAGCAGATGGCCTTGTCAGGGCTTTCAATGTCGGCCAGATTCTCTCTGAAATGAAAATGGAAATCGACCACCTCCCCGCCAAGCAGCAGGGCGAACTCGAACGCATCAAGCGGGTGCTGATGGAGGAGTTTGCGCGTTCGATCGAGCGCTCGACCAAGGAGGGCAAGCGCAACGGCAAGATACTGAAGATCATCCTGTTCGGCAGCTATGCGCGCAGCGACTGGGTCGATGAGCCCGAGAATGGCTACCAGTCCGATTTCGACATCCTGATCATCGTCAGCCACGCCGACCTGACCGACATCGCCGATCACTGGTATTTGGCCGAAGACAAGATCCTTCGCGATCCCGAAGTCGGGCGCACCCTCAACATCATCGTGCACACGCTCGACGAGGTGAACCGGGCGCTCAGCCGCGGCGAATATTTCTGGGTCGATATCCTGCGCGACGGCATCCTGCTCTACGACCTGCCCAATCATGCGTTGGCGGCGCCGAAGCCGCTGACCGTGGCTGATGCTTATGAGATGGCAGCAGGGTATTTCGAGGAGGGGCTCCCTTCGGTTGATCGCGCACTAGAGATGGTGGCGTTTCAATTTTCAAAGGACTTGCATAATGTCGGATGGAGGAAAGATGCCGCCTTCACACTCCATCAGACTGTCGAACGGGCTTATGCCTGCTATCTGCTAACCAACACGCTGTACTTTCCCCGCTCTCACAACATCAAATTCTTACGCTCGCTGGCAGAGGACAGGGAGGCACGTCTGGTCGAGGCCTGGCCGCGCGACAGCAAGCTCGATCGACGCCGGTTCGAATTATTGAAGAGGGCATACGTTGAGGCGCGCTATTCGCCCAGCTATGATATTAGCGCCGACGATCTGGCAGCGCTCGCCGCATCGGCGACCAATCTGCGCAACATCATCGAACGGCTCTGCCGGGAAGGTCTGGACCAGCTACGATCGGATGCCGGCCTCTAGCCCACCCTTCTATTGGCGTGGCGTATAGGCCTTGCGGTCACCAAAGAACCGTTTCCGACGTTCCTTGGCTTCAGCGGTCTGAACCGCAATGTCGGCATTGTCGCATTCGGGCCCGCGGACCGATCCGTCGCGGCATCCTTCAACGAGCTGTCGCGCCTCATCGATATGGGCTTCGAAATATTGCGTGCTGCGCGGTTCGGACGGACTGCATCCGGAGATCGCGGTGACGGCGAGTATCGCGCCGACAAGATGGACTTTCATCACACTCTCCCGTGGCTCGCGGGCAATCTATCGCACCGACTTCGAACGACAATCTGAAATCGTGAGATACTCTCAGATCGAGAACAGTTGTTGGCACGCCCGCCTCGCTGAATCGGAAAACCCGTGATATGAAGGCGCCGCCGGGTGGCCGTCGCATATGTTCAGGCTTTCGCCAAAAGTGGCGGCGCAAGTGCTCGAACTTGTTCTCAACACCCGGCAACTTCGATTACCGCGAAGTTGCCGCCTGCTTCATACCGTTTCCCGTCGTGACGACTGAATTCCGCCTAAAGCAGACATAGGCTTTCCCTGCTATTTGGAAATTGGTTCGGCATCGCTCGACTGTTTGAGGATGAGACCAGGATAACGGCATTATTGTCCCAAGCTTTTTTATGGATTCCGATGCCCATATACGCCGGAAGTATATGCGGTGCTGGCGTGTAAGTTGTCGGCTGGCAGGACAGCTTTTCCATGAGACCGCTATACACGCTGGCGACCCGGCTACCCGGATTCCTGATCTGCTCTAAATCGCCGTGGACTGCCGGTGTAGGCCTAGTTGATGCGTGGGTTCAAAGGTTAAGCGAACCGCTACAGCCCGCAGACTCTCCTAAAGGGTTTCGCGGAGAACAAGATTGTCGATCCGCAGGCATTCGACGTTCGGGTGTATCCAAAAAGGACGCTATTCGTCGGGGACTGTTGCGAAAAGCGTTCATTACTATAAGCGTCACTGTTCGGATGTCCGAGGCAGGGGTGGTGTGAGGGCAAGTGGCTAAAAAAGCGGGACGGCGCAAGTCCGAGTTTCTGGCAAAATATCGTCTCGACGACGCGTATTTGCGCGTGCCCGACCGAAAAGCCGGGCGTGTCGGGCTGATTGAGGGGGTGGGGCCGGGCGGCGAGGTTGTGCTCATCAAGATATGGCCGCGTTCGGAGCGGCAAAAGGATGCCGATCTTGAGGCAATTTGGCGCAATGAGATACGCCAGCTCCATCGCATGGCGGGCCATCCCGTTGCGCACGAGGTGATTGCACGGCTCGCGGACGCGGGAAGCGACGCCGCTGGCTTCTACCTGGTTATTGAGCCGGGCCCGCGGCGGCCGATTGCGCCGACGCTGGAGCGCACACGCGCTGGCCACTGGTTGACCGCGCCGCGTCCTCCCGTCAACCGTGTGCGGCTCTGGCGCAATCTCAAGCGTATCGCGCTCGCGCTCGAGGCGCTGCACGGCGAGGGCATGCTTCACCGCGATCTCGACGCCTGGTCTGTCCTCAGCGCCGAAGGCGAAGAGCCCGATTTTCAGCTCACGGGTTTCGAATGGTCGATGCGTCTCGTCACGAGCGCGGCACGCGGTAAGGGCGCGCTGCGCAAGCCCGAGGGGACGGTGTCATTCCGCGGCGACTGGGCTGCTTTCGGCAAGCTCGTCGCGCGGCTGATCGGGGCTGATTGGGCCCGCGTCGATGATCTCTCGATCCCTGCATTCGAAGTCGCCGATCACCTCTCCGCAGCGGAGGTGCGCTTGCTGCGCAACCTCGCGGGCGTCGAAATCCTTGACCGTCTCGACGGTGATGTCGTCCTGAAACATATCGACCAGATCATCACCGCGGTCGCGGCCGATGCGGCGGGCAAGGAAAGCAAGCTGCACCTCGTTCTCGACCTGCGCGAGAAAGGCGCGATCGCACGGACCGTCGCGACCCATTTTGGCACCGATGCCGCGAGCATATTCCCCGAGCTTCCCTCTATCGTTGAAGCCGATCTTGCGGACGGCCCGCTCCTCGTGGCAGTGGCCCTCGAGCATGAGCCTGTGAAGCTGATGCTTCGCGGCCATGATTTCTATTACCAGCTGCGTGCTTACCGGGCGCCCCGTGCGCAAGCGCCCTCCTGGGAATATGCGGAGTGCGTCGCAATCGCGCGGCAGGGGCCCGCACAGATTAATATCGTCAACACCCTCCAGCTCGCGCCAGCGGGGCTGGAACTTATCAGCGGCGACGAGGCGCCGGCACGGTTCGCGCGGGCGCGGGGCAAGGTCAGGAATTGGGAGACGCTGCGTAACCAGATGGCGGCCGGCACAAGCGGGACTGATCCGGCGGCGGAATTTCATGGCGCGCTCACGCTCACCCTCATCATCGAGCTTCTGTTCGCCGTCGCCGAGACCTTTCCGGTGCGGCTGCTCCCCGACCTTGTACCGGAGACGGGAAGCGACGATGCGGTCATCCAGCTCGTCCCACGCGCCGATTCCGAGCGCGACAGGCTTTCAGAAGCGCTAGACATCCTTTCGCCTGCAAACCGCTTGCACAGCGCCCTGACGAGTGACGGGCTTCGGCGGGAAGGCTGGATCCTCACCACCGAGGAAAATCTCGGGCAGCAGAATGCGCGTGATGGTGAATGGAAGTTCGAGCGCGCGATCGAGCGTGAGGGCAAGCAAACCGCCTATCAATTTCGCGGGTCAGAACGACCGTCCGACAGCGAACCGCTGTTCTTAGTTCCAGAAGATTCAATAGGGCGCGATACGCAGCTGCGGCGCAGACTGAAGGCGCTCGGTGCGCTTCGCGAGCATCTTGAACTTCAGCGCGCCCTGACCAGTCCGCTGGCCGAGCTAACGCCCAGCCATGATCCCGTACCCGCCGATGCCGATCTCGGCGACCTAGACAGCTCGAAGCGCGAAGCCCTTCGCCAGATCATCAGCACGCTGCCGCTCTATTTAGTTCAGGGGCCGCCAGGCGTCGGCAAGACCCGGCTCGTCCGCGAGCTCGTCAAGCGCCGCTTCCAGGATGAGCCCACCTTGCGATTCCTGCTGAGTGCCCAGAGCAATGCGGCGGTCGATCACTTGCTGAGCGAGATCGTTCCCGCGACCAAAACGATCGATACCGAACCGCTCATTGTCCGCTGCGGCTCGGGCCGGGAGGGGGAAGACAAGAGCGAACATCGCCTTGCCAAGGTGAGCCGCGAGACATTGGGCGCGATCGCGGAGAGCGACCTCGTCGCGGGCGCCCGGCCAGCGCTGCGCGATCGCTTCAACCGGCTGGAACGCGGCGCGCGCGACCGGGCGCAGCGCATCGAGGCGGGAAAACGCCCCCAATATCCGGCTGACCTCAAAAACTTCGAAGGCGTCGTCATGCGCGCCGCCAATCTCGTTTTCGCGACCACCAATTCAGCGGATCTCGAGCGATTAATCGAGGAGCATAGCCAATTCGACTGGAGCATCATCGAAGAGGCGGGCAAGGCTACGGGCACCGAACTGATCGCCCCGCAGCTTCTCTCTCACCGTCGCCTGATGATCGGCGATCATAAGCAGCTTCCCCCGTTCAATGCCGACAAGATGATCGCCTTTCTGAGCATGCCAGACAAGGTTGTGGATGCGCTCACCATCGGCTCGGAATTCATCGGCCGCTCGTTGCGCGACGAAGCAACCGAGGCCCTCCTCGACGAAGTCGCCGAGGATCCGGGCGGCGCTCCCGCGTTGTGCGCACGTGCGATCGATGCACTGACATTGTTCCAGACACTGATCGAAACGGAATTCGGCCGCAAGCGAGGACGCTCGGGTCAGACCTTCGCGATGCGGCTCAATGAACAGCACCGCATGCATCCGGCGATCGCGAAGATCATCGGCGGCACATTCTACACGGATCTCGATGGCGCGGCGCTGGCAACCCATTCAGACAGCGAGATGCGTTTCACCACCCAGCCCTGTCCCGTTCGCTCGCTCGATCCGGCGCGTCTGCCTGATGTCCCCGTGCTGCTCGTCGATATCGAAGCAAAACAGGCTGCTGGTGGGCGCATAAGGGGGGAAGAAGCACCGCGCTGGCACAGCGGCGAGGAACGGGAAGCCGTGCGGCTGATCCTCGAACAGCTGCGGCCTGCAGGGGCGGCGGAGGCCGCCAAGGCGCCGACGTTGGCGCTGCTGTCGCCTTATTCGCAGCAGGTCGCGCGGCTGCGCGATATGATCGCGTCCGATCGCCGGTTCGACCCTGCTGCATTGGGCTTTGCATCCCCCACAGCCGATGGAAGCTTCTGCTTTACGGTCGACTCCTTTCAGGGCAGCGAAGCTGACGTTGCGATCGTGTCTCTCGTACGGAACAATGCGCATAATAATATCCGCAGTGCGCTGGGCTTTCTTGCCGACTACCGGCGTATGAACGTACTTCTCAGCCGCGCTAAATGGCGGCTCATCGTCGTGGGGTCATTCGATTTTTTGGAGGAAATCCTCAAGAGCGCCCGAATCGAAGGGAATAGCAGCGGGATCGAGTTCATCGGGACCCTGTTCGAGGAGCTAAAGCAGCTTAATCCCGCTGAGATCCAACGCATCCGGATCGATCGGTTGAAGAGGGGCGTGCGATGAGCAACATCCGCGTCGCGATCCCCGTCTATCGGGGCAAGCGCAAGTTTCACCTTGAAAAGGGGCGACGCTGGAGCATCGTCGAGCACCTCGTGCTCGCGGCGCTCGCAGAAAAGCCGCAAGGTGTCGCCGATCTCGCGGGGGCTGGGCGAATGCACCAGCGGCTGGTCATCGAAATATTAATCCGCCTCATGCGGGCTGGGTGGGTCGAACTTCGCTCTTCCCCTTCCGATCTCGTGTTCGCTGCGAGTGCGGCAGGGGCCGTTGCAGCGGCAAAGCCCGAGTTGCCTGCGGCGGCTACTCCTGTCGCGCGCTGGATGAACTTCGTCGTAGACAGAACGACCGGGACGGTGTTCAAACCCCGCGAACTCCCCTTCCTGCACAAGAATGCCGTGATCGAGCGCGAACGCCGCGAGGCCATTGTGTGGATGAAACCGCCCGAACTTGAGAGCGAGTATGAAGTGAAGGATCTCGTCGAGCATCTGTTCCGGCAGGACGAGCATTTCATCGGAATGGAGCGCGCGGGGGACCGTCTCATGGAGCGCTATGCGCTCGTGCTGGTGCGGGGCGGGAAGGTCGAGGGACTCGCCGAGCGCGCGCCGCAACGGCTCATCGACGCCGTGCTTGATGCCGCCAGACGGGGCGCGGAAAGCCGCCCGGGTCATCCGGTGACCGTCGCCGTCGTGGCGCCAGTGGTCCCAGGCGACAATGACGCGAAGATCCGGCATATCACGTTTTCCGACGAGGATTTGCTGATAGGCGGCGTAGCGAATGAAGAGGCGCTCCTGCAGTTGATCGCGGGAGCTCGCGAACGTCTTGTTATACATTCGACCTTTGTCAGCCAAAAGGCATTCGAGCGACTGCGGCCAAGCCTTCTTGAGGCAGCGCGAAGAGGAGCGCGTGTCGAGCTCATGTGGGGGGAAGGCGACGATCGTCGCTTCATCGGTCGCACCCGCCAAGCGGTAGCCGCGCTGCGAGACGAACTCGCCGCAAGCGGAGAGGATGAACTCATTCGCCTCCATCCTTTTTCGACCCGCTCGCACGCGAAGTTCGTCATTGCTGACCGTTCGGGCGGCGCTCCGCACGCGCTGCTGGGATCGTGCAATTGGCTCTCCTCGGGCATGGGGCTACTCGAGGCCAGCGTGCGGCTGCGCGACACCCGGCTCGTCGCCGATCTAATCTACCAGGCGGCGGAGCTAAGCCGCGGCCGGGATGGCCACTGGAACGCGCTGACATCGCAGCTTGCCGCTTACGCAGCATCGCTTTCCGCCGCGCCTGCGGCCAAAAGTGGAAATGTGTCGGCGAGTCTCATATTCGGCGCGGCGCACCGCGATCTGCTAGCACAGGCCAGCGCGCGCGCCGAGCGCCAGCTCTTTCTCACTAGCCATCGTGTGTCGGCGGCGGCGCGTCAAGCCCTGCTCATTCCACTCGGGGCCGCGTTGAAGGCACGGCCCGGACTCGACGTGGAACTACGCTATGGCATTGCGCCCGATACGGGCGAGCCCGACTGGGCCTCCATCACACACGGACTGCCAATGGACGGTATCCGCGTCGTCCCGCCAGCCAGACCGGAGGTTCATGCCAAGCTGCTCGGCTGGGACGATGACGATGTCGTCATCACGAGTCAGAACTGGCTTTCCGCCGATCCGGCTCCAACCAATCCCCGGCGCGAGATGGGGATCCACCTGCACGGCACCGGGATAGCCGCAAACGTCGTCGCCGCGCTTCGCGCGGCCGCCTCTACCAAGGACCGTCATGGATAATCACCCAAGCCGCGCGACCGACCATCTCCTGCGGAAGATGTGGCAGACCAAGAGCGCTCGCTTCAACGCGCACAAGCGGCTCGAAGGGCGCCACCGCCTGTCGATTTTCGCGACTTCGCTGCTATCCTGCTATCTCGTAGCGGTTTCGCTGTACCAGCTCGTCTTCGAGAGTGACTTGACGGCTACCGGTATTAAGCTTCTTTCGGTGACAAATATCGTCGTCTCGGTCTTCCTAATAATGATCACGCTCGTCGAGGCTGCGCGAAATTACGGGAGCGAGGCCGAGCGTATGCGCGAAAATGCCTTGGCGATCTCGACGCTTTACAATGCATTCCAAGCCTTGCCGCTGACCGAGGCCGATGCGCAGCGCCAGAAATATGCCGCCGACTATTCGGCGCTGCTCGAGAACGCGCAGCTCAATCATGAGGACCTCGATCGAAACCGGTTTCGCATTCCCAATGCGAAGGAACTCCAAATCAACTGGAGGACCTATGCGGCGATCCTGGTGCGCACGCTCTGGCTATTCGTTTGCGAATATTGGCTCTACATCTCGCTCGTGATCGTTCCGCCACTCCTCTTTCTCCATTTCTTGCCGAAACTTTAACGCGCTCCGCCGTCGGGCTGGTCAGCAGGCTGCGGTCGTCGCACGGAATAGGGCAGGGCTGCGGAAACGGGACCCGCACGGCATCTCATGGCCAAACTGCGTCATCCCGAGCGCGCCTCCATGGCGAATGGAATGGCCGCGTCCTGACCCCGCCGATATCGGCACCTGACTACATCAAAGCACGCATGGCGAAGCTCGCCAAGCGACGGGCGCAGGGAGGTTGGTGCGCGGGGTCGTTCTGGATGTTCTTAAGGCAAAACGGCCTTCGTTGAGATTGCCGGCATCCAACCGGTACGAAAGCCTTGCGCCGACGCAATTTCGATGAGCGGGGTTAAAAGTTTTGTATAGGCGAGCTCAAAACCATCCGCATTCAGAGCGCGAATTTGTATCTCGGACATAGCGAACACCGCGAGATAGTCTTCGATCGCCGGCAAACCGACCGGAGCGGCGGCTATCGCATTGTGATGAAAGCGGGCGACCCTCGAAAGAAGGGACCGGTCTGGAAGAGACTCATGTTTTTGGCGGTTTTGCTCAATTGACGTGGGGACAAGGTTCCAGAGCAGGTCGTGCGCGACGAAAGAGCGCGGTAACACATGATCGACGGCATACCGGATATCGAGCGGCACACCGCTATAAGCATCAGCCAGTATACCTTGGTAACTGCGGAGGCGCTCGAACATCCGCCGAGCTGGGGCGAGCTTGCGGCCGCTCGGCATCTTGAGCTTGTCGACGATGCCCGGCACATGGGGATTGCGCGCCTGAAGGAAGCGGGCGAGGGCGAACTCGGTTTGGCGCTCGAGGATTAGGCTATGGCGGAGGATCCATTCGTGCCAGCCGGGGCCGAAGCGGATGACCAACTCGCCATTGATCCGTTCAAGCGCGTAAGGGGCGCCGTTGGAATCGGCAAGCGTCGCATTCGCGATGCGAATGATTTCACGGCTGCGCCGGTCATCGCGGACAGAACTGTCAAGTTTCGTCCCGAACCAAGTGCCGAGAAAGCGTGTTGGAACGTAGCGTGCCAGAGCTTCCACTCGTGCCCCAGTTTGGTTCCACTCAGCAAGCGCTGTACGAACGCGGGTCTCTGCCGCGGTAGGTCTCAAACCGGCGCTGGCCTGCAACTCGCGCACGATGTTCTGGAGCTGGTCATGTGGGCCAAAGGACAATCGGTAAAGCGCACCCGGCGCCCAAGCGATGATGATCATTTCGCGCACCACGTCACGAACAGCAACCTGCTCGTCATGCGGCATCAGCTTGAGAAGCGCCAGGAACCAGAAGAATTTATAGGTCGCGGCTGTGGAATCGAAGGCGCGGCCCATGAGAGGAGTCCGCTCTGGCGTCACTGCCACTTAGCTGTTGACCAGCAGGCGGGCACCGAGACCATCGAGAAGCAGAGCAAGCTCTTCGCCGGTGGTGTCCCGCGCGAGACTGACGCGGATCGCCGATTTGGCATCCTCAAAAGTAACGCCCATTTTAAGAAGGACGTGAGACGGCGCGATCGCTCCGCTTGCGCATGCCGAGCCCGCGGCGATCACAATACCATCGATAGCGAGCCGTTCGATTAGATCCTGCGCATCGACATTCGGCAACAGGAACAGTGATGTATTGGGGAGGCGACGCGCACCTTCGCCGATGATTTGGACGTCGGGCTTGCGTTTGCGGAGACCCATTTCGAATGCCTCGCGCAGCTTCTCCACGCGGCCCATTTCGGTTACGCATTCCATTGCGAGCTTGGCGGCCGCAGCGAGCCCCGCCGCGCCTGCAATATTGTATGTGCCGCCGCGCCGCCCATCTTCCTGGCTCCCGAAAATAAGCGGCGGCAGACGTACACCATCGGCGGCATAAAGGGCGCCCACGCCCTTGGGGCCGTGAAATTTGTGGGCGGACAGGGAGAATAGATCGACGTCGGCAAGCATCTCGTCGAGCGACAGGGGAATTCTACCCACTGCCTGCGTCGCATCGACATGAAATAATGCCCGAGGAGCGCGCTCGCGCACGAAGCGGCCGATCGCCTCAACCGGCTGCACGACGCCAGTTTCATTATTGGCGAGCATGCATGTCGCGAACAAGGTCGTAGGGCGGAGGCGTGCCGCGAAATCCTCTGCGCGAACGCAGCCCTTCTCATCGGGCTTAATGAAGTCCACGTCCCAGCCTGAAGCAACACGTGCTTCGAGCGCAGCGATGAGAGAGGGATGCTCAATCGCACTTGCAACGATGTGGCCGGGTGCGACATCGATGGTTGCTGCGTGCACCGCCCAGCTGTTGGCCTCCGATGCGCCTGAGGTCAGGACGAAATTATCGGCAGCGTCGGGAGCGCCGAACAAGTTCGCAAGCGCACGCTTGGCATCAGCAATCGGTCGCGCTGCGCCCAGCAACTCGCCCGCTGCTGACGAGGCATTGATCTGCACTTCGGTCAAAAACGGCATCATCGCTTTCAGCACCTCGGGCGCTATCCGCGTTGTTGCATTATTATCGAGGTACGCGCGCAGCGTCATGCTCACTCCAGATCGGCGATGATCGCATCCACCAGCCTAGGCAGTTCATCCTCGCGAATAAAGGGCACCTGCGCATAAATGGGGTCGGTGCCGCCGCCAAGGATCGCTGCCAGATGACCTTTGCCAAGCAGGCGCTCGGCAGAACCGTTCTTGACTCCCAGCGACAAATCCGAGGTGCCGGCGCTGTCGACGCGAAGGACCAAGCGGTTGCCGAGGTTGGCACGAAGCTGCATGGGAAAGACCGAGGCGTCGGGGCGCTGTGCTGCAAAGATGAGATAGATCCCCGCCGCACGCGCCTTGACGCCAAGTCGGCTTACCGCTGCCTCCACGCCTGATCGATATTCGTCGATCTGCATCCAGTCGGCAAACTCGTCGTGGACGAGCCAGACGGTGGGAAGCGGCTTATCGGACTTCTGATTATAGCTGCGGATGTTCGAAACCCGCGCCGCTTTGAAGAGAGTGTAGCGGCGCTCCATCTCCTGGACGAGGGTCTCCAGCTTCGCAAGCGCATCGTCGACATCGTCGATGATGCCATCGGTGAGATGGGGCAGGGGCTCAAACGCGAAATAGTCGACCCCCGATTTCGGATCGATCAGGACGATCTCGGCCTGATCGGGCCGATTAGTGGCGGCAATGCCGAGCAGGATATTCTGCACGAGCACCGATTTGCCGCTTCCAGTGCTGCCCGCCACAAGACTGTGCGGAGCCGGCTCGGGCTCAAGGTAGAGCGGCGAGCCATCTTCTTCCTTCACCGCGATAAGCAGTCGATTGTTCGCTTCGCCGGTGGGCCGTTCCCAATTTTGCCAAACCTCGCCGATCGAAAGCGTCTCCCTGTGTGGGCGAAGGATCGAAATCACGACAAAGCCGGGCTCGGCGCGCACGCTTAAGACTTCTAGCGCATGCGTCGTCTGAAGCTCCGTAAGCCGCCGCTCCACCGAAGACACGGTAAGTTCATCGCTGCCCTTGAACTTCAACAGGGCTGCATTGGGGGTGAGTATCTTGCTTTCGAGCCGCGCGGACATCCCGTAGCGCAGCAGCGCGTTGCGGCAGCGCGTCGCAGCTTCTTCCAGCCAGGCATCGTCGCTGTCGCCGCGGGCATGTTCGGATGCCAATTCTGCAATGACTGCGTCGAGCCGCGTCACCGGTACTTCGTTTTCAGACGCAACCCCGTCGCGCCCTCGCTCGAGCTCGTCGGTCGGGGCGGGTTCTGGGAGTGAAACTGTTTCAAGCGGGGCGGAAGGCGCCGTCGTGCCATCGGGCGCGGGCGACGCTGCAGTGGCGACCGGTGTAACCGGCATCCAGTCGCCGATCGCCTCACGGCGGATGTCGTTGGGCGACTTCTGGTCGGCATAGGCGCGCAGGAAGCGACGGAGCGTTTCGGGGCCATAACGCTCCTGGAACCCCGTGCCGGTCTGTTTGACGCCGATCCGATCGTTGCTGACCTGTTCGCCAACACCTGGCGCGCCGTGCGCGAAGACGTGCGAATAGCCGCGCAGGCGGATACCGCACGCCGCCTCGCGCAAAGTGACGCGCCAGTCGGCCGCCGACGAGAGAATATTGCCGCTCGGGTCGCGCAGCCGGTCGAGCAAAATGTCCGACAGCCGTGCACGCCAGATTGCCGCGTCGGCGGGCGGAACGTCGGCGAGCAACGCTTCCTCGAGCCGTTGCAGAGTATCGCGCAGCTGGCGCTCCGAAATGCCCGCCTTTGCATTGGCGCTGGCAGCGGCGACATATTTGGCTTCGGTCACAACCACATCGAGGACAGGATTGCCGTCTTTGTCGGTACCGGGGGCTAGACAAAGAAGATCGGCGATATGCTTCTCGTCCTGCCCAAGCCAACTTGCATAATCGTCGAGAAACACCCAGGCGCGCGGCGCTTCGGGCGCAAGCTCGGCATCGACCATATATTTGGAGAGCACGACGCCGAGCAGCTCGTTGGCGTTGCTGCCATGCTTGGCCGCTCGAAGGACGAGATCACCCGACACGGCATTCGCGTCGTCGATCAGCCGCGAGCTCAGAGCAGTAAGCTCTTCCTCGCTATACGACGGATCGAGCGCACGGATTCGGCTTCGCAGCGTCGCACGCAGCAGCGCATCAGGTGCCTGCGAAGAGATGATCAGGCTGCGGCCGTCGGGACCGGCATGCTTGTAGCGGATGATGCGTATCTGATTGTCGAGCAGTTGACGGCGATCGAGAAGATCGTCGAAGTTGACGACCCAGCTTGCCAAGCGATGCGTTTCTTCAAGAATTTGCTGCGTAGCGGGATCCTGCACGGTCGTTTGCCGGGCGGGCACCAGCGTTTCGCCAGCTTGCCGGCTTTTGCGCGCAGCGCCCGGGTTGTGAAGCGCTGCGAGTGCATCGAGGTAATCCCAGCCTTCTGCAGGCTGCGCAGGGCAGGTGAGATAGACCACCGCATCGCGGTCGCCGCGCCTGATCGGGCGGCGGCGCGACCACTGGCCCGGATCGATTTCGGTGGCCGCGTAGGTGGTGCGGCCCACATCGACCCACACCATCGCCGCAGCGCGCGAAATGACGTCGTGGCAGAAGACAATATCGAGCGGGGGGCCATCGGCACCCATCGGTGGGATCGTCGTGTTTACCATGATCGAAATGCGCAGCCGCGACATGAAATCGCGCGTCGCTTCGCTCGCGTGCAAGCTGTCGTCACCAATGTCGCGCGACACAAGCTGCTGGTAAAGCTGACGCAGTCGGTCCTCGTCGCGGTGGCGGAGGATTACTTGGCACATTGCATCGCCGCCATTCCGCTCGGCTTCGGCGCGGAGGCTGTCGACAACGGCCTGCGGCAGCGCCGCGGCATCGCAATTGTAGAGCACCACCGACAGATTGTCGCGTTCATGCGGCTGCAGATCGAGATAATGTTTGACGAGCTCAGTGATCTGACGCGCGATCGGCACCACATGATCATTCGTCATCGCGGGCTCGCCGGGCTCAGCGGTCGCTGGCTCATGCACGCTATAATCGTTGAGCGCGTCGGTCTGCGCGAGAATAATCGGCTTTGCCGAGTTCCATCCCGTCACGACATCGGGCCTGATCGACTGTCCTAGCGCACGGCGTAGCTCGCCGAAATAAAGCCGGCCCGAATCAGTGAAGCTACACCCCCCAGCGCTGAGCAGCGATGTAAGGTGCGCGCGAAGGATCGACCAGCGCGCGGCTTGGCCGGCCAGACGGAGCGGATGCCAAGGGGTTACGATCGCGATCGGGCGGCTGGCGCCGGGGCCTTCCAGCTGTGCCACACCGATTTCGAGCAGTGGCTGCAGCAACCGATCAATCGCTACTGGCGCTTCGACCGTCTCTACAATCGCTCCCAGCAACTTGCCAAAGGCAGCCGCCTGATCGGTGAGCGCCTCTGCGCCAAGGCCTTCGTCTGAAAGGGCCGCGATAGCTTTGGCGTAAAGCGTCTCGAACGTGCCGAAAAGCGTGTCGAGCGGTTCGGTAATCGAGGAAACCGTCAGTTCGTCGTCGAGCAGGCTCTGCAGCGACTTTGCCCAGAGCTTGGGGATCGATTCCGCACGTGACTTCGGCGGAGCGAAAGCACCGCGTTCGCGCGCGCCGTCGGGCTCGAACGTCGCACGGTCGTGAAGGTCCACGCCGCTGCCTTGCGAACGGCCGATGCCGGCACGGTTGGCGCGGCATCGCACCATTGGGGTTTTGGCGTTATTAGCCAGCAGGCGCTCGAGATCGCCCGTTAGGCCCATGCCGATCGAGCGGGGGTTGGCTTCCCAGACGAGCCGAAGCTCCGCGCTTTTCTCGACGCTCGCGCCTTCTCCCGCTTCGAGCCACACCCTGAAATGAAGCTGACGCGCCGCTCTCGCACTGCTATCAGGCTTGCGCTTCGCATATTTCTTGATGTCGTCGCGAAAGCCGAGATAGTCGAAAGCCTTCACATTCTTGAACTCGACAAGGCCCGGAAATGCATTTTCGAGGCCGCGGTAGCGCGTTGCGAAAAAGCAGCAGACTTCGTCATTAAGCGGCAGAAAGTTGCTCGGGCTGCGCTCCTGTCCCTCTATGATCAATTTCTGCGCGCCAGCAGTGTTGGGTTGATAAAGGCGTTGAACGCTCTGGACGATCCCGTCGAGCAGATCGCGGCATTCGACGCGTTGACCGAAAATGAAACGCTCCCAAAGCGCGGCGAGCCGCTTCTCCTCGCGCAGCTCATTGGCGTGTGACGCATAAAATGTCTCGTCGTCGGGCGTCTTGGTGGGGTTCTGACGGCGCTGCTCGGCGAAAAGCTTAAGATAATCGCGCTCGGCGTCGGTGAGCAGCTCGGGATCGTTGATACGATAGAAGTCGTATGTCTCCTGACCCAGCGAACGGCCTTCGCTCTTCTGCGCTTCTTCGAAGAACTGCTGGAGCTCGGACCAGTCGATATGGAAGAGCGTGCGTGACGCATCACTCGTCCCGTCGGGCGCGTCGATATACGCCTCGATTGCGCTCTGGACCTCTTCGCGCATCCGCTCGCGCAGCTCTTCGAGCTTCTCGCGGAGACGCGCGCGGCCGGGAAGCGGCGTCTGAGTGCGGTCACGTTTCGCAATATAGCAGTCGCGCCGCCAATGGCTTTCAAAGCGAGAGCGCCATTGCGACGGCTGGCGCCGCTTGGCGGGCGCGATATCGTCGAACAGATTGTCGAATCGCGGAATGCCTAGCGCCAGCAAAGATCGGCCGAGTGCGCGCGGGACGGTCTCGCCGGTGCCCAGCGCCGCCGCCGTCGCCGACACAAATTCGGCAACCTGACGCAGGCCGGCGCGGTGAATGCGAAGCAGCGCCACGAGGGCCGCTTCCCATTCAACGATCGACTCTTCGGGAAGCACTAGGCCTTCGGATGCGATGTCGATCCACCGGCCGGCGCGTCCTTCGTCGAGCATCGCCTCGGCGTCAAACGCTTCCACCTGCGCCAGCGATTGCTTCTCGCTCTCGTTGAGCACCATGAAGCGGCCTTCGCGGGCGCAATCGGCGTGCCGTAGTTCGGCGGCGGCCACATCGGTCAGATGCTCCGCCTTGACGCCGTCAACTTCGGCGAAGCGGTAGCGGGGAAGGCAGATTTCGATACGCGGCGCGAGCGTGACGTCGGCCTCGATTGCATCGACGATGGCGAGGATTTCATCATTCTCCATCGCGCGGATCAGAAAACGTGAATTGCCGGGATCTCCGGCGCCATTGTCGAGAACGGTCTGCATCAGTCCCGCGGCGAGGCGCCCAATCAACGTCAGCTCGGCGGTCATTCGGTCTTACCTGCGAAAGGATTGATCACATAGGCGCACGCATCGGACAGCCGTTTCAAAAGTCCCATGCTGCTGAGCCTTGCCTCCAAACGGCTTTTATTCTTCTCGAAGCTCGATTCATCGAAGCTTCCCGACGGCAGCGCCACCTTGGCCTCCACCGGTCCGAACACCAGCCGGTAATGCTCGTAAACGTCGGCAAGGAATTTGCTGAACTCGACGCGGCCCGGCACTCGCGCCATTACGATCGTCTTCAGCAGATCGTCGGTCGGCGCGTAGCGCTGGCGGTTGGTGCCGCGGCTTGAAACAAGCCCGATGCCGCGGCCGTAGCTCGCGTGAACCGAACTCCAATTATCGTCATGCTTGACTTCGAGCGACTGCCGGAACTGATCGAGAAGTTCACTGACAGAGGTGCATCCCTGATCCTTGATCTTGTGACCGAAGTCGCGCTCGATAAGTTCGAGCGCCAGATCAATACGCTCGCTCTCGGGGAGCCCCTCGTCATGCACGGCGAGCCAGTCGTCGCCGGCGAACTTGCGTTCCGCATAAGCTTCCGACGCTTGGCGGCTCAATGCATCATTGTCATAATAGGATGCGATCGAGCGCTGCCGCACAAGCTCGCGTCGCGGCGCGATGATCTCGCAGATTAGGCTGGGACGGGGCCGTCCTAACATCGCCGCCGAGGTCTCGAGCGCGTAGAGCAGCACGTGGAGGCTGCCGAGCGGTGCCAGATGCGCATAGCTGTCTTGACCCGGAAGTCCGAGCTTGAAGATCGCTTCCCAATCCTCGGTCAACCGTTCGAATGCCGGGTGCTCGCGATAGGGAAGAAAACTGTTGCCCGGCATCTCAAGCGGAGCACGCTCGTCCGCATCGGCGCAGAGGAGTCCGATCAGCTTGTTCTTCGGAAGTTCGGGATTGAAGAGCGTCTCGAACGGCGCTTTCAGCGCGGCGCCGCCGCTCGACCGGCTGACCATGAGATAGAGTAGCTCGCCGGTGCGGCCGAAATTGATATAGTCGCGGCGCGGCGTTCGATCCTGCACCTTGGCATCGCTGTAGATCGCATTAACGCCGAAAGGAAAGATGAAGCGCGACGACCAGCGCACATTGTTCGATGTCTCGAGCGATGTCTGTCGGACGAGGCTCACAAGCTCGACAAAATCCTTAAAGCGCGGAAAACGCTGTTTGAGATAGTCGAAGCCCTCGGGCGGCGGCGCGTCGCAGCGCTTAATCATCCCCTCGAGCCATTTGGCCCACAGGCTCTCGTCGTCGTTCGACTCTTCGGCAAGGCGGGCAAGTTCGCTGTTGTCGAACAGGACCGAGCGCAGCCCCATTCGCCAGCGCAGCGTATAGGGCGTGCTGATCTCAGGCGTGGTTGTCTCGAACAGCTTGCCTTCGCGATGATGCGCCTCGGCGACGTTCAGAAATTCGAGGAAGAGCAGCCACGGGTTCTGGCGGGCATAGAGTCGGTGCCCATAAACCGCTTCCTCGGCCCAGATTTTGACATCGTCGAACACGCGCGATGTCTTCGGGACCTGGCCCACATTTGATGGATCGAGAAAGTTCATAGGCTGATGCCCAGTTGGCGCGAGGAAAGACTACCGTTCGGGCCAGCGGACAAGATCGAAAGGCTTCCCGGGTTGTCGCCGGCGCGGCGGTAAAATTGCGACAGGACCTGGCTCTTGAACGCGAGCACATCCTCATTGCATTCCTTTGAAAAGCTTGAAGGCAGCGCGCCTGCAGCAACGCGAGTCAGAAATTCGTATCGCACCAGCCACAGCGGGAAATCGAGCGGCTTCTCGTCGCGCCCGAGCATGATCCGCAGCACCGGCGCGCCATCAACGGCCACCACGGAAACCTCGTCGCCGTGAAGGCTCCTTCGCAGAGGGATTTCGTAAAGAAATATGTCGCTGACCTTGGCCGAGCTGAGGTCGAGCCCGGTGCTGAGGAACAAGCGGTCTAGATCGCCGGCAAGCATACCGGTCCAGATTCGATTGAGACCGCAAATGAGCCGTTGGAGGATGATCGTTTCGATCGGACGTCCGTCGCGGAGCGGTGTGAGGACCTGGCGCCGATAGGCACTCGCCGACGGAAAAATGCTGAGCTTCCACGCATCGAGGCGGTCGTCGACGTCGGGCAGCCTGAAGAACAAGCGACGGCGTTGCCCCACCAATTCCTTCAGAAACGGTTCGGCACCTTCGTCGCGGTCGTCCTCGGCCTCGAGATAAGACGCGCGCAGCATTTCAAACGCGGGATCGTCACCGTAAAAAGGATCATCGGCGACATAGGCGGCGTGATCGGCCTGAAGATTGGGATCATCACGGCCGAAGACGAGCAGATTGTCGAAGAGATTGCTCGTCTCGAAGCCGATCCGGAAGCCGCCAAGATAACGGAAAACGGCAAAATTCTCCCGGCGCCGTTCCGAGAGATTGGCGCCGAATATATTCCCGTAGATCGTCGCTTCATGCATGCCGCCGCGTTCGGCAACGCCGCGCAGATCGGCAGCGGTGGCGACATGCTCCTTCGCGCTTTCGCAGCCGAGCAGCGCGTTGACCACGAGCAGGAGGATTTCGCGGATCGAAACATGCAGGCTGTTGGCATCGAGCAGCTCGGCGAGCGCAATGACGCGCTCCTGAATCGCAGGATTGCAAAGTGCCCAGTAATTGCGCTTCAGCGGCGACGCGTCGGAGAATGCCGGGTCATCGGCCTCGTCGACAAGACACGACCATTCGGGCCGGCCCAGTACGGCCACGAAAGCGCGTTTGAGCGTATCGGCGCTCGACATCTGGCTTAGGTTCAGAAACTCGAGGGCAAGGCCTTCCGCCTTAGCGCGGCCGTTGTTGAGCAGTTCCTCGATGTCGCTTGCGAGCGATTTGGCATATGTGCCCTCGGGCAGGCTGTCGAACGCCTGCACCAACCGCCCGTCGTTGGCCGCAAGGATGAAATATTCCTGCGGGTCCGGCTCCTGAACCGACCGCGCGAACCGGTTGATGAGGTCGAGCTTTTCTTCACTCCATTCCTGATCGGGCGCCGGGCACCAGCCGCTGAACTCGAAGATGAAATGGATACGCCGGGTGCCATTGGGTGTGTCCACGTCGAGCGGCAGATAACTATGGCGGTTCTTGCCCGTCGCGCGCTCGTCGCCGCCACCAAACCTCTGCCAAAGATCGTGACAGAGGGTCGTCTTGCCGTCACCGGCGGTCCCGGTCAGGATGACATTGGTGAGCCTCCCTTCGGCGGGCGCTAGAGCGCCTAGCAGTTTCTGCAGATACGGATGCTCGAACTGGATCGGCTCGAAGCCATATGCTTGCGCATGTTTTGGCAGCGACTCGGCGAACATGCCCTCTACCCGGTTGACCGGGCTATAGCCGCGCAGAAATCCTACCCAGCGTTCGCCAAGCGATTGGTCGGCCCTTTTGGCCGGCCGCGCGGGTTCAGCCTCCCTCACAGCTGACAGATGAGGCAGCCGTCGCGCGGGGTGTCGTCATACTCAAGGCCCCCCAACACGTTCGCTAGTGGACGATTGACCCGGCGCGCGCGCTTACGCTCCTGCGACTTTTGCCAATTTTTCTCGATCTCCGCCATGCGTTCGGGCTGCTCAAGTTCTTCGAGCGGCTCGTCACCCCAATAAAAGACCTGGCCATTGACCCGGTTTGGCTTTTCATAGGTTTTGGCTTCGTCAAAGCGTTCGGGGTAATGCTGCTTGAGGCGTACCCATTCGATCTTCTGCTGATAGAAGCAGAAGAAGCAGCCCGACCGGGTCCGACCCCATTCGGTGTAGGGTGGCATGCCGAGGCCGGCGTCTTCGAGAATCCGTACCACGCCTTCATAGTCGATGCCGTCTTCGCGAAACGGGAAGACCGCCTTGATGTTCGGCTTGTGGCTGACATAGCCCACACGGTCTTCGTCGGCGCGGATGCCGACATAATTGACGCAATATTCCTCGCCGATATAGGTCTCGAACGGCTTGAGCTTCAAAAGCTCGGTGCACCACCGGCGCTTGTTCGACGGCAGCATGCCGCCTTTGGTTCGCAGCACATCGTCGAAGCTCTCGCGCGTCGTGGTGCGAACGACGCGTTTGCCGAGATACGCCTCGAGCCGTTCGACATAATCGAGCGTGTCGGGGAGCTCCTTGCCGGTGTCATGGAAGATATATTCCATTTCGGGGACCCGGTCGCGCATGTAGATGGCGAGCGCGGTGCTGTCCTTGCCTCCCGAGAGGCTGAGGATGTGCCGGACCGGCTTGTCTGTCATGTCGTTCCCCTCCTTCACTTGATCCATTTTCGCGCCGCTCTCAATTTCCGTCTTCCGCCTCGGCTTCGCTGCGCGCCAGAATAGCGCGCGCAAAGGCGAGCAGCCCGGCCCTGCCGTGCGCATCGATCATCGCACCAATCTCCTGCTCGAGCGCGGCAACCGCCTCATCGTCGGTCGGCCCGCGGACCAGATCCTCCAGCTCGCGGCCGTCGCCCGATGTGATTACCATACGAAAAACCGATTCCCCGGCAATATTCTGGGGCTGAATCTCGCCTACTGTGGCTTCGACGCGAATGAGCCGCCGCGACAGCAGCTTCAGCCGGTGATGGAATTCGCGCTCGTCGGATTCGCCCCAACGCTCAGGCGGCTTGCGCGCAAGGAAACTCGCGATCGACTCCAGCCAGAGCTTGGGGCCGAGATTGTTGTCGGCAAGGCGCAGCACAAAACTCTTGAGTTCGGGTTCGGAGACCAAGTTCGAAAGCGGCAGCGCGCGCTGCGTCAACGTGTCCTGCAATCGCTCGGCGGGCCCGCCCGCTTCGGTCGCCTGCGCCAATGCGGCGCTGATCCGAACAAGAAGGTCCGGATACGCGTTCTGCAGTTCGCGCACCGCGTCGGCGATCGCTGAGACGAAAACGTCGAGCTGCTCTTCCTCCACCGCCTTCTCTGCGCTGAAGGGCTCGAGGCCGCACGCCTTTGGAAGATCCTTGAAGAGCATGGCGGAAGGGTCCTGCACCCGCAGAAGCACCGTGCGCACCGCCGCGGTCGTCACCTTGATGTTGCGCGTGCGGCGCGCATGATCGGGAAGCCGGGCTATGAACTGCATCAAGGGCCGGACCACGTCCAGCAGATCGGGTACGTCCGCACTCATCGGGACGCCCACCGCCTTGGCGAGGCGGGCGAAGACCGCCGTGCGAACCCCTTCCACTGCGCAATGCTGGAGCGTGAAATGCTCGGGCTCTTTCAGGATGCGCATGAATTCGGGGCCACCCACCTGCTCGAGGTAGGTGCCGTCTTCATAGACTGCGGTGTGATGCCAATAGGCCGCCAGATATACGGCGATCAGCAGCGGGATGAGCCCGTCGCGAATGCCATAGCCCGGGCCGCGGAGCGCGGCGGCCACTTCGAGATAGGGGACGCGGCGATCTTCCTCGGCGCGCAAGACCTCGCCGATCCGGTCGAGTGCGGGTGCGATATTCAGCCGGTCGACATCGGGTCGAACGATCTGCCAGCGGCCGCCGCGTTCCACATGGACATTGCCGGCTTTGAGGATCGAGAGATAGGCCGCCATTTCGGGGGGCATATGCTTGTCGTCGAGACCGAGCGCCGCTACTTCGGGGGCCTGCGCCAGCGCTTCGATCAGCGCCGAGCGCGCCCGCGCTGCCGCCGAACTGAGTTGGCGGCGATTGAGCAACTCATTTTTGATCTGCGGCGCCTTTTTATAGGCTTCCTCGCAGACATCGGAGAGCGCTTCGCTCAAATCACGGCCCGAGCGGATAGCGAGCGTCTCGCCGCGCCAGACCCAGCGCGTCGCCACCGAGCTGCCGCCGCGAAAGTCGATCAGCGTGACAAGCGCGCGGCGCAGACGCTCTTCGGCGGTCGCAATCTGACGCGCCACTTCTTCACGCGCCAACCGGTCGCCGGCGAGCGCAGGCGTCTCGTTCGCGACCCAGGTCCAGGCATCAAGATCGCGGAGCAGCGGCGCCACATCGCCCACGGAGGGCGGAATCCCCACCACGAGCGTATCGGGCCAGCTCGTCCGCGCGCCAATAATCTCCTGCGCACTGTCGCGCTCGCGCTCATTGCGGCTCAGCACCATCAGCAGCCGGCCATCGGCGCCTTCCTCGAGCTTCTGGTCAAGCACATCGGCCAGGGTGGCCACCGGGGCATAGAGCACCTCGAAATGGCGCATTGTGCCCGATTTGACATAATGACGGCGCGCAACGAGCGGCTCATTCGGAAGCACCGCGCGGACGGCGGTCAAGATATCGCGCCCTTGCGCCACCGCCTCCAGCGCATCGTCGAACGCTGCCTGGAGATCGACGCTCGTATGCGGCCAGAGACAAAGACCGCCGCCTGCTCCGCGGTCGTAGAGAATGCGCGCTTCGCCGCGCAAGCGCGCGATCGCTCCGCCTGCCTCTTTGGCGCCAGCGCCGAGCGCGGCGACGAGCAGGTCCGGCGTCAGCGCCAGGCCTGGGTCGTCAAGCAGATTGATCAGTCCGACGGTCTTGAGCGCATCGGTTTCGAGCGGCGACTGAACCGCCGCTGACCGAACGACGCCGTCAATGAGATGCCAGCGGACGCCGCTTGGTCCGCTCGCCAGCGTGGCGCTCAGATTCTGGGCGATATAATCGTAGAGGTCGGCAAGCCGGTAAGGGCGGTAACTGTCGAGGGACTGGCCGGCATGGCCAAGGAGGCCGCCGGGTTCTGCCGACGACAGGAAGCTGAACAGCGAGCGTTCATTCTGTCCCAAACGCCGCAGGATGCGCCCGAGGATAGGCAGCGTAAACGCATCGAACGGGGCTAGCGCCGGCGCAAGCTCCTCGAGATTAGCAAGGCTCGCGCCGGCGCCATACCAGCCTGCCTCCACCGCGCTGCGCATTTGCGCCGCGCTTGCCGACGCGAGCTTCTTCGGAAGCTTGCCGGTGTCGATCCCGAGCGCCGCCGCGATGAGCGCGGCCGATTGTTCGATTGGGGGCGCAAAGACGATTTCCTCGAAACGTCCGCTGACCTTTTCCCATTCCTTGCGCTCGAGGCTCGAGAGTTCGCTCGCGTAAGAGGTGAGCGCTTGGTGCAGAACCGCTACGGTGACGAGCGGTTTCGTGCCGCTGCGGGCCGCTGCTTCGGCGAGGTTCTGGAGGAGTTGGATATCGCCGTCGGCAGGGGTGGCGGCCGCATGCTCGAAATTCTTGCCGAGCTCGTCGAAGATGATGAGGAGACCCGAACCCACCTCTTTGGCGCGCACCCAGTCGCCAGCCGCCTCGACAAGCGCGAGCATTTCCGCGGCGCCGAGCGCCTCTGCGTCCGCAAGCGATTTTACAAGCGCGCGCGAAGGCGTGAGGCCCGTGCGCGCGATCGTCTGGCGCAAAGCGCGCAACAGGCTGCGGCCGAGCGGCTCGCGCTCGCCGACTACGAGCACAGGCTCCAGCCGGAACGGGGGCGCATCGTTCGCCAGCGCCGCCGGCAGCGATGCGTCGGCGCGCGCGGCATAGCGCGCGAATGCCAGCATGAAGCTCGACTTGCCCGAGCCATAGTCGCCGGTAAGGCGCCACGCGCGCGCGGTGCTGCAATATTGAAGGCCCTGCGCCAAGCGTTCGAACGTTGCGGCCACAAACGGCGTCACGACATAATGCGTCGATGATGCGGGATCGTTGTAGTCGCGCTCAATCTGGACCGAACGCAGATGCTGCGAGCGGACATGAAGGAGGTCGAGCATTGTCTTGCGCAGGCTGATCTTGTCGATGGTCATGCCGCTTCCGCCTGCTCACGCGCGTAAATGGCTGCAAGCCGCTCGCGTTCGGGAGGAAAAGGACGGATCCGCTGGACCTGCTGTTGGTTGAGGCTCTGCCGCAGATCGAATTCACTCTTCACCAAGGTCAGTTTCTCAAGCCGTTCGCGAACCTCGCTTTCGGGCATGCGAAATATTCGGCCCGGGCTTCCCGCGCCATTGACGACATCCTGAAACGGCACCGTCTCTTCGCTGGCAGACCGGCGCTCCCACCAGCTCATCAGCGTGTAGCGGAACAAGGCCTGGCTTATCGTGCGCTTGGGTCCAAGGTCGATGCCATAGACCTGTTCGCGCCGCCCGACATCTTCCACTTGCCCAAGAGGCCGAATGAGACCAAGCGAAACGAGCGGGCTGTCGAGCCCGTCTTCGCCCATGCGGCTTGCGCCGGGAACACAATAGGTGCGCAACCATACGTCGAAATGCTGTTTGAGACTGACATCGGCAAGATTGCGGCCGCTCCGTTCGGCTTCCCTGGCGAACGCCGCCAGCACCGCAGACGGCGTGAAGTTCGGTTCATTCCAGCGGTTGAAAATGAGCTCCCATGCAAAGAAGCGGTTTTCCGCCTGCGTCGCAATCTTCCAGTGAAGCCACCAGAGGGTCTGGCTGTCCTCCAGATAGCGATCGAAGCCGTCCTTGCCGAATATCTCCTCGCCCTCGGGGGTGAGGCGCCATCCGTCGGTACCGCGGGTGGCGACGCCATAGGCGTCGGCCCAGCAGCGAAGGGCTTCGACCATATTCTTGCCCAGCCCCAGACCCACCACGGCCTCGAGCATATCGCTCAAAATATCATGACCCTCGCTCAGTTTCTCAGCGGCTTTCGGGAGCCAGCTGATGCGCAGCGGGAATGTCTGATGGCCGCCAAAGCGGTAGTTTTCGGCGGTTTCATTTGCGGCGGGCATAGAATCTCTCAATCGTGAGCCGCGACGATAGGCGCTATGCCAACCGAGTTCCACAAGAGATAAAAATAGTCTAACTTCATGGCCTTAATCGGTGTCGCCTTTCTCGCGATCAAAGTTCGAAGCGGCGCCGGTGCCGCTCGCTTGGTGGTTCGGAGCACGCCCAATTGTACGCGGGAGGCGCATGGCGGCCGAGCCGATCCGTCCCGAGATTTTCCGGAAAGGCATGCAAGCCTTCATCTCCCCTCGTCCCGGCGTAATTGCTATCCGCAAAGCATAGGACGTGGCAAGTGGGCGTGCAGATCACATCCATATTGGAAGCTATTAAGTTTCCGGCGTTCGGTTAGTCGATCTTGCGAAATAGATAAGCGCGCCAAATGAAATCCGGGCGTGCCAACTGATCGGGGTTTTCGCTCCGATGGACCAGGTCAAGATTTGCCCGTCTAGCAGCTTCGAGAATAGCCTTTTCCGAATGGTTGTGAAAGATGGCGGAGGGATCCTGCGAGCCGCGGTCGCGCACCGACATTGCGAAATGGCCGCGCGGCGTCAGAAGCGCCGATAGCGTGGCGACGCTTCGGTCGAGCGCGTCGGCAGCCACGTGCATGAGGACAGCAGAGCAAAGAATGAAGGCGTAGCGGCGCGGCATCGCGGTGACGACCGGCAGGTCTGGCAGTGCATCGTCGATCCATATTATCTCGTGATCGGGGTAATGAGCCCGTCCCCAGTCCGCGAGCGCCTGCGCGGGCTCTACGGCCACAACCCGATAACCGCGTGCCGCGAGCGCTGCGGCGTCGCGGCCGCTCCCGGCGCCAACGTCCAGAATGTCGGACCCGGTCGGTGGCAGATGGTCCAGAATGTCGGCGTGAATATCCTCAAAGCGTGCGCGGGCATAGCGCGCGCCGCGCTCTGCCGCATCGAGGTGATAATATTCGGCGCTGGCGAGGTGGGCTATCATGGGCCGGGCTTTGAAGCTGGCAGGGCATTCGCCGGAGGGGCGGCCGGCTTCGCGAGATGCAATACCGAGACCGGTCGGGGCGTGGTCGAGGCCGCGTTTGCCGATGCAGCGTCGTTTGTTTTGCGGATGAAATAGGCCGAAGGGTTGCAGCTCACCCACAAAGCACCCGCGGCCGCGACCAACAGGAGCCCCGAGAAAGCAATTTGGATGCTGCGCGCCCTTCCCGGCGCTTCAGTGCCCTGAAATCTATGAATGTCCTGAAGTAATCCCTGCATGACGTTCCGCAGACGGTGGAGGCCGTACGTCATGACAATATTGGCGACGACGGCAAAGCCGAGCACTCCCCGCTGTGCACTCTCTGAAAGATCGAGGCTTGCAACCGAGAACCAAAGGCCGCCGTTCAGCGTCATCATGATCAACGGCACCTGCCAGAAAAACCCGTTGAGCGATCGAAATTGCTCACAATTTTGGGTATATATGAGAGCTTCCTTATCGGTCACCTTTGCCTCCTGGCCACGAGATTGAGGGGCGGAGATTTGCGCGTTGTCCCAGTTCTCACCACGATTGTTTGGCCTTTGGTACTCGAGTTGAGTTAAGGCGGTAGCAGTCCTTGGCGGAGGGGCATAGTGACGGCCTGCTTGTCACGATTGAACGCCAGAAGCCGACTGTCTTCTATCAGCAGCTCCCGATGCGATTGCGATTATTTCGAACTGGCGGAAGCGGTAACGGCCGGTGAGCCTCCAGGCGCGCTTCACAAGGTCAGTTGCAACTGATCCGGATCGATCTCAGCAAACAGCCGCGTGATCGTCAGCGCAAGCTCGTGCGCTGCCGCCTGACGCACACTTTCCTTCGGTGCGGTAATGCCAATGCGTGCCCAACCGGGAGCGGCGAGGAGGGCGTCTGCGACTCGGTCGGGGTTCATTTCGGTCATTCGGCCTATGGAACATAATGAGAACATGATCGCAAGCGTGTCGAGGCGGGATGCTGCGCTATCGGCGATGAGAATTTGCAATTCAGGATTGGGCGTGCGCCATCGAAGCACGCCGGTGCGTCGTGGCGACAATGTAAGTTTGAGGCTTCCGGCGCGAATTTGAGGGCTCGAAGCTCGCGGCGCATCCGCCCGGGCGGGAGCCCCGGCATGACCCCCACCAGATTGCTTGTCGGCCAGATATTGATCGTATTCGCGATCATGATGCTCGGCGTCTGGGCGGCGACGCAGTGGGCGGCGGCAATGCTCGGCTATCAGGCGGCGCTCGGAGCGCCCTGGTTTATGGTTTGGGGCGTTCCCGTCTATCGGCCGTGGGCGCTGTTCGGCTGGTGGTATCATTATGAGGCCTATGCGCCGCATGTCTTCGACCGGGCGGGGGCGCTTGCCGGCGCGAGCGGCTTTCTCGGCTGCGCGTCGGCGATCGGCGGTTCGCTCTGGCGCGCGCGGCAGCGCGGGACCGTCACCACCTATGGTTCGGCGCGCTGGGCGCGTGAGCGCGAAATCGCGTCGGCGGGCCTGCGCGGCGACGGCGGCGTCTTCCTTGGCCGGCTGCGCGGGCGTTATCTCCGCCACGCCGGACCCGAGCATGTCATGGCCTTCGCGCCGACGCGTTCGGGCAAGGGTGTCGGGCTCGTCGTGCCGACCCTGCTTTCCTGGACCGGCTCGGCGGTGGTTCACGACATCAAGGGCGAGAATTGGGCGCTGACCGCGGGCTGGCGTTCGCGCTTCTCGCACTGCCTCTATTTCAACCCGACCGATGCGCGTTCGGCGCGCTATAATCCTTTGCTCGAGGTGCGCCGCGGCGTCCACGAGGTGCGCGACGTCCAGAATATCGCCGACATCCTCGTCGATCCCGAAGGCGCGCTCGAGAAGCGCAATCACTGGGAGAAGACGAGCCACGCGCTGCTCGTCGGCGCGATCCTGCATATCCTCTACGCCGAGGAGGAGAAGACGCTCGCGCGCGT
Organism: Sphingopyxis sp. CR5; assembly: GCF_059693785.1. Classification (NCBI taxonomy): domain Bacteria; kingdom Pseudomonadati; phylum Pseudomonadota; class Alphaproteobacteria; order Sphingomonadales; family Sphingopyxidaceae; genus Sphingopyxis; species Sphingopyxis sp. CR5. The sequence goes on along the minus strand of NZ_JCATIE010000008.1, from coordinate 102,882 downwards.
CGCGACCTTCCTGTCGGACCCTTCGCGCAGCTTCGTCTCGACGCTCGCCGCGATGATGCGCACCAATCATCTGGGGACCGACGAGGCGCCGCTCGTGCATCCGGTGGTCGCGTCGGCGGGGCGCGAGCTCCTCAACAAGAGCGAGAATGAGCGCTCGGGCGTGCTCTCGACCGCCATGTCCTTCCTCGGGCTCTACCGCGATCCCACCGTCGCCGCGGTGACGTCGGGCTGCGACTGGCGGATTTGCGATCTTGTGTCCGCAGAGCGGCCCTGCTCGCTCTATCTCGTCATCCCGCCGTCGGACATCTCGCGGACCAAGCCGCTCGTCCGGCTGATCCTCAACCAGATCGGCCGCCGGCTCACCGAGAAACTCGACGATCGTTCGTCGACGGTACGCCGTCACGAGCTGCTGCTGATGCTCGACGAGTTTCCGGCATTGGGGCGGCTCGATTTCTTCGAGACCGCGCTCGCCTTCATGGCGGGCTACGGCATCCGCGCCTTTCTGATCGCCCAGTCCCTCAACCAGATTTCGAAGGCCTATGGCGAGAATAATGCGATTCTCGACAATTGCCATGTCCGCATCGCTTTCGCGACCAACGACGAGCGCACCGCGAAGCGCATTTCGGACGCTTTGGGGACCGCGACCGAACAGCGCGCGATGCGCAACTATGCCGGGCACAGGCTCGCGCCCTGGCTCGCGCATGTCATGGTCAGCCGGCAGGAGACGGCGCGCGCGCTGCTGACCCCGGGCGAGGTGATGCAGCTTCCCGCCGATGAGGAGCTTGTCCTCGTCTCGGGTCTCGCGCCGATCCGGGCGAAGAAGCTTCGCTATTATGAGGACGGCAATTTCAAGACCCGGCTCGATGCCGCGCCGCCGCTCCTGGAAGGCGATTTTGCCGACCGTCCGCCGGCGCAGGGCCATGACTGGCATGACATACTCGCGCCGGTCGACGCGCGGCTGGGCGCAGGCGAGGAGGAAGAGGGCGAGGGGGCGGGCGGCGGCGTCCAGCAGGCGCGCGAGCCCGAGCTTCCCGATGCCACGCGCGCCGAGCCGACGGTGGCCCCCGCGAGCGACCCGCTCGGTCTCGACGAGGATGTCGACCCCGCCGCCGACAAGCGGCTGATCGACGCCGCGCGGCCGCTCGCGCCGGTGCTCGCGGGCCATGCGATCGACGAGGCGCTGCACCGCAGCGGCAGCCAGTTGGATCTCGGGCTGTGAGCGGCGAAACGAAGCTCCGTAAGGGCGAGCGTTCCGGCGCGCGCCCAGTCGCGTCCTCGAGTGCGCCCTTGCGTGCGCGCTCGGCGCTGCGGAGCGAGGCGGTCCGGCACCAGCTTTTCCTCGCCGCCGACCTCAGCGAGCGGCTCGAAGCGCTCGCGCGCCGGCCCGGCGTCACCAAATCGTCGATCCTCGCCGAGGCGCTCGCCGCCTGGCTCGACCGCGAGGCGGTCAACGACCTCGATGCGCGCTTCGCGCCGCGCCTCGATCGGATGGGGCGCCAGCAGGCGCGGATAGAGCGCAACAGCCAGATCGGTATCGAGGTGCTCGCGCTCTTCGTGCGCTATATGCTCGCCGCGGTGCCGCCCGCCGCCGACGGCGACGCGGTCGCGCGTGCCGAAGGCCGCGCACGCTTCGAGCATTTCACGATGAAAGTCGCCGAAGCCTTTGCGCGCGGCGCGGGCAGCTTCGGGGTCGAGGTGACGCCATGAGCGTGCCGGTTTCTGGTGTGCCGGCTGGCGGCGTCCGGTCGGATGATGGCGTGCGTGTCGGCGCGAGCGGGGACGTCGGCATAACCGAAAGCGAAGACCGCCGCCGCACGATGCTGCGCTCGGCGATGGGGCCAGCGATCGCAAAGGCGCTCGCCGATCCGGCGGTGATCGAGGTGATGGTCAATCCCGACGGGGCGCTACGCCTCGATATTCTCGGGGAAGGCCGCGTCGATACCGGCGAGCGGCTCGCGGCGGCGCAGGTCGAGCGCATCGTCCGCCTCGTCGCGAGCCATGCGCGGACCGAGGTGCACGGCGCCGCGCCGATCGTCTCGGCCGAACTGCCGCCGCACGGGCAGGGCGCGGGCGAGCGGTTCGAGGGGCTGCTGCCTCCCGTCTCGACCGCGCCCTGTTTCGCGATCCGCAAGCCCGCGGCGCGCGTCTTCACGCTCGCCGATTATGTCGCGGCGGGCATCTGCAGCGCCGAATGCGCGAGGGCGCTTGCGCTCGCGGTCGCCGAGCGGCGCAACATTCTCGTCGCGGGCGGCACCTCGTCGGGCAAGACGACGCTCGCCAACGCGCTGCTCGCCGAAATGGCGTCGCACGACGAGCGGGTGATCCTGATCGAGGATACGCGCGAGCTGCAATGCCCCGCGCCCGACCGCGTCGAGCTTCGGACTCGCGCGGGATGTGTGTCGATGGCCGACCTCGTGCGCTCGACGCTCCGCCTCCGCCCCGACCGCATCATCGTCGGCGAGGTGCGCGGACCCGAGGCGCTCGACATGCTGAAAGCGTGGAACACGGGGCACCCCGGCGGGATCGCGACGATCCATGCGAACAGTGCACCCGCAGCGCTCACCCGCGTCGAGCAACTCGTCGAGGAGAGCGTCGCGACCGTGCCGCGGCAGCTGATCGCCGAGGCGATCGACCTCGTCGTCTTCATCGCCGGGCGCGGGCTCGCGCGCCGCATCGCCGCGGTGGCGCGCATCGAGGGCGTCGCCGCCGACGGCACCTATGCGCTCGCCGAGCTTCCCATCGATCCGATCGATCCCGCCTGAAGGAGAAGAACCATGTCATCCGGTCGTCCATCTTTGCGTTCCGTTGTTCATCGCGAAGGGGCTTTCGCGCGCGGTGGATTGCGCCTCGCTGCCGGCGTGTCCGCCGCGCTCTGCCTTGCCGCATCGGCGCTCGCGGCGGGGTCGGGCATGCCGTGGGAGGAGCCGCTCCAGCAGGTGCTCGAGTCGGTGCAGGGGCCGGTCGCCAAGATCGTCGCGGTGATCATCATCATCACCACCGGGCTGACGCTCGCCTTCGGCGAGACCGCGGGCGGCTTCCGGCGGCTGATCCAGATCGTCTTCGGCCTCTCGATCGCCTTTGCCGCCTCGAGCTTCTTCCTCTCCTTCTTCAGCTTCGGCGGCGGGGCGCTCGTCGCATGAACCGGCACATCGAAGGCTATGAGGTGCCGGTGCACCGCGCGCTGGTCGAGCCGATCCTGCTCGGCGGCGCGCCGCGCGGGCTCGCGATCGTCAATGGCACGCTCGCCGCGGCGATGGGGCTTGGGCTCCAGCTCTGGATCGCTGGCCTCCTGCTCTGGGCGCTCGGGCACACGGGGCTGGTCTTTGCGGCAAAGCGCGACCCCGATTTCGCGGCGGTGCTCGCGCGCCATCTGAGGCAGCGCGGCGAGCTTGGATGCTGAAGGAGCGGTCATGCTGAATCTCGCCGAATATAAGCGCCGCACCGACCGGCTTGCCGATCATCTCCCTTGGGCGGCGCTCGTCGCGCCGGGGATTGTTCTCAACAAGGACGGGAGCTTCCAGCGCAGCTTCGCCTTTCGCGGTCCCGACCTCGACAGCGCGACCGAGGCCGAACTCGTCGGCGCCGCGGCGCGTGCGAACAATATGCTCCGCCGTTTCGGGTCGGGCTGGGCGCTCTTCTTCGAGGCGGCGCGCACGCCGGCGCCCGGCTACCCCGCCTCGCGTTTTCCCGACGCCGCCTCGTGGCTCGTCGACGAGGAGCGCCGCGCCGCCTTCGAGGGCAGCGAGGCGGCGCATTTCGAGAGCCGCTTCCACCTGACCTTCGTCTGGATGCCGTCCGCCGACCAGTCCGACCGCGCAGGGCGGGCGCTCGTCGAGCGGCCCGAGGCGGCAGAGGGCACGCGTGACTGGCGCGCGGCGCTCGCCGCCTTCGCGGCCGAGACCGAGCGCGCGGCCGATCTGCTCGCGGCTTTCATGCCCGAGGTGCGCGCGCTCGACGACCGCGAAACGCTGACCTTCCTTTACCGGACGGTCTCGACGAGGCGCCATGCGCTGCGCGTGCCCGAGACGCCGATCTATCTCGACGCCATTTTGGCCGACACGGTGCTTGTCGGCGGGCTCGAGCCGATGCTCGGGGGCGAGCATCTTCGCACCCTGACGATCCTTGGCTTTCCATCGCTCAGCCGCCCCGGCGTCCTCGATGCGCTCAATCGGCAGGATTTCGCCTATCGCTGGGCGAGCCGTTTCATCGCGCTCGACAAGACCGAGGCGACGTCGACGCTCACGAGGCTCCGCCGCCAATGGTTCAACAAAAGAAAGTCGGTGACCGCGCTGCTGCGCGAGGTGATGTACAACCAGCCCGCAGAGTTGCTCGACAGCGACGCCGACAACAAGGTCGTCGACGCCGATGCCGCGCTCCAGGCGCTCGGCGGCGATCATGTCGCCTTCGGCTATTTCACCGCGACGGTGACCGTGTCCGATCCGGACCGCGCGCGCTGCGAGGAGAAATTGCGCATCGCCGAGCGCGTGATCCACGGGCTCGGCTTCACCTGCATCCGCGAGAGCGTCAACGCCGTCGAAGCCTGGCTCTCGAGCCTGCCCGGGCATCTCTACGCCAATGTCCGCCAGCCGCTCATCCATAGCCTCAATCTCGCGCATCTCGTCCCGCTCTCGTCGGTGTGGGCGGGACCGGCGCGCAACGAGCATCTCGGCGGTCCGCCGCTGCTCCATGCCGAGACGAGCGGTTCGACCCCGTTCCGCCTTTCGACGCATGTCGGCGACGTCGGCCATATGATGGTCGCGGGGCCGACCGGCGCAGGGAAATCGGTCCTGCTCGCGCTGATCGCGATGCAGTTCCGCCGCTATCCGGCTTCGCAAATCTATATCTTCGACAAGGGCTGGTCGGCGCGCGCCGCGGTGCTAGCGATGGGTGGGCGGCATCATCCGCTCGGGAGCGGTGATGGCGCGCTCGCGTTCCAGCCGCTGCGCCACATCGACGATCCCGCCGAGCGGGCGTGGGCGGCCGACTGGATCGCCGCGCTGCTCGCGCACGAGAAGGTCGCGGTCACCCCCGAGGTCAAGGACGCGATCTGGTCGGCGCTCGGCAGCCTCGCGAGCGCGCCCGCCGCCGAGCGAACGCTCACCGGCCTTTCGCTTCTTCTCCAGTCGAACGCGCTCAAGACCGCCTTGCTCGCCTACACTTTGGAAGGGCCGCACGGGCGCCTGCTCGACGCCGCCGAGGACGGGCTCGCGCTCGGCGATATCGAATGTTTCGAGACCGAGGCGCTGATGGGACAGGCGGGGGTCGTCGAGCCCGTGCTCACCTATCTCTTCCACCGGCTCGACGCGCGCTTCGACGGGCGCCCGACCCTGCTTATCCTCGACGAGGCGTGGGTGTTCCTCGACAATCCGCTGTTCGCGGCGCGCATCCGCGAATGGCTGAAGGTCCTGCGCAAGCGCAATGTCGCGGTGATCTTCGCGACGCAGAGCCTCGCCGATATCGCGTCGAGCAGCATCGCGCCCGCGATCATCGAAAGCTGCCCGCAGCGCATCCTGCTCCCCAACGATCGCGCGGTCGAACCGCAGAGCGAGGCGGCCTATAAGGCGTTCGGGCTCAACGAAGCGCAGATCGAGATCGTCGCAAGAGCGACCCCCAAGCATCACTATTATCTGCAGTCTTCGCGCGGCAACCGCCTCTTCGAACTCGGGCTCGGCCCCGTCGCACTCGCGCTCTGCGGCGCGTCGGGACCCGCCGCGCAGGCGCGCATCGACGCAGTGCTTGCGGGCGGTGCCGGCGCGGGCTCCGGTGAGGGGGCAGGCGATTTCGCGCGCGCCTTCCTCGCGGCGTCGGGGCTCGACTGGGCCGCCGACCTGCTTGCCGCCTTTCCGGTTTTTGACGCCCCCCATGAAGGAGAAGGATGATGACGAAGACGAAGACGAAGATTCTGGCGACGCGGCTCCGCTTCGCGCTTGCGATCGGGCTGGCCGCGGCGGGCACCGCCTTGCCCGCGGCGCCGGCGCTCGCGGTGCCCGTGTTCGACAGCGCCAATTATTCGCAGAATCTGCTCACCGCGGCGCGCACCCTCCAGCAGATCAACCAGCAGGTCCAGTCGCTCCAGAACGAGGCGCAGATGCTGATGGCGATGGACAAGAATCTGAAGCGCTTCGACTTTCCCGAACTCGAGGCGCTCAAGGCCAACCTGCAGGAGGTCGAGGCGCTGATGAAGCAGGCCGACGGCATCGGCTTCGGCGTGGACGAGATGGAAGCGCGGCTCGGCGCGCTCTTCCCCAGGGATATTGCGGCTGGAAGCCGCGGGTCGCGCGTCGCCGACGCCAAGGCGCGCCTCGAGGCGGCGATGGCGAGTTTCCGCCGGTCGATGGCGGTCCAGTCGCGGATCGCCACCAATGTCGAGGGCGACGCGCGGCTGCTCGGCGTGCTCTCGGCGCGCGCGAACGGCGCCGAAGGCAGCCTCCAGTCGCAGCAGGCGACGAACCAGTTGCTCGCGCTCGCCGCGAAACAGCAGCTCCAGCTCCAGTCGATGATGGCCGCCGAATATCGCGCCGCGAGCCTCGATCGCGCCCGCGCCGCGCAGATCGAGGCCGAATCGCGCGAAGCGACGCGGCGCTTTCTCGGCGACGGCAAGGCTTACTCGCCGCCGCGCTGACGCCTTGGCTTGCGACACGGACGGCGCGCGCTGCCTCTCTCATGCGCGCCGTTCGCCGCGGGGTCCCGCCCGCTCCCTCGGGGCCCCGCGGATCGTGCCGGTCAATCTTTCGGCGATCCGTTTCTCGGCGTCGCATTTTCCGGCGCCCTAGTTTTCGCCGACCTGCTTTTCGCCAATCCGCGTGTCGTCGACCCGCCTTTCGAAGCGAGTGCTGCCTTATGGACGAGCTCAACATCATCGACCGCTTCATGGATGTGTTCATCCGCTACATCGACAGCGGCTTCGGGCTGCTCGGCGGCGACATCGCCTTCCTGACCTCCATTCTCATCGGGATCGACATCACGCTTGCCGGGCTGTTCTGGGCGATGGGCGGCGAGAATGACGTGATCGCAAAGCTTCTGAAGAAAATCCTCTATGTCGGTGTTTTCGCGTTCATCATCGGCAATTTCTCCGCGCTTGCCGACATCATCTTCCGCTCCTTCGCGGGGCTCGGGCTGACCGCGGGCGGCGGCGGGATCAGCGCCGACGATCTGCTGAGACCGGGGCGGCTCGCCGGCGCGGGGTTTGCGGCCGCGCACCCGCTGATCGAGCAGATCGAAAATCTCGTCGGGCCGATCGGCTTCTTCACCAATTTCCTCCAGATCGCCGTGCTGCTGATCGCCTGGGTGATTATCATTCTCGCCTTCTTCATCCTCGCGGTGCAGCTCTTCATCACGATCATCGAGTTCAAGCTCGTGAGCCTCGCGGGCTTTACCCTCGTGCCTTTCGCGCTCTGGGGCCGCACTGCCTTCCTCGCCGAGCGGGTGCTCGGCAGCATCGTCACCTCGGGCGTCAAGGTGATGGTGCTCGGCGTCATCGTCGGTATCGGCTCGGGACTCTTCTCCGAGATGCTCGGCGGGGCGGCGGGGTCCGACCTCGACGTCGAGCAGGCGATGGCGCTCGCGCTCGCGGCGCTGGCGCTGCTCGGTCTCGGCATTTTCGGCCCCGGCATCGCATCGGGGCTCGTCGCCGGCGCGCCGCAGCTCGGCGCGGGCGCGGCGGTCGGCACGGTGGCCGCGGCGGCGGGCACGATGGTCGTCGCGGGCGGCGCCGGCATGGCGGCGGCGCGGGCGGGCGGCGGCGCGGCGCTCGGCGCGGTGCGCGCGGGAACCGCGATGGGCAGCGCCACAAGCACCGCCTGGTCCTTGGGGCAGGAGGTGCGCGGTTCGAAATCGGTGGGCGCCGGGCTCGCGGGTCTCGGCACCGCCGCCGGCGGCGCGGCGGGCGCGGCGATGCGCGGCGCCGCCGCGCGCACCGGGCTTGGCGCGGCGGCGGCGCGTGGCCGCGACGCGGCATGGAATGCCGGGACGAGCCGGACGGCTGGCGGGCAGGCGAGTGCGACGCAAGCCGGACCCGCAGCCGAGACGCCTGCCTGGGCAAGCGCGATGAAAGCCGACCAGCGGCGCCGTTCGGCGCGCCAGGCTGCGATCCACACCCTCTCGAGCGGCGATCGCGGCGGCAGCGGCGCCAACCCCGAAATCAGCGAAAAGGAGGATTGAGGTCATGCGGTTCAAACGATCGGTCGAGCGCTACGGGCACACGCCCGAGCCGGTGACCCCCTATCAGCGCGCGGCGCAGGTCTGGGACGAGCGGATCGGCTCGGCGCGCGTCCAGGCGCGAAACTGGCGGATCATGGCGCTCGGCGGGCTGTTGCTCTCGGCGGGGCTTGCGAGCGGGCTCGTCTGGCAGTCGGTGCAGAGCCGCGTCACTCCCTATGTGGTCGAGGTCGACCGCCTGGGCGAAGCGCGCAGCGTCGCCCCTGCGACAGAGGCGTATCGCCCGACCGATCCGCAGATCGCCTGGCACCTTGGCAGGTTCATCACGCACGTCCGCGCGCGTTCGCTCGACCCGGTGCTGATGCGCGAGAACTGGCTCGCGGCCTATGATTTCGCGACGCCGCGCGCCGCGCTCTTTCTCGGCGAATATGCACGGAGCGCCGATCCGTTCGCCGAGGTCGGCCGCCGCACCGTGTCGGTGCAGGTGACGAGCGTCGTGCGCGCGTCGGAGCGCAGTTTCCAGGTCAAATGGACCGAGCAGGCCTATGAGCGCGGTAGCCTTGCCGGAACGTCGCGCTGGACCGCGATGCTGACCGTCAAGCTGCAGCCACCGCGGTCGGCCGATGTGCTGCGGAAGAACCCGCTCGGTCTTTATGTCGATGCGATCGACTGGAGCCGCGAGCTCGAAACCCCCGCGGATCGCGTGGGCCCCGCGCAGGCGATGCCGGCGCCGGGCGAAATCCTGCCGCCCGGCCCGCCGGCCGATGCCGGTCGCATTCCGTCTACCCTCCTCGATCCGCTCGAAAGGAGCCAGCCATGATCCGCATCCTTCTCCTGTCGGCGAGCGTGCTGTCGCTTGTCCTTCCTGCTTCGGCCCAGCCCCCCGGGGCCGTGGCGGCCGCGAACAAGGCCGCGCTGCGCGAGCCGTCGCGCGCGGGCTATGTCGATGCGGTGCAGGTCTATCCCTATGCCGAGGGCGCGCTTTACCGGCTCTATGCCGCGCCCGGGCGCGTCACCGATATCGCGTTGCAGCCCGGCGAGGCGCTGACGTCGGTCGCCGCCGGCGACACGCTGCGCTGGACCGTCGGCGACACGACGAGCGGGAGCGGCGAGGAAAAGCGCACGCATATATTGGTGAAACCCTATTCCGCCGGGCTTCGCACCAACCTGATCATCACGACCGACCGCCGCGTCTATCGTCTCGAACTCGAAAGCCGCGCCAGCGGCGCGATGGCGGCGCTCCAATGGCGCTATCCGCACGACGAGTTGATTGCGCTGCAGCGCCGGGAGGCCGCTGCCATGGCGGCGCGCCCGATTGCGTCGGGGCTCGCGGTCGAACATCTCAATTTCGATTACGCGATTACGGGCGACAAGCCGGCATGGCGGCCCTTGCGCGCTTTCGATGACGGACGGCAGACCTTCATCGAGTTCGCGCCGTCGATTGCGGTGGGCGAGGCGCCGCCCTTGTTCGTGATCGGCGACGAGGGCGAAGCCCAACTCGTCAACTACCGCGTCGCGGGGCGCTATTATGTCGTCGACCGGCTGTTCGGCGCTGCCGAACTGCGCCTCGGCGGCAAGAAGCAGCAGGTCGTGCGGATAGCGAGCGTCCGGCCCAAGCGGAGGAAGGGCCAATGACCGAGCCTCTGCATCCGCCTGCCGGCGCACCGCCCGCCAAGGTCGACCCCGAGACGCTGGTGCTGCGCGGCGCGCCGGGGCGCGTGACCCGCTTCCGCCGCGGCGCGATCGTCGGCGTCGCCGCCGCCGGATCGGTCGCGATCGCCGGGGCCGCGTGGCTGGCACTCAAACCCGCGTCGCTCGCGCTCGTCGCGGCGAGCGACGACAAGGTGCTGAACGCGAAGGCGCCGCCCGACGCGCTGGCGGGTGCTCCGGCGAGCTATGGCGATGTTCCGCTGCTCGGGCCGCCGCTCCCCGGCGACCTTGGAAGACCGATCCTCGATCATCAGCGCCGGACGGGAATGGCGCTAGGCGAGCCGGCCGACGAGGCGGCGCGGCGCGCGGCGCAGGAAGCCGAAACCGAGCGCCAGCGCCTTGTTGCCGAAGCGCGCGCGGCGCGGGAATCAGGCGTCATGATGCGAGCAGGCGGCGAGGCGGGGAGGTCGCCGACCGCGACGGCTTCGGTGGCGGCGGCTACCCCTGAGGGGCTGCCGCCGCCACCGGCGGGGACGGCGCCCGGCGCCGACGGACAGATAGCCAGGGCGGCACCGATCGGGGGCGCCAATGACGGCGCCGACACCAATCCGCACAGGTTGACCACGCCCGCTTCGCCCTGGACCTTGCAGGCGGGCAGCATCATCGCCGCGAGTCTGGTCACCGGCCTTAACTCCGACCTGCCGGGGCTGGTCACTGCGCAGGTCACCGAAAATGTCTACGACAGCGTCACGGGGCAGTCGCTGCTGATCCCGCAAGGGTCGCGGCTGATCGGCCGCTACGACAGCGATATCGCGTTCGGGCAAAGCCGCGCGCTTGTCTTGTGGCAGCGGATCATTCTCCCCGACGGATCGTCGATCCGCATCGACAATGTGCCCGCGACCGATGCCGGGGGCTATGCCGGTCTCGCGGACCGCGTCGACCGGCATGGCTGGCAGCTCCTGAAGGGCGTCGCGCTGTCGACGCTGCTCGGCGTCGGCAGCGAGCTGAGTTTTGGCAGCAGCGAAAGCGATCTCGTCCGCGCGGTTCGCGAATCCGCGCAGCAGGGCGGCGCGCGCGCCGGCGACCAGCTTGTCGCGCGCAATCTCGAGATTCCGCCGACCTTGCGCGTGCGTCCCGGCTGGCCGCTTCGCGTCGTCGTTCACAGCGATATCATATTGCGGCCCTGGCAGGCGCGGGGGGATCGACGATGACCGGTATCAGCCTCAGGCAATTGCCCGATCGAACGCCGGTCAAGCTCATAATCCACCTCATGCCCGACCTTAACGCGTGCATCGCCGAATATGCCGCCTTCTATCGCGAGCAATATGGCCGCGAAGAATCCGTCGCCGACCTGATCCCGGCGATACTGGCGGCCTTTCTCGACAATGACCGCGCGTTCCAGCGGTTGCGCCGCGAACGGAGCGGAAAGGGGGGATGATGATAGCTTATGCTTCGCGTACCGGTACGCGCCGCAACCTCGATGCGCCGCGCCGCGCCGGGTGGAGGCTGATGGTATCGGCGCGTGGTGCGCTACGGACGGAAGGTTTCCGCTACGCTCTCGACAACGGCGCGTGGACCTCGTTCCAGCGCGGCGAGCCGTTCGACGAAGCCGCGTTCGAGCGCGCTATTGCCCGGCTCGGCGCCGACGCGGATTGGATCGTCGTGCCCGACATCGTCATGGGCGGCATGGCATCGCTGAAATTCTCGCGAACCTGGCTCGCCCGGCTCTGCAATCGTCGTTCCCTTGCCGAGGCGCGCTTCATGGTTGCCGTCCAGAACGGCATCGTGCCAGGGCATGTCCGCGACCTGGTGGGGCCGCGCGTCGGAATCTTCGTCGGCGGCAATACCGAATGGAAGCTGGCGACGATGGCGGGGTGGGCACGGTTCGCACACGCGCGCGGCGCAACATGTCACGTCGGCCGGGTCAACAGCGCGCGGCGTATCCGTCTTTGCGCGGCAGCCGGCGCCGACAGCTTCGACGGATCGGGCGTGTCGCGGTTTGCCGAGGCGCTACCGCCGCTCGATCTCGCGAGGCGGCAAGCCGATGTCGAAGGCTGGCTCTCGCGAGACGAAATCGCGAGCCTTGCTCCCCGTTCCTCGATGCCGAAACGCTGCAGGTAATGAGCATAGAGGAGCGCGGACGGCCTTCGAATGTCACCGCTATGGTGTCATTCTGACCGCCTTTTTGGACGTCCCTTCTAATCCGGTGTCCGAGACGGCATGCTATCATGTCCTCGCTTTTGGTCGCGATGGTGCGATGGGCGGAAGTCAATTACTGCCAGTTTGGCTGCGATCGCGGTCCGGTTCGGACGATTAATAAGCAGTAACCACATTCAAACTGGGGCATGTTGATGCCGTCGTTGCAAGCACGGGGGGTAGACTAATGCATGCAATCATGGGCGGAGCTTCGGGGGACTCGGGCGCACAAGACAAGCTTCAGATGATCGAGGCCGAAGTGGCCCGGCTGACCAGCCTCGTGTCGCAAATGGCGGCGCGAGATGGCGTCGCGCATGGCGGCATAAATTCCGTCGTGGAACGATGGTCTCATGTGCCGCCTGTTGCCATGCCGCAACCGGGGCCGGTGTCGTTCGACCGCGCGCGTGCGCGAATGGTCCGGCAGATCATCCGGGATCGCCGCAAGCGCGAGCGGCAGTTTCCTTCCTACCTCCTCGCCGATCCCGGCTGGGATATGCTCCTCGACCTCTATGCGGCACATTATGAAAGGCAGAAGGTTTCGGTCTCGAGCCTGTGCATTGCCGCGGCGGTTCCGGCGACCACGGCGCTGCGCTGGATAAAGACGCTGGAGGAGGAAGGCCATCTCGTGCGATCGCAGGATCCGCATGACGGCCGGAGGATATTTCTCGCCATGAGCGATACGGCGCGCGCAAAGATGGACGAATATTTCGACGATATCGAAGACTAGTTGGAAAAGTGGCGGTGCTGCAGCCGCTCGATGTCGGCCGGATCGGTGTGTTCGCCGAGACGGTCGTTCAGGACCTCGATCGCGGCATTGACCTCATTGCCCGCCATCCGGATTTCCAGCCGGTCGAGTTCGGCGAGCGCGACCCGCAACTGGTCCCTGACGGCACGGATGGCAATCTTGTCTTGCTCGCTGTCAGCCATGGTTTCCCCTCGCTGCCTCGCCCTCCTTCGCGGAAGAGGCGCAGCCGCTTAACAGATGCAAGCGGGCGGGGAAACCGGATTTAGGTCCCAGGTTGGGGCAGCGGTCCGCGGCGGATAAACGACAGCTCTACATCGCTTCCGACAAGGGTCGCTTTGATGATGCGGTCATCGGCCAGGATGGCCGCGGTCCGGATGACGGTGGTCACCGGCAGCGCCGTCGCATGGGATATCTCCGAAATGAGGTTCGCGCCCGCATCCATACTCTTCATGATCGCCATTGCGCGCAACAAATAGTCCGCCGACGGCTTCTCTCTATCAGGGTCAAACATTGTGAATTCCGTCCTTTGACGGTCTGCGGCTGCGCATCCATTCCCGAAGGAGTCTTCGGCGCGTCCTGTGCATATGGGCTGCCATCACGATCAGGATGATCTGGTAATAGGACCAATGGCCCTGACCGGCCACATAGGCGCGCGGGAGGATGTCCGGCGCGAGGAATTTGGCAATATGAGTGAGGCAGACAATCAGTTGAAGAGCGGGAAGGCAAAGTGTCCAGTAGCGGCGACTGGCCAGCGCCAGCCACAAAAACGCTCCGAAGAGGAGGAAGTCCACCAAAGCGACCAGACCGTTCGCCGTCTCATAATATTGGCCCGAGATATAGACCGTCAGGACAGTGAGCGCTGAAGCGCCGACCAGCGTGAGTATGGCAAGCCGGGCGTCCCGGTCGCCTGCGTAGAGAACATAACCGGTGGCGGCGAAAATCAGCGCTATGAAGATATAGCCCCAGATCATGGACGATCGTCCTTCTTATAATGTCGCACGACCTGGGGATATGTCGGGTCAGGCCGCCTGCGCGTCGGAGGCGGCGACGGCGTCGTCGTTGCGCCCTTGCGGCTCGAGAATCTTCACGGCGTCGCCCGCGGCCCTGACCCGGAAATTGCGAAGCCCGAGATGATTCTTGATGCCGTCCATTTCATGATGAAAGGCGACCAGCTTGGACCTGGCGGCGAAAAGCGACGCCACCGTGCCTTGGATATGGTCATAAGCAGTGTCGCCGACCACCGGCGAGAGTTTGACGGCCGCCTGGGCGTTGGGCAGCGAATTGACCAAAGCGCCGATCCTGGCGATCGCAAGATCGACCGCAGCTTCGGCTTCGGAGAGTTCGGTTGCGACCTTGTTCGCCGCAGCGAGACGTTCCTTGAGCATATTTTTACTCCCTCGACCGTCCCGCTCGGAGACGGCCCCCTCCGGGGCGTCAAGCATATCGGAAAGAAGGCTCAAACCGTTGACTACCGTGCCGAGCGCCACGACAAAGCCGAATGCGATGGCAAGAATGACGAGAATGCGCCGTCCCGCGTGAAGCTTGTTGGTGCCCCAAAAGAATGTAGCGATCGGATGGCTATCCTTCGACCGCATCTTCCCCCGGCGGGAATCTGCAAGAGAAACCAGCCTGCGAAGTCGTTCGCGGTCATATTCGTCGGAGCCGTCGCTTTCCCCCGTCGACGGCTTCTTGTTGCGTGAATTCGCAGCGTCCGGAATCCCCGAATTTTCATACCTCAATTTTGAGGTCTCACCATAAGATGCTGTATTATCTGTTGAAACTTCGGACCAATAGATTTTGGCCGCCTCGGCGCGATTACTTGCTCCCAGCTTTTCGCAAGCGGAGCGCACTCGGTCGTCGATTGTATGAGGCGAGAGATCGAGCGCGCGTCCGATCTGTTTGGAGGATTTGCCTTCGCCGACCAGCTTGAGGCACGCGCGTTCACCGGCGTTGAGTCGTTGCAGTCCACTGCCGGGTTGGTCCCGGTCTTCATATTCTCTAGGCATATCGTCCGACCCCCACAAACAGTCTCCCGTTCCTATACGGTGGTCCCTCAAGTCACTTAGGCTGTAGTTAAGTTGGTCGAAACCATTTTTTCTCGCGGCTGGCGCAGCATAGATTTACAGCATTGTTATCTATTGCGTATTTAAGGATTCCGTAGCGGAAAAATGACGTTCCCCGCCTAATCTCGGCTGCAGACGCGACGCGACAGGGGCGGGCGCTTGCGAATGCCCAAAGCGTGATTTGCAGGGCAGGATTCTCGATCTCCACCTCGACACTCGCACTCATATCCCTGTGGACACATGAGCGCGGCGGGCCAAGTCGGGACATCTGCCTTTGTGTGACCTGGCTCAAAGCCGGCCTGCTGTTATCGGCCGATGGGTCGCGAGACGTAGCCGTCGCAAAGGGGCGTTGATCAGTCTGCGCTATGGATTTTCACGCGCTCAGCTCTCGTCCTGAACGAGTTTGTTAGCCCCAAGGAGGGGCGGCGGTTCGGGAGCCCGGCGCATAGATGCCGACGACTCTGCCGATGAGGATATTCCGCACATATTCGTCTTCATAGGGGCCATCCATAAACCGAATTCGGTCGCCGCATGGCTTGCCTTCCAGCGTGATGAGCTGCTGGCCTGCGATGGATCCAACGAACCAGAGTTCTCTGGGCGTGGTCGAGCGATCCGGATTGCAGATATTCACCCACCTCTTGGTGAGTCCCGCAAGCGTTGCGCGCGAGCTGGTCTGCCATTGGATGAGATACATCTCCCCTTCATCCAGTTCGCGGTCGCGCGTATCTACGACCGCGAGTTCGCCTTTCCGGATGTGCGGAAAGCTCTCGCCCTCAATGTCTTCAAAGGCAATGCAACCGGGAGGGAGTTCGTCGTAAATGACGAACGAGCGCAGCCCCGGTTGTTGAGCATCGTGCGAAAATTCACCGGTCGTCATAGTGCCTCACTTTCGCCGCTCGAACTTTCAATCAGCGCACCCAACAACAGACATGGGATTTCCCGGCGGATCATCCGGGGGAAGCTGAGGTTGCTCGTACGGGGCGTGTCATTCAATATTGCACGATCCCGTTGGTAATCGTCCCGAAAACTGCCTTCCCTTTCCTCGGCCTTCCATTTCGTCGGCCTCTTCGATTGAGACGTCGTTGCCGAATGCCAGGAAGGACGTTTCCGAACGGTTGGTCGGCGAGGGGCGGCATTGGCGTGCCGCTGCTGTCGACACGCCAATGCCCCTTCGGCCGGGATATGGCGCCCGGCCTCGGTGGGCTCACTGCGGGTTCGCCGCCATTCCCACCTCCGCGCTTGATCCGCCCCAGCGTGCGGCGTCTCCCGCGGTCCCCGCGCTTTCGGGTCCGGGTCCCCATCGTTTACGGCAGGACCAGCTCGGTCCCCGCAGCGAGCGTGTCGATCTCGGCGATGCGCTGAAATTCCGCGAGATACTCCTGCCGATTGTGCGAGAGCCAGCGTACAACGCCTGCGTTTCCGAGGAGCTTCGCGACATAGCCGCGCGCGAGGGTCAGGTGCAGATTGTCGATGCCATAGCTGTCCTCGACCGACTTTATTCGCGTTTGCAGCACAGCCAGTTCGCGTTCCATGCGCGCGAGCTGCTGGCTGTTCGGACTCGCGTTCGCCTTGCCGTTCCTGCTCTTCGGTGGTTTTGCGAGCTGGTCGTGGGGCGTGGCGGCGAGGAGCGCCTTGGCAAAGGCCGCGGTGAAAACATTCTGTCCGATCATGAGGTCGGCGGCCTCGACTTGGCGCAGCGACGACATGCGGCGCAGCGTGTCGAAAACGGCCATCGGGCAGTTCGTCTCTTTCAGCATCTCGGCGGCGTCGGGGCTGATACCGTCGAGGAGCCGCGAGCGCCGTTTGACGGTCTGGATTTCGAGGCCGAGCGCATCGGCAATCTGGGCCGGGGCGACGCCGCGCTCGATCGCCCGGACGATCATCCGATGTTCCTGGACGGGAGGCAGGCGGTTGATGCGCTTGTTATAGCTGTAGGTATCCTCGTCCGTGGCGACGAGGCATTCGACCGATGCGATCGAAAGCTGCTTGAGGACCTCGATCCTCAAATGGCCGTCGAGCAGATAATATCGGCCGCAATCTCCCGGAGCCGCGATCACCACGGGCGCCTCGACGAGGCCGATGGCCTTGATCGAGCTCACGATCTGGGCATATTTCTTGCTCTCGTGGACGCCGTCGCGGAGCGTCTTCAGGGGGATGATCGATGCGATGTCCACGGTGACATAGTCGCGCTCGAAGGCGGCGCGCACCTGGCCTTCCGCTCCTGGTTCGGGGGCTTGAGGCCAGTCAGTCGAGGACATGGCCGGTCATCCGCAGTTCGAGCGCGCGCGGAATCTGCTCAAGCCCTTCGGCGCGAAGCAGCGTCGTAAATCCTTCGTCGGCGAGCAGGTCTTTGATCGCCTCGACGACGAACAGGAGCCGGGTCTGCGCGAAATCGGACTTTTTCACGAGGAGGCGCTGCTTTTCCGCTTCGCGCTGGTAAATATCCATGAGATCCGCTGCCGTCAGTTTGCGGCTGCTGCCTCGTCGCCCGAGGCGCCCCGGGTGCATGCCCTTATGTCCGCTTCTGAGGCGCATATCGAGGAGCCGGCGCGCGGCCGCGAGCTTCTTTCCGCGCAATTTGCCCGACTCATAGGCATCGAGCAGCAGGTTTTGCGCTTCGTCGCTTTCGGCGCGCGAAATCTCGACCGCGAGGCTCACCGGCAGGAGCCCGGTCTCGACCGCGGCGAGCAGCCGTTCTTCGCCGCGCTCGAGCAGTGTCAGGACGAGACCGACCCACGATACGCTGACACCGATCTTCCGGCTGATCTCCTGGTCGCTGTGCCCGCGCGCGTGGAGCGCCCCGATCTCCTTCATGATGTCGATCGGGCGATGGATGCGCCGCGCGATATTTTCCACGAGGCTCATCACGAGACATTCGCTTTCGGACGCCTCGATCACGACGGCGGGAATGTCGCTCTGTCCAAGCATCTGGAAAGCCTCGAGCCGCCCCTCGCCGCAAACGAGGTCGTAGCGCGGACCGCCGGGACCCTCGCGGCGGCTGACGGTGATCGGTCGTTTGAGCCCGATGGCCTCGATATTGTTCGCGATCTCGCGGTGCTGACGCTTGTTGCGCGCCCTTGGATTGAGGACGGTGATCCGCGAAATGGGCACCATCTCGATATGCTGAGGCGTCACGGCGTTCATCAGGCGGCCATCGCAAATCGGACCGGCGCCGCGATCTCGTAGAAATAGTCGAGACTCTCGAACCGGTAAGCGTCGAGGCCGAGGCCATTGTCTTCCGCGAGCCGCAAACGCCCGGCGGCAAGGTCAAGGTGCGGAAACAGATAATAGTCCAGCGGGACCTTGTTGGACTGGTCCATTCGCACCACGACCGTGATGTCGGGCGCCAAGGATGTATCGAAGCGCAGCTTCCAGCGCAGCAGCCCGGTGGGTGTCGGGTCGCAGCGCACGATCACCACGGAAAGGCTGAATTCGCCGTTGACCGTGACGTGGTCGGTCGCGGCGCCTTCGCCGACATCGCTCCCCAGGGAGCGCAGCCCATCGAGGACCTCTCGCAGAACATCGGGATGGAGCCGGCGCAGGGACCGGTTGATCTCGATGTAGCGATAGTCCCGGTCGGGCCTGAACCCGACCAGGCTGTAAGCGCGCAGCAGGCTTCCGAAACGCGAGCTGTAGGCGCTGCTCGAGGGCAGCGCATCGCTTTCGTCGATGATCAACCCCGAAAGAAGTCCGCGGTTTTCATACAGGCTGCGAAGCTCTGCGAGCATTTGCGCGTCGGACAAGCGGAACGAACGCGCGTTGATAATCGTGCGCGCGGCCTCGAAGATATCTCGCTCGACAATGGCGCGGAACACGCCGGGCGCGCGGATCCAGGTCTCGGGATCGTTCCGGACGCGCTTCTGTTTGAGCTTGAACGACTGCCGGTTCCAGACATTGTCGCCCACATATTTTTCGTTGATCAGAAGTTGATGAATGGTCCCCCGGGTCCAGGGACGACCAAGGTCGGTCTTGATTCCGCGAGCGTTCAGGTCATCGGCAATCTGATGCTCGGCGCGGCCGTCGTGAACGAATGCCTGATATATTTCGCGAACGATGGAAATCTCTTCGCCTGGACCCGGCGTCAGGATGACGCGATCGGTCTGAATGCTCTTCTGCTCGCCGCGTTTGAGCAGGCCTTTTTCGGTGCCATGTTCGTCGACGAGGGCTCGGCGTAAGCCAAAGCCGGCCGGCCCGCCCTGGCGAAATCCCTTCTCGATGAGGCGGCCCTGGCCTGCAAAAACCTTTGCTGACAACTCGCGACTATATTCACCCGCCATCGCGCGTTTGACGCCCTTGACGATCGTGGCGATGGGACTGCCATCATTGTCGAACTGCTCGGCACAATATTCGACGCTGATCCCGGCGCGTCGGCAAATATATTCATAATAGGCGCTCTCGTCGGCGTCCTGGAACCGCCCCCAGCGACTGACGTCATAGACCAGCACCATGGTGAAATCACTGGCTCCAGCCTGGACGTCCTCGATGAGCCGCTTGAGCGCATCGCGACCATGGATTTTGAGGCCGCTCTTTCCTTCGTCGGCATAGGTCTTAACGACCTCGATGCCGCGGGCTGCGGCATAGTGGCGGATCGCGTCGGCCTGGTTTTCGGTCGAATATTTCTGATGGTCCGTAGACATGCGGACATATTCCGCAGCGCGTATGATCGGGGACTTGCCTCGGTCTGGATCAGGATGATCGTGCCAGCTCGGCATTGTCGTCAGCTCCGTATCGGGGCGTCGGAATTGAACCAACCTCGACCCGTCGCAGCGCGTATTTCTTCGAGTCGATGTCGAGGAGCATCAACAAGTATAGGCTTGAAGGAGCAGCAACATGTTGCCGAAAACGGGCAGGAACCTGCACCAGGATAAGGACGAATTGGCGTTCGCAGCGATCATGTCTGAGGCGCTGACCGAAGGTCTCGGGTCAACGCACCAAGCCGTAAAAACCGCTATGCGCTGGACTGGCGCTAGCGAACGAAGCGTCAAGCACTGGCTCGCCGGCACGCATGCGCCGCGGGCCATACATCTATTGGGGCTGATCAGGCATTCCGATGAGGTGTTGAGGCGACTGCTGATCGCGTCTGGCCGCCGCGACGCGCTGATCGGCCTTGAGGTCTCAGCCCTGCGGTCGCGGCTTATTGACACGCTTGCCTTTCTCGACAAGCTGTTTCCTAATCTTCCGATCGCGACAGTTGGCGTTTCTGAAAGCCATGTTTCCGACGCGGCTGAAAACTAGATGCTTATGATTTCATCGCTTGCCAGAAGAGCGAGTCACTGCTGCGCTTCCTCTGACAATCCTGGAGGCGAAGCCATGTAGGTCTTGTCGACCTCGTCTTCGATAACGCGTGAATCTTCAAAGCTGTCGTTTGATTTCAGATGAGATCGCTGCCGAACGAACAAAAGGGAACAGGATGGCTAACATCTTGTTCTGTCATCGGGCGATCGTCCATCAATGTGCGGGCTTGGGTTCAAGAGGCCTCTCGACGGAAACGCGTTGGCAACACGCTTCACGACGTCAAGTTCGACGCGTTTCAGGTCGGCGAGCCGGGCTTCTGCGACGGGAATCGCCGCTTCGGCGGCGAGTGCGTCGACCCACGCCGCCTGCACGCGCGCGAGCCGGTCGAGCAGTCGAACACGGTTCTGCGCGCCAACGACCGCCACGTCGGCGCGCGCGGCGCCGATGCGCGCCTCGCGCTTGCCGCCGCGCTCCCAGGTTCGCTCGTACCAGCTGGTGGTTTGCGAGCGATTGAGCGGAGAATAGGGACCGGTGCCCGCAAAATCCTCGAAGTCGACCCCGACGACATCGCGCGGTCGGACGTCGGCCTGCAATATGGCGGAGTCCGCGGCCTCAAGGCGCGCGGCGTTCGCGGCAATGGCGGGATCGCTGAGCTCCACCCGCGCATGGCTGTGGGACTGAACAAGAAAGGGCCGGAGCCGCTGTGCGGTTCCGGCCCTTTCCTTTGAGCGTCGAGGCGTCAGGCGACGCGCTTGATGTCGCTGTGTGCGCCGCGAACCTTGAGGATCACGACGACATCGGCATCGCCGCGGTTGCGCCAGAACCAGCCATGGTTGCCGTCGAAGGCGGCCGTGACCGTTCCCTGGTCCTTGGAGAGGCCGCGCTTCTTCTCATAGCTGATCGAATTGCCGCCGCCGTCGCCGTGGAGGTCGGAGTTCACGGCGCCGCCGACGACTGTCCACACGAAGTCGGTCTTCTGGCCTTTCTTCATGACGAGCTTCACCTCGGCGCCTTCGCCGGGCTTCAGCGTGATGCGCGTCTCGTCCTCGCGGCCGGTGGCCGCGCCCGGAACCCCTGATGTCCCGGCTGCGTCCGGAGCTGCGCCTGCCTCGGCGACCTCGGCTTCGGCAGCGGGCTCGGGGAGCGTGGCACCCGATGCGGCCGCCTCGATGGCGGCCGACCGGTCCGCCGAGCGATCCGCATCGGCTTCGGCGGCGAGCTGGACCTTGATTTCGCCCTGCTCGGTAAAGCCGAGCATTTTGCCGATACCGGTGGGGTCGATGGCATATTCGGCGGGGAGCACGACGGTGACGAGCAGCGCGCCCGCGGTGACGATGGCGATGACGGTCGAGCGGATGAGCTGCGCCGTCGAGGGAAGTTCCGACTTGGACGGAATATTGGCATTATACATGGAGATTATCCTTCAATCAGGAGACGGCGTA
This sequence comes from Sphingopyxis sp. CR5, assembly GCF_059693785.1. Lineage (NCBI taxonomy): Bacteria > Pseudomonadati > Pseudomonadota > Alphaproteobacteria > Sphingomonadales > Sphingopyxidaceae > Sphingopyxis > Sphingopyxis sp. CR5. The sequence goes on along the minus strand of NZ_JCATIE010000008.1, from coordinate 81,394 downwards.
GCCAGCGATCTGGTAGCCCATGAGACCGAAGCCCGCGGTCATCATCACGACGTTCGCGGTGTAGGCGTGCTTCCAGAAGCTCGCCGAACGGCGCCAGAAGCCCATCACGATCAGGATGGCGCCAAGCGCCAGCAACTGGCCGATTTCGACGCCCACGTTGAAGGCGAGGAGGTTCGGCAGCAGCCCGTCGGGCGAGATGTCATATTCGATGATCTTCGTCGCGAGACCGAAGCCATGGCAGAAGCCGAAGATCAACGTCGCGGCCTTGGTGTTCGGCTGGAAGCCGAACCAGCGCTGGTAGGCGCCCATATTGTCGAGCGCCTTATAGACGATCGAGAAGCCGATGATCGCGTCGATGATATAGCTGTTGATCCCGAAGTCGAAGAAGACCCCGAGCAGCATCGTCGTCGAGTGGCCGATCGCGAACAGGCTGACGTAGAGCGCGATATGCTTCATCCGGTAGAGGAAGAAGATGATGCCGAAGAGGAAGAGGATATGGTCGTATCCCGTCACCATATGCTTGGCGCCGAGATAGAGAAACGCGAGGATGTTCACCCCGCTGATCTCCTGGATATAGCCCTTATCGCCCTCGGCAACGGCATGCGCCATCGCCTCGCCGGTGGCGGCGAAGAGGCTGAGCGCGAGCAATGTGAATAATAGCGAGAGCCGTCCGCGCGCGGGTGTCCCGCGCGACGGCTCGGTGAAAGCCTGAATCATAAAATATCCTGTCTAGGTGAAACGGCCGCCTAAGAGGGCGGCATAAGGTCACGCGTCGGACAGGAGGTCGGGTGGGCGGTCGAGGCGGCCGCCGCGGCGGCCGTCCATTGCCGCATGACCCGCGGCGCTCCAGAGCGCGCGCGGATGGTCTGCGGCGAGCTTGAAGGTCGCAAGTTCGAGCGGCGGGTCATGATTATGATCGCCGGGATTATGCCCGTGCATATGGCCCGCGGTCCGCTCGCTATCCTCGTCGCTGTCGTGCGAATGGCCGCCGGGGCCATGCTCGGTCTCGAGGACGAGGTGTCGCTCGGCTTCCGCCGCCATCAGGGTCGCCGGGTTATGGCGCACGATGTTCAAAGTCGCCGAAAGCAGCAGCGCGAAGGCCGTCAGGCCCAGCAGCAGCCGGTGCAAGCCGAAGCGTCGCGATGCGGACGACGAGGAGACCATGGCGAGCCGTCTATCCTCGAACTATAAATATTTCGAGATGGCGCGAAACTCGGCCATCGCTTCGGCTCCGGCGGAGATCTCGCTGCCGATGCAATGTTCGACATGATCCTCGATCAGCGTGCGCTTGGCGCTCGCGACCGCGCGTTCGACCGCGCGCAGCTGGAGCGCGATCTCGGCGCAGGGCTTCCCGGCCTCGATCATCCCGACGATGCTGCTCAAATGACCCGCGGCGCGGTTGAGGCGCTTGATGATCGCCGGGTGCGTGGTGTGGACGTGCGGATGGGCGTGTGAATGGTCGTGCGGCTCTGACATGGGTTCAGTTTCCCCGCGGCGCGCGGCGATGTCCAGCCGCAATCTCGCGGTTCTGTCGCGAGGAAAGTCGGGATGCGACCGACAGGGTGGTTGACGAAATCATCATGGCGCCCCTATAGGCGCATATCCCCCCGGGGGGATAGTGGAAAATTGGAACCATGCTCGCCGTTCTCGCCAACCGTACATACCGGCACCTGCTCTTTGCGCAGATCATCGCCCTGGTCGGGACCGGGTTGGCGACGATTGCGCTCGGGCTGCTGGCCTATGACATCGCGGGCGGCAATGCGGGCGAAGTCCTCGGAACGGCACTTGCGATCAAGATGATTGCCTATGTCGGGATCGCGCCGATCGCTGGCGCCTTCGCCGACCGCGTTCCGCGCCGCGCCTTGCTCGTGACCCTCGATCTCGTGCGCGCCAGCGTCGCGATCTGCCTGCCGTTCGTGACCGAAATCTGGCAAATCTATGGCCTGATCTTCGTCCTCCAGTCGGCCTCGGCGGCTTTCACGCCGACCTTCCAGGCGACGATCCCCGACGTGTTGCCCGACGAGCGCGACTATACGCGCGCGCTCTCGCTCTCGCGCCTCGCCTATGACATGGAGACTATCACCAGCCCGCTGCTCGCGGCGGCGCTTCTGACGGTGATCAACTTCCACTGGCTCTTCTCGGGAACCGCTGTCGGCTTCGTCGCCTCGGCCCTGCTCGTCCTCTCGGTCACGCTGCCGCGCCCCGAGGCATCGGCGAAGCGCGACGCGGGCATCTACGACAAGACAACACGCGGCATTCGCATCTATTTGAAGACCCCGCGCCTTCGTGGCCTGCTCGCCATCACCCTTTCGGCGGCGGCTGCAAGCTCGATGGTTATCGTGAACACCGTCGTTCTCGTGCGTGGCGCGCTCGGCCTCTCGCAGCAGGACGTCGCGCTCACCATGGCCGCCTATGGCCTCGGGTCGATGGCAGCCGCTTTTGCGCTTCCGGCGATCCTCGACCGTATGCCTGACCGGCCGGTGATGCTCGGCGCAGCGACGATGCTCTCGGTCGGGCTTGGCGTAATGGCCTGGATCAGCGCCTCCGTACCGGCGGGGCCAGCCTTCTGGTATCTGCTGCTCGGCGGCTGGCTCATCCTCGGGGTCGCCTATTCGATGAGCCTGACGCCATCGGGCCGCCTGCTCAAGCGCTCGGCCAATGCCGACGACCGGCCCGCCCTGTTCGCGGCGCAGTTTGCGCTCAGCCATGTCTGCTGGCTGATCTGCTATCCGCTAGTCGGCAAGCTTGGCGCCAGCGTTTCGATGACGGCCGCTTTTGCCGCGATGAGCGCCATCGCCTTCGTCGGCACGCTTGCTGCCGTCCTGCTCTGGCCGTCGCGCGACCCCGACGTCGTGCCGCACGACCATCCGGAACTCGGCGGCGATCATGAGCATGTCCGCTCGCAACACGGGGCGGGCACGACATCGCACGCCTATGTGATCGACGATCTGCACCCCGAATGGACAAAAGCGGGATGAGGGGTGTCACTCTTACCCCGGCGGCCTCGCTCCGCCACGCGCCTTGGGTGCGCGGGCGCTCTGTCCGGCCGTCGCTGCGCTTCGTGCTGTTCGGCGCGCTGCTCGCCATGCTCGCGCTCACCAATATCGTCGGTATGAGCGGCTGGCACGGCGCGCTCGTCGGACATGACGATCAGGTGGTGATGACCGATATCATCGAGCATGACGATAGCGAACCATCGATGCCCGCTGTCGATCTCCACAAGACGACCCATGCCGTCATGCACGGCATGACCGACGCCGATCCCGGCATCACCCCGGTCGCGCCCATCCTGTTCGCTCCGATCATCTGGTCGCTGCCGATGGACATGAGCCGGCGCGGCATCGCGCCCGAAGGCCTTTTGCGACCGCCTAGAATCTGATGCTCCGCACGCCGTTCGGCGTGCCCTTTCTGCATCAATTCTAGGAGTTTTTTCCCATGACCGATCCGTTCGGCCGGCGACGCGTGCGAAACGTGTTGCTGAGCCTGCTCGGCGCCGCTGGCACAATGGCCAGCGCTGCCGCGATGGCGCAAACCGCGCCGCCTTTCGCTGAGCTTTTTCGGGAGACCGAGGATGCGCCGCGACAGGAAATCATCGAAGCCGACATCGCGCGCGCCGAAGGCCTTGCTCAGCAAGCCCGTGTGCGTCCCAACCCGAGCGTCAGCGCGCTCACTGAGAATATCGGCGGCCAGAGCCCCTACAAGGGCTTCAACCGCTCCGAGACGACGATCCAGTTCAACCAGCCGATCGAGCTGGGTGGCAAGCGCTCGGCGCGCATCGCAGCCGGCGTTGCCGGTGTCGAGGCGGCCAAGGCGCGCGGCGTCGATGGGCGGCTGGCCTATGCCTATGACCTCGCCCGCGCCTATGGTGCGGCCGAGATCGCCGATCGCCGTGTCCTGCTCGCGGAGGACGAGCTCGAAGAGGCCGAAGAGGATTTTCGCGTCGCGCGGGCTCTGGTGGAAGCGGGTAAGGAAGCCCGGCTCCGTAGCCTTCAGGCCGAGACCGAGACGAATTCGCTCCGCGCGGCGCTGAGTGCGGCGGTGGCCGAGAGGGTGGCGGCTTACGCCCGGCTCTCGGCACTCTCTGGCCAGGGAATGCAGTTCACTTCGCTCGCCGAGCCGCTCTTGAAGCGTCTCGATCCGGCGCCGCGCTATGGTCCGCTCGATCCGCTCCAGACGGCACCCTATCTCGCCGCGAAAGCGGAGCGAGAGGCTGCGGTCTTCCGGGTCGCGGTCGCGAAACGAGCGGCCACACCCGACGTCACCGTATCGGTCGGCGCGCGCCGTCTCGAAGGCGACAAGGCCAATGCGCTGCTCGTTGGTATCAGCGTGCCGCTGCCGCTCTTCGATCGCAATCGCGGCAACATCGCTGCGGCGCGGGCCGATTTGCGCGGCGCCGACGCCCGCGTCGAGGCTGCCCGGCTCGAGGCCGCGTCGAACATCGAAGCGGCCATGACGCTGAATGAAGCGGCGAACGTTCGCGTCACCGCGGCACAGCAGACGCTCGCTACCGCCGAGGAAGGTTATCGCCTCGCGCGCATCGCATATGAAAGCGGCAAATCACCGCTGATCGAACTGCTCGCGGCGCGGCGCGGCCTCGGCCTCGCGCGCGGCGTCGTTCTCGAAGCCGAAGCGGCGCGGCTCGATGCGCGCGCCGCCCTTGCCCGTCTCCAGGGCACCACCATCACGGGGGAAACCATCCAATGACTGAGAAGAACCGCCTTTACGCGGGCGCGGCCGTCGCGCTCGCTATCGCCGCCACGCTCGGCTTCGGCGTTGCGCGCATGACGCAGACTGATGTCGCGCCGATCGAAGCTGCTGCCGAGAAGAGCGCAGCGACGAGCAACAATATCGCCATCACACCGGAGGGGATCGAATCCTCGCAGATCAAGGTCGCCGCAGCAGCGGGAGGCGAACTCGATGCCGCTATCCCCGCTTCGGCGACGGTCGAGGCGACCCCCGATGCCGAGGCTGTGCTCACCGCACGCGCCGGCGGAACGGTCACGCGCATCTTCAAGCGCATCGGCGATCCGGTGCGGGCAGGCGAGACGATCGCGCTGGTCGAAAGCCGCGATGCCTCGGCGATCGTCGCCGATCGCAGCGCGGCCGCAGCCCGCGTCCAGCTCGCGCAGCGCCAGCTCGAACGCGAACGCACGCTGATGAAGCAGGGCGTGTCGCCGCGCGCCGACTATGAAACGGCGCAGGCCAATCTCGCGGTCGCGCAGGCCGACGCGCAGCGCGCCGCGGCGGCTGCCGGCGCCACCAGGGTAGCGTCCGATGGCCGGTCGGTGTCGGTGGTCAGCCCGGTGTCGGGCCGGATCACCGCGGCGCCGGCGAGCCTTGGCCAGTTCGTCGCCGCCGAAACCGAGCTGTTCCGGGTCGCCGATGGCAGCCGGCTCCAGATCACCGCGAGCCTGCCGCCGACCGACGCCGCGCGCGTTCGCGCCGGCGACCGGGTCGAGCTGACCACCGCCGACGGCATGGTCATCGAAGGCCGGGTTCGTTCGGAAACCGGCGTCGTCGATCCGACGACGCGTGCCGCTACGGTTGTGGTGACGCCCACCGGGGGCGTGTCGCAGATGGTTCCAGGCCAGCTTATCCAGGCGCGGATCTTCGCCAGCGGCGGCGCGGTCAGCGACGGTGTGATGGTGCCGCAGGATGCCGTGCAGACGATCGGTGATCGCACTGTCGTCTTCATCCGCACCAAGACGGGCTTCCGCGCCCAGACGGTGCGCGTCGGCAGCCGCAGCGGCGGGATGGTGGCGATCGCGTCGGGGCTGAAAGCCGGAACGCCGATCGCGACTGTCAATGCCTTCCTGCTGAAGGCTGAGCTTGAGAAGGAGTCGGCGGAATGATCAGCCGCATATTGAGCTTATCGGTCAGGTGGCGATGGGCCGTCGTCGCGCTGACCCTGCTCGTCGTCGCGATCGGCGGCTGGCAAATCACCAAGCTGCCGATCGACGCCGTGCCGGATGTGACTAACCGGCAGGTCCAGATCAACACCTTCAACCCGACGCTCGGTCCCGTCGACATGGAAAAGCAGGTCACGTTCCAGATCGAGACCGCGCTTGCCGGTGTGCCGGGCCTCACCATGACCCGTTCGCTGACGCGCAACGGCTTCAGCCAGGTGACGGCGGTCTTCACCGACGACACCGACATCTTCTTCGCCCGCCAGCAGGTCACCGAACGGCTGGCGCAGGCGAAGGACAGCCTGCCAGCCGGCGTCCAGCCCAATCTGGCGCCGCTCAGCACCGGTCTTGGCGAGATCTTCTTCTACTCGGTCGCTTTCCGTCATCCCGACGGCAAGGGCGTGAAGATCGTCGACGGCAAGCCCGGCTGGCAGTCGGATGGAGCCTATCTCACCCCCGAGGGTGAGCGGCTGACGACCGATCTCGCCAAGGCGGCCTATCTTCGGACCGTCCAGGACTGGGTCATCCGGCCGCAGATGCGCACCGTCGAGGGCGTCGCCGGCGTCGACTCGAACGGCGGCTATGTGAAGCAATATCTCGTCCAGCCGAACCTCAATGCGCTGGCGACTTATGGCCTCTCGGTCACCGAACTCGCCGACGCCCTCGAACGGGCGAACCTCTCGGCGGGGTCCAACTATGTCCGGCGCGCGGGCGAGAGCTTTCTCGTGCGCGCCGACGCACGGTTGAAGTCGATCGCCGAAATCGAGGAAGCCGTCGTCGCGACGCGTGGCGGCACGCCCGTTCGCGTGAAGGATGTGGGGGAAGTGGTGATCGGCGGTGCGGTCCGCACCGGTTCGGGCAGCCGCATGGGCTCGGAGGCGGTCATTTCGACCGTGCTGATGCTCATCGGCAGCAACAGCCGCATCGTTGCCAACAGCGCGGCCGACAAGCTGACCGAGATCAACAAGAACCTGCCGCCCGACGTGTTTGCGGAACCGGTCTATAATCGCTCGAAGCTCGTCAATGCGACGATCGCGACGGTCGAGAAGAATCTGGTCGAGGGCGCGCTGCTCGTCATCGCAATCCTGTTCATGCTGCTCGGAAACATCCGCGCCGCGCTCATCACCGCCGCGGTCATTCCGATCACGATGCTGATGACCGCGACCGGCATGAACCGGCTCGGGGTCTCGGGCAATCTGATGAGCCTCGGCGCCTTGGACTTCGGTCTGATCGTCGATGGTGCGGTGATCATCGTCGAAAATGCCCTGCGGCGGCTTGCCGAACGTCAGGAGCATGAAGGGCGCCTGCTGACCCGCGCCGAACGAATGGAGGAAACCACAATCGCCGCCCAGGAAATGATCCGTCCGACCGTTTATGGTCAGGCGATCATCTTCCTCGTCTTCGTGCCCCTGCTTACCTTCCAGGGTGTCGAGGGCAAGACCTTCTCGCCGATGGCCGTGACCTTGATGGTCGCGCTCGCTTCGGCCTTCGTCCTCTCGCTCACCTTCATCCCCGCGATGATCGCGATCGTCGTGAAAGGCAAGGTCAGCGAGACCGAGGTCAAGCCGATCCGCTGGTTCAAGGAAAAATATGCGCCGCTGCTCGACAAGGCGGTGGCACGTCCGTTGCCGTTCGTGGCGTCGGGCGCGGGGGTTTTCCTCGCGGCCGTCTTCGCCTTCGGCTTCCTCGGCCAGGAGTTCATGCCGCAGCTCGACGAGAAGGACATCACGGTCACCAACTTCCGCGTGCCCTCGGCGTCGATCGACCAGTCGACGCAGATGCAGCTTCGCATCGAGGATGCGCTGAAGACGCTGCCCGAGGTGGCGCTGGTCTTCTCGAAGAACGGCAACGCCGACCTCGGTACGGATCCCATGCCGCCCAATGCCTCGGACACCTATGTGATCCCGAAGCCCGAAAGCGAATGGCCCGACGAGGTGAAGAGCAAGGAGGATATCCTGAAGCGGATCGAGGAACGGATGAAACCGCTCATCGGTAACCGCACCGAAATCCAGCAGCCGATCCAGATGCGCTTCAACGAGCTGATCGCCGGCGTCCGCGCCGATGTCGCGGTCAAGCTCTATGGGGACGATCTCGACGCGATGAGCGCCGAGGCCACCCGCATCGCGTCCGTCCTCCGGAAAATCCCGGGAGCAGGCGATGTGAGCGCCGAGCAGACGTCGGGGGCGCCGACCTTCGATGTGAAGATCGACCGGCTCGCAGCGGCCCGTTACGGGCTGTCGGTCGAGGAGGTCGCGAACACCGTCGCGGCCGCACTCGGCGGACGCGAGGCGGGGCTGCTCTTCGAGGGCGATCGCCGCTTCTCGGTCGTGGTCCGTCTCCCCGACGCCCAGCGCGACGATCTCGAAACGCTCGGCTCGATCCCGGTCATGTTGCCGGCCGGGGAAGGGCAGATCGCGAGTTCGGTGCCGCTGCGCGAGGTGGCGCGGTTCAGCTACACGCAGGGCCTCAACCAGATCAGCCGCGAAAATGGCAAGCGGATGGTCGTCGTCCAGGTCAACGTTCGCGGACGCGACCTTGGCGGGTTCGTGACCGAGGCGCAGGAGAAGATCGGCGAGCTGACGCTGCCGGCCGGCATGTACACCGACTGGGGCGGCACGTTCGAAAGCCTGCAATCGGCACGCCTCAGGCTGCTGATCGTGGTGCCGATCTGCTTCCTCGCCATCTACGCTCTGCTCTACATGGCGCTCGGCGGCTTCCGGCCGGCGGCGATCGTGTTCAGCGCGGTGCCGATGGCGCTGGCAGGCGGGGTGTTCGCACTCCTGCTGCGCGGCATTCCCTTCTCGATTACCGCCGCGGTGGGCTTCATCGCCCTCTCCGGCGTCGCCGTGCTGAACGGGCTCGTGATGATGAGCGCGATCCGGCAGCGGCGCGAGAACGGGATGGGCGATGACGCGGCAATCGTCGGCGGCGCGATGGAGCGTGTCCGTCCGGTGCTGATGACCGCGCTCGTCGCCAGCCTCGGCTTCGTGCCGATGGCGCTCGCGACGGGCACCGGCGCGGAGGTCCAAAGGCCGCTCGCGACCGTGGTCATCGGGGGGCTCATCACCTGTACGGTGCTGACCCTGCTCGTCCTGCCGGCGATCACGGCCTGGATGTACCGCCGCGACACCCGCCGCCCGCAGCACGACCCCGTGCCGCTGGCTCCAGCAATGTGATGAACCGGTCCGGCGGCGCGGGACGCCGCCGGACCCACCCTTGTTCCAAGACATGAAGAGGTGGATCATGACTCAGATACAATATGCACAGCTACGCATCTTCACCGACGAACTGGCGCCGAGCGGCGACATCCCGCTCTGGGAAGATATCCTCAATCATGCGAAGTCGCACGGTCTTCTGGGGTTGACGGTCATACGCGGGTGGCTGGGATACGGCCCGCGCAAGCTCAATCACGAGCTGCATCTACCCGATCCCAAATATCCGCTGATCATCGAGATCATCGACGAAGAAAGCCTTCTTCGCACTTTTGCCGAAGAGGTCGGGCCGATGCACGGGATTGGCCTCGTGACCCTGTCGCCCGTCGACGTGCTGCACGGCAAGCGCCAGGTTGAGAGTTGACGGCGCCCTAACCCCTGACGGGAGAAGAACTATGGCCTCGGTCACCAATGAAACCCTGCTCAAAGAGCCTCCGGCGCGGATATGGACCGCGCTGACCCGCTTCGACGACTATGATCGATGGCATCCGTTCGTCCGCATCAGCGGCGAGGCCCGCGCGGGTGCGAAGATCAACATCAGCTTCATCGGGAGTGACGGGAAGCAGATATTGCGTCCGATGCTCGCACGCATCCTCGTGGCCGAAATGCATCTGCAACTCGCAATCCGCTTCGGGTTCGGCCGCTTCATCTCGTTCGATGAGCGCTATGAATTGGTGCCGCAGCCGGCCGGAACCTTCCTGATCCATAGCCTCACCTGCCGGGGATATCTTGCGCCGCTCGTGCCGAGCAAGGTCTTGCTCGGAAATTTCAGGAAGTTCCTCGAGGCGAGCGACCGCAATCTCGCACAGCTTCTGTCGGTGGAACGGCGCGGCGGCGTCAATCCGCCCCAAGCCAGGCGTCCGCGAACGCGGCGCTGAGCTTCAATCTTTGGCGGGGACGTCCCTGGGCCCCGTCACGCCGCGGGCGCAACATCCCCCCTGTGCCCGCGGCGGCAAACAAGGGACGGGCCGCCGGTCCCGGCGGTCCGGACGGAGCAAATTCAAGAAGGATTTCGCGATGCTCGCGCCAGAACGGAAATTATCGCTATGCCGGGCCGTCTTCGGCGTTCCGGTCTTCGCCCTGTTTCTGCTGGGTGGCTGCTCGCAGGGGCCGGAGGAAGAGACCTATCGTGACATCAACCGCAAGTCCGATATCGTCCGGCGCATCTATGCCTGTCCCGATGACCTGCGCCTGTCCGCCGAATTCTCCGATGGCGGCACGCGCGCGCGCATTCTCTATCGCGACCGGGCGCACGAGATGTCGGCCCCGGCCCCTCAGCTCACCTTCGTGGGCGACAATATCAATGTGCTTTTCAACGAGGATTGGGCGAATATCGAGGAAGTAGGGCAGCCGGCGCGCCGCTGCCGGCGCCTTTGATCTGCCCCGCTCTGAGCGTTGCGTCTCGATGGGGCGACCATCGAGGTGCACGGCCTGTCCAATAGTCTTGTCCCGCCGACCGCTTCCCAATTGCCGCTCTTCCTCACGCGTCGGCCGGCGACAGCCTGCCGATCATCGTACATCGCGGCCATCCCGGGCGTGCCAAAGGAAGCGAAAAGTTCGAACCTGCCCGGACATAACAATTTTTGTCCGGGCAGGTCGCTCCATGGGGTCCTGGGGACGATGCGTCAGAGCATGCGTTTGACGTCGCTATATTCGCCCTTGATGCGCAGCGTAATCGTCACTGGCCCCTCCGAACGATTGCGCCAGAACCAGCCATGCTTGCCGTCGAAGGCGGCGACGAGTTCGCCCTTGTCGCCGGTAGACTCCTTGCCCTTGCCATAGCCATGATAGGATATGCCAGGTGCGTCGGCGTGGGTGTCGAAATTGACGTGGCCGCCCTCGACCGACCAGTCGAACGATAGTTTCGCCCCGCTTGTCATCGTCGCCTTGATCTCGGTGGATTCGCCGGGGGCAAGGGTAAGCTTCATCGTGTCGGATCGCTGACTGGGGGCTGCCGGCGGTGTGGCGGTTTTGGCAACCGCTGCCACCACAGGGGCCGGTGCGGTCGTTTCGGCCGCGACCTCCTTCACGGCTTCCTCGACCGGGGGAGCGACCACGGGCGGCGCAGCGGTATCGGTGGCCGCCACCGCGGCGGGCGCCGGGACGGCCGCTCCGGCGGCGGCGTCGCGTGCAGCCTCCTCGGCAAGCTGCGCCTTGATCTCGCCCATATCGGTGAGGCCGAGCTGGCGGCCGATGCCCGTCGGGTCGATCGCATATTCGCTGGGGAGGACAACCGTGACGAGGATCGCACCGGCGGCGGCGATCGCCAGCGCGGTGGCGCGGAGGAGCTGGCCGGTCGTCGGCAGATCCTCGATTTGGGGACGCTGGGAATTGAACATGATGATTATCCTTTGGATTAGCTGATGGCGAGGCCGGCGAGCTGGTAGCCGACGAGCACGAAGCCCGCGGTCATAAGCAGCACATTGGCGGTGAAGGCGTGGCGCATGAAACTTGGCGTGCGGCGCCAATATCCCATGAGGATGAGGATGGCGCCGAGCGCGAGCAGCTGCCCGATCTCGACCCCAAGATTGAACGCAAGAAGGTTCGGGATCAGCCCCTCATTGGCGATCTCGAACTCGATGATCTTGGTCGCGAGCCCGAAGCCGTGAAAGAAACCGAAGATCAATGTCGCGGCCTTGGTATTCGGCTGGAACCCGAACCAGCGCTGATAGGCGCCGAGATTGTCGAGCGCCTTGTAGACGACCGAGAGGCCGATGATCGCGTCGATGACATAGGCGTTGGCGCTGATGCCGGTGAGCACCCCGAAGAGCATCGTGGTCGAATGGCCGATCGCGAACAATGTCACATAAAGGCCGATGTCCTTCATCCGATAAAGGAAGAAGATGACGCCGAAGAGGAAGAGCAGATGGTCGTAACCGGTGACCATATGCTTGGCGCCGAGATAGACGAAGGGCCAGAAGAGGATGCCGCTGCTTTCCTGGATATAGCCCTTGTCGCCCTCGGCGACATTATGCGCCCAGGCTTCGGTGCCGGCCGTGAGCAGGACAAGAAGAACGAGGCTTGCGGCGAGCAGGAGCTTTCGACTGGTCGCCCCGGGTGGGGCGATCGTGCGGATAAACATAGGGAGCATCTCCTGAAAACGAAGAAAAGAAGGACGCCCGCACAGCTCGCTGCGTGCGGGGAATGGCAGTCAGGCCGGGGACGGTTCGGGCGTCGCGGCGCGCGGGGGGCGCGTTCGGACCCGGAATCCGGCCCCGGACAGGCCGCGCGTTGGCAACCGGCCAAGGTGCGCGCTGGATGGGATGCATGGGACAAAGGCCCCGCTGAAAGGTGGAAAACACCCCGCGCGCCGGTAGCCAGCTCAGGCGATCAGCGAGAAACGTCTGGGCGGTCTTTCGGGGCCGACGGGTCGGAGGCCCGTGATCGATCGCTCTTTGCCAACGCCGTAAAGGTCGTCCGCGAGCAAGAGGGAGGAGGGCATGGGGGTTTCGCAAACGAGCATATTGGGGCCGGCATCGCCATGATGATGATGTCCGTCCGCCATCTCGCCGTCCGTCGGCTCGCCGGTATCCGCCCCATCGTCATGATGCGCGGATTGGTGATCGTGGTCGTCATGCACCGCATCGACCGAAAAACCGCCAAGACCATCGTGCGCATGCGGGACCATCAGCGCCGAGGAATGCTGGAGTTGGTCGGCCGCCTTGGCCGGCATCGTTGCCGCATAGAACAGCATCAATGCACCGCATATCGCAGCATGAATTCTTTCACGAGCCGAGAAGATGGTCCGGAGCACAGCCAATTCCTATCGGGCGCGCGGCGACTTGACAACGAACGTCGCGATCTTCCGGCCCCGACTGCGGCCAGGGACCGTCAGCCGCCGGTTCATGCGCGCAGCGCTCTCCTGAATGGCTGAGAAGGACGGTCTCATGCCGATACCCCCTGCCGCTGGCCTTGCGTGAGGCCCGGCAAGCCATGGTCGGGCCGCGCGCCGAACGGCGAGGCGGAATCCGGCGTCGGGGCGACATACTGACGACAGCGAGCAGGCACCTGCTTCAGAACGTCGCAACCTGCGGACGCCCGGCCTGCCCCCGGGGAGAGGGCCGGCCGAACGCCCGCATAGTCACTGCGGCTCTCCGGGGGACTGCTCCGCAGAAGCCGGACGGCGGATACAAATCCGCTTACCAATTGGGGTCCATGCTCGACTGGCCCGGGAAGTGGACGACCTTGTCGCCATAGAGCGGGTCATAATAATGCCCGCCGTCCTTATAGTCGGGGTTCCATTTCTTGCTTCCGTCGCTGCCGAGCACATAGAGGAAGGGCGACATGCGCAGCCGCTCGAGGTGCCAGCGTCCTGCGGCGCCCGACGGAATGTCTTCGCCCGAACCGTAGAGCATCAGGCCGCCGTCCGCGAAAATTTCGTGGGCTGGGCTGGTCTCCTTATATTCGTGGCTGACATTCATCACCTTGTGACCGAGTTCGTGCGCGATCGTCCGCCGCTGGCGGCTCGGCGTCGACAGGTTGGTGATGGTGATGACGCCCCGAAACTGGTCGGGGAGGCTCGTGTAGTACGAATAGGTCGGGAAGGAGAGGCCGCCCGTCCGCACCATCTTGACCGTCCAGTTGCGCTTGTCCGACGGATCGAGGAAGGGCATGACCACATCCTGGAGCGCAACGAGGTAGATCGTCCGTTTGTTATTCTTGTCCGGCTCGATGATCGACCCGAAGGCGTCGCGGGCCTGGGCCGTCAGTTCGGTCGGATGCCGCTTCGATGCCTCGTAGGAGTTCACATATTCGGTGTCGGGAATGCGCGGAATCTCGTTTGCCTGGAGTGCCAGGAAACGCGGATCGATCGCGCCCGTCTTGACCCAGAGCAGATTGATCTGGACGCCCGCCGGGCGGTAGATTTCCTTCGCAGCCCGAAGCCCTTCGAGCATTTTCGGCAGGTTCAGCTTGTTGAAGGAAGGGTCGAAGTTGGACGGCATGTAGATGGCGACGTCCATCGTCAGCTTGCCGGGCACGATATCCTTGTTGAACTCGGCAAGATCGACTGACGAAACCTGCTGCCAGGCGACGGGCTTCTGCTTCGCAGGGGCGGCGGGCGCCCCTGCGGATGCCGGAATGGCCTGATAAAGCGGCAGCGCAAGAAGCGCTGCCGCCAGGGCGAATTTACGGTACATGGGCGGTCCCCCGGTTCAATATTTGATGTTCTTCAGCACCGTGTCGAAGTCGGGGTTGACGCTGCGCGCGAAAACGATCGCAGGATGATTGGGCGCCAGCGCGTTATAATAGAATGCGGTGCCTTCCTTGCGCTCCTTGTCGACCGCCGCCTGCATCGACAGGATGCCCTTGTTGAAGGTTTCATAGCCGTCGTTGGGCGCCTTGCCCTTGACGACCAGGAGCAGCGCGCCTTCGCCGAACGGCGCTTCCCAGCCCGTCGGCATCTGGTCGCCGAAACGGAACAGCGAGCCGGCTTCCATCACCTGGCGCTTGCCTTCGCTCGCGAGCACCCATTTGCCGCGCACCGTATAGATAATGCTGCCTGTCGGGTGGGGATGCTCGGCGAGGAACATGCCCGGCTTGAGCTCGATGAAGAAGGCGCGGTTCTGCTCGGCAAACAGAAGCGGCCCGAACAGGCCTTCGTGCGTCAGGAGCGCAGAGGGCGAGGCGACCGCCTTTTCGATGTCGGGGATAATCTCGATGTTCGTCGCGAACTGGACATATTCGGGCGAAATCGATGTGGCGGGGACCGTTTTCTTCGGAAGGACAGGGGCATTTGCTTGCGCATGATTATCGTTTTCGTCGTGCGAATGATCACCATGATGGGCCTGTGCGAACGCGGTTGCCGGCAGCAGCGCGGCGGCCAGAATAATGGCAAGCTTCATCGTCGTCTTCCTTTCAGTTCAGTTGCAGTCGAAATCCTCACAATCGGTCGTAAGCTTACAAGAATGGTGCGTGCGGCCGGCGCGGAGCCGGCGGTGCCGTGGGGCGCGAACGGCGTCGCCCGGAATATTGGATAGAGCAGGGGCGAGATCGCCCGGCATGTCGGCACGGCAGGTCATGGTGCGTCCCCTTGTCCGAGTCATCGCCCGGATATGACGCTACATGTCTATACAAGATCGACTCTGTCAATAGGTAAACCGATGCGGTCCGCTGATGATGTCCTCACATATGCATAAACGTATATACAGGTATTGACGTTTAGTTGCGAATCATGTCACTCATTCGCTGCACAGAGCCGCGCGCCGCTACCGCTACGCCGGTTGTCATCACAAAATATCGAACGTGCGCAGGAGCGAAACAGACCTATCCAGCCGAAAAAGGGGACGCTTATGAAACCGTCGAATCTCACATATCTTTTCGCAGGCACGGCCTTGCTGAGTCTCTTGAGTGCACCGGCCTTCGCGCAGTCGGTCGAGGACGGCGCCAGCGCCCCGAAGGACGGCGGAGACATCATCGTCACCGGCAGCCGCATCCCCCGCGCGAACGTCGCCGCCGCCAACCCGATCTCGGTCGTCGGCGCCGAGGAAATCGAGAACACCGGCGCGGTTAATCTCGACTCCATTCTTCAGCGCCTTCCCGCATCTGCCGGTTTCGCCGGGAACCAGGGCAATGCCTATTGGACCGGCAGGGGCTGGGGGACTTCGCAGGTCAACCTGCGCGGACTCGGGATCAATCGCACCCTGACCCTTCTCAATGGCCGCCGGCTCGTTTCGGGCGGCACGGGCGCGAACACGTCACCCGACCTTAACATGATCCCGACGCAGGCGCTCGAGCGGGTCGATGTGCTCAAGGATGGCGCGTCGGCCATTTACGGGACCGATGCCGTCGCAGGCGTCGTCAATCTCATCACCAAGCGCAATTTCGAAGGGCTGGGGCTCGCGGCCCGTCAGGGGATCACCGAGCGCGGAGACGGGCGCAGCACGACGATCGACCTGTCGCTCGGGCTCCGCAACGATCGTGGTGGAATTTCCTTCTACGCGACCTTCCAGGACACCTCGCCGATCAACATGGCGAGCCGGGCGCCCTGCGGGCTCGGCGAAGTGGGCGGCGCGCTCGTTTGCGTGGACAGCGCATCGACGGCGGGCGGACGCGCAGCGCTGCCCGACGGTAGCCAGATCAACTTCAACAATGATCCGAACGGCAACGGAAATTTCTACGAGCCCTATGTGGCGTCGAAGCATAACTTCAACGGCAATCCCTATATCAACGCGGTGAGCCCGATCCAGCGGATCAGCACGGCGATGTTCGCCGACTATGAAATCAGCGACGACATCGATTTCTTCGCCGAATTTCTGTACACGCACCGCGAGTCGAAGCAGATTGCGACGCCCGGTACGATCCGCAATTTTGCGATATCGGCAACGAACCCGACCAATCCCACCGGCCAGAATATCACGCTCATCCAGCGCCGGCTTGCCGAAGCCGGCCCGCGCGTCGCTTTCCAGGATACCAATACGATCCAGGCGACCGCCGGGTTCAAGGGCGGAATCGCCGGCGACTGGCGTTACGAAGTGTCGGCCGGCTATGGCCGCAACACCGGCATCGACGGCTTCACGAATATTGCGAACCTCGAACGGGTGCGCAATTCGCTCAACCCTTCGGTTTGCAGCTTTGCCACCGGCGCAGCGATCCCGTGCGGCGACTATCTCGGCGCCAATCTCACGCCCGAGGTGCTCAAATATATCCTCTTCACGTCGCGGGACACCGGCGGCAACGAATTGGTGACGGCGAGCGCCGATATTCATGGCTCGCTGTTCGAATTGCCCGGCGGGCCGCTCGGAATCGCCGCCGGCGTCACCTACCGGCAGGACAAGGGCTGGCGCGATCCCGATCCGCTGACCGTGCTTGGCATTGCCAACACCAACCAGCAGGATCCCATTTCCGGCAAGCTCGTCAGCCGCGAGGCCTATCTGGAAGTCTCGGCTCCCATTCTGGCCGACCTTCCGTTCATCGAGGAGCTGACGCTCAACGGCGCGGTTCGCTACTCCAAATATGACCTGTTCGGCGGAAGCTGGAACTACAAGTTCGGCGGCGACTGGCTCTTCGGCGCAGGTCTGCGCATTCGCGGCACCTACGGCACGGCCTTCCGCGCGCCGACCGTGCCGGAGCTCTTCGCCGGCGTCGTCCAGGGTAACCTGACGACCACCGACCCGTGCAGCAATTATTCGACCAGCAGCAATGCGGTGCTCGTCGCCAATTGCCGCGCAGCCGGCGTCCCGGCTGGCTATGTCCAGCTTGGCAACTCGATCCTCACCAACACCGGTGGCAATCGGAACCTGAAGCCCGAAACCGCGAAGACGCTGACAGCCGGTGTCGTTTACGAGCCGACCTTCGCGCCGGGCCTGACGCTCACCGCAGACTATTATGACATCAAGATCCGCGGCGGAATCCGGTCGCTCGCGGGCTCGACCAAGCTCGCGCTCTGCTATAACACGCCGGGCCTCGGCCTGTCTTTCTGCGGGCCTTCGGATATCGCGCGCAGCACGGTCACCGGCGAGGTTTCGCTCTTGTCGTCGCAACTGATCAATGTCGGCCGTGAGGATATGCGCGGTATCGACTTCGGCGCGCTTTACGCGGGCCGGATCGGGTCGCTCGATGCCTCGCTCAATCTCAATGTCACCTATCTCGATAAATATGAGATCACGCCTTATGAAAGCGCCCCTCCGATCATCTACGATGGTCGTATTGGCGGCGGCAACGGAGGCTTTCCGCATTGGCGCGGCTATGGTGTCTTGAGCCTCGGCAAGGGAGGCTTCACCGGCACCTATTCGGTCCAGTGGACGGGCAAGGCGCAGGACTTCAACGCCGCTCCGGCTAACATCGGCTACAAGACCAAGGATATTCTCTACAATAATCTTCAGCTGGCCTATGAATTCGACAACGAAGCGCGGATCGCATTCGGTGTCGACAATCTGTTCGATACAAAGGCGCCGTACATTCGCAGCTATACCGACGGTAATACCGATACGATGACATATGATCTGTCGTATCGGCGCTACTATGTAAGCATGAGCTACAAGTTCAAATGATCCTGTGAACACGTCGCATTTCTTTCGGCCCGGTTTGCAGATATGCAGGCCGGGCCTTTCTTCTCTGAGGCCGGAAACCTTGTGCCCTATTGCCGCCCCGCGGCCAGCCACTATCTATGGTGCAGGGAGAGCATCACGCTATGAACATGACGTTTGATCTGAAACCGCGCGCCTCAATGCGAGATGGCAGGCCCGGCCTTGGGGCCGAGCCGCTCTATGCGGTGATTAAACAGTCGGTGACCGAAGGAATACAGAGCGGTGCGCTCAAGCCCGGCGACCGGCTTCCCTCGGAAG
The DNA here is from genome assembly GCF_059693785.1 of Sphingopyxis sp. CR5. Classification (NCBI taxonomy): domain Bacteria; kingdom Pseudomonadati; phylum Pseudomonadota; class Alphaproteobacteria; order Sphingomonadales; family Sphingopyxidaceae; genus Sphingopyxis; species Sphingopyxis sp. CR5. Next base: position 62,992 of record NZ_JCATIE010000008.1, on the reverse strand, counting down.
CCGAACTCGTCGACCGATTCGGTGTCTCGCGAATGACTGCCAACCGCGCATTGCGCGAGTTGCAGAAGGAAGGCGTGATCATTCGCCACGCGGGCGTCGGATCCTTCATCGCCGAGCAACAGCCGATCGGCCACATGATCGAGATCCGCAATATCGCCGACGAAATCCGTGGGCGCGGTCATGAATATCACGCCGAGGTGGTGGAGAATGCAGCGCTCAAGAGCGATGCCGATTCGGCGCCGCTTCTGGGCGTAGCGATCGGAACCTCGGTCTTTCATTCGATCATCGTTCATTATGAGGCTGGCGAGCCGCTCCAGCTCGAAGACCGCTATGTTCTGGCCGCGATCGCGCCCGGCTACTGCAATTTGGACTTCTCGGAACATACGCCCAACGAATATCTGACGCAGGTCGCGCCGATCGAACGCTTCGAGCATCGGGTACGTTCGGTCATGCCTGAGCCGCGTGTTCGCAAGCTCCTTCATATGCGCGCGGGAGAGCCCGCGCTCGTCATGACACGCCGAACCTGGAGCCAGGGAAGAGTCGCGTCCTTTGCGACGCTGACGCATCCGGGGAACCGCTTCGAGCTTACCGCCGCCTTGTAGGACGTATTTCCAGATCCGCTGCTTGCGACGGCGGCCTGCATTTCCTTGACGAGTTCGGTCTTGGGTTTGCGCGGATCGGGCCAGTCCTTGCGGTCCTTCCGCTTGCCGGTCACGACATCCGGGCCACGATATGATTCCGGATGTAGCCTTTCTCGCGGATATCTTTTTATTTGCCGTGCGACAAGCGAAGCGTTCACGGCCCGGCATCGGTTCGCTCGCCTTGGTCGCGGCTTCCCGGCATTTGCCGATTCCTGCCCCAAACTGGATTGCGCGGATCGCCTGCCGGACAAGTGCAGGCATGTTGTCGAACACGGCTTTGGACTGCTCCGCCCGCAACCATTGCAAGCAGAGCGATCACATCGCCGAGAAGGCGGGCGGCAAGGGTATGCGGCGTCAGTTGGCCCGTTCGAGTTCCATCTCGACAGCCTGGAGCCATCTCTGCATTGGCTTTTCCGGGACCGGCATACAGGAGAGCGAGCCGACCTGGACGCTCCTCAATGCAGAATCTGGCTAAGAAAGGCTCTCGTACGCTCGTGCTCCGGATCGGCAAAGAATTTCTCTGGCGTCGCGGACTCCAGAATACGGCCCTCGTCCATGAAGATGATTCGATCCGCCGCCTGACGGGCGAATCCCATTTCATGGGTCACCACGAGCATGGTCATTCCATCCTCGGCGAGGCCCAGCATCACGTCCAGAACTTCCTTGACCATTTCGGGATCGAGCGCGGAAGTGGGCTCGTCGAACAACATGATGCTCGGTTCCATGCACAGGGCGCGTGCGATCGCAACGCGTTGCTGCTGGCCACCGGAAAGCTGACCCGGCTTCTTGTGGGCCTGATCGGGTATACGAACGCGCTCCAGCAGCGCCATCGCCTTTTCGTCGGCCTCTCTCTTGGAAAGCTTCCTGACCCATATCGGCGCCAATGTGCAATTCTCGAGAATGGTCAGATGGGGAAAAAGATTGAAGCTCTGAAAGACCATCCCGACTTCCCGGCGGATGGCTTCAAGCTGCTTGGGTTCGGAGCCCACCTTGCGCCCGTTGACCAAAATGTCCCCGGCTTCATGCCGTTCGAGCTGGTTGATGCACCGGATCAGCGTTGATTTGCCAGATCCCGACGGGCCGCAGATTACGATCCGTTCGCCGCGTGCAACCTCGAGATTCACCGAGCGGAGAGCCTGAAAGGCCCCAAAATGCTTTTCCACATTCGACAGAGTGACGACGGGAACCTGATCGGACTCATTCATTTTGTGGGGACTTTCGTTCGTCGCTCGAGCCGGTCAGCAAAGCGGCTGAATCCGAAACAGAGCAGGAAATAGATCAGCGTGATGAACAGATAGGTTTCGATCGACGGCGAACTCCACGCCGGATCGGCGAGGGCGGCCTTGCCCGAACTGATCAGGTCGAACAGGCCAACGACCAGCACGAGGCTCGTATTTTTGATCATCACGATAACGGTATTGGTCAGCGCCGGAATCACGACGACGATCGCCTGGGGCAGGATGATTTTGAGATGCAGCTGCCAATATGGGAGCCCGAGCGCTTCGCCCGCTTCATATTGCCCCCTCGGGATAGCCTGCAGGCCGCCTCTGACCACTTCGGCGAGATAAGCCGATGCAAAGAGGTATAGCGCAATGAGCGCCCGAAAGAATTTGTCCGGCAGAATTTCTTCGGGGAGCAGCAGAGGAAGCATGATCGATGCGATGAAGAGAATGCTCAACAGGGGGAGCGCGCGCGTCGTCTCGATGAACAAGGTCGCCAGTAGCCTTATAACCGGCAGGGTCGATCGCCGCGCAAGCGCGAGAAGAACGCCGGTCGGGAAGCCGAGGCCGATCGCGACGACAGTGAGGATGAGGGTCACGGGCAAACCGCCCCAGAGATCCGATCCGACGGGAACCAGACCCGCGCCTCCGGCCATCAACCACCACGAGAGACCCAGGGCGGCGAACCACACAATGGCCAGCCGGGGTTGCCAGGCGCGAGGCCTCACCGAAAAGACCAGCAGGCCGAGAAGGACGACGCAAACGACAAGCGGGCGCCACCGCTGTGCATCGGGATAGATGCCGAACAGAATCTGGCTGTGCTTGGCGACGATGAAGCTCCAGCATGCGCCGGAGACGGCCCGGCAACTTTCCGGCACCGCCGGAAAAAGCGCGGCGTCGGTGATGGCCCAGCGAACGAGCGGAGGCAGTATCACGACCATTGATGCCGCGAGCAAGAGCGTGATGAGAGCGTTGCCGGGAGACCCGACCAGACGCCGCGCGAGGGATGGCGTTCCGGCCATCGTTACGATGCGTGCCCTGGCGATCATCGTTCCGCCACCTGTACGAGACGATTGACCCGGCTCATCAGCGCTGACAGCGACAGGTTGATCAGCAGATAGGTCGCGATGATGATCAGCGTCCCCTCGATCGCGTGGCTCGTCTTGTTGATCATCGTTCCCATCACCACCATGAAGTCGGCGTAGCCGATAGCGATGACCAGCGTGCTGTTCTTGACGATGTTGATATACTGGCTGGTCATTGGCGGAATGATCACGCGCAACATTTGCGGAATGACCACCAGCCGGAGTGTGCGCCACCGCGAGAGTCCAATCGAATATCCCGCTTCCCACTGGCCTCGGGGAACGGAGAGAAGACCCGTGCGGATGATTTCCGCGACAAAACCGGTGGTGTAAAATGTCAGGCCGACAATCAGGGAAAAGAACTCCGGCGACACCACGATCCCGCCGCTGATGTCCGGACCGTTCGCAACGGGCAGATCCGCTTTGATATCCTGCCATGTGAACAGCACCAGCGCCAGGAAGATGCTACCAAGCGCAAGCGAAACGAGCTTCAGCCAGGGAGGCCTCCGCCCGGTTCGCTGCTGGGCCCGCGTTACGGCCCGGTTCGTCCAAAGGAGCAGTGCGATAGCCGCCGCGGCACCGAGTGCGATCGACAGAGCGGATGCCGGATGCGAAAACCAGGGGAGCGCGAACCCGCGCTGCGACACGAGGATATGCGGCAGTAATGTTACCGTGTCGACCACGGGAAGCACCTTGCCGATCGCGCTGTAGAGGAAGAGCAGGATCAGGATCGGCGGAGAATTGCGCGCGACTTCGACCCATGCCTTCGACAGGCCGGCGGCAAGCGGGTTGTCACTGATCCTGGCGATGCCGAGAAACAGGCCAAGGATCGTCGAGTAGAGCGAGACGAGACCGGCGACCACCAGCGTGTTGCCGATACCGACGAGAATAGCCCACAGATTGCTGTCGTCCGGCGAATAGGGAAGCCAGGTTTCAGAAAGGCTGAATCCCGCCCGATCACCGAGGAATTCCGTTCCCGCCTCGATTCCGCGCTCGGCGAGATTATTCGACGCGGTCGCAACGATCAGCGCCGCGAAACCGAATACCGCCAGCAGCGACAATGTCTGATAGGCGAGGTCGCGCCGACGCCGCGTCCAAAAGACGCTGCTCGCCCTTTCCCCTGCGGTCACGCTCCTCACTCCCAAGGCAAGGGAAACATGAGGCCGCCGTCCGAGTACAGCTTGTTCAAGCGGCGGTCGGCCTTGATCGGCGTGTCGGCACCAAGATTCCGGTCCCAGATTTCCTGATAATTTCCGACCTGTTTGATGACGTTATAGGCCCATTTGGGATCGAGTCCCATGGCTCGGCCGAAACTGGGGTCACCGCCAAGTATCCTTTTGGTGAGTTCGTCGCCGTTGCGTGCCATTTCGTCGACATTGGCCTGGGTGATACCGTTTTTCTCCGCCCAGATCAGGGCGTTGACGGTCCATCGGGCAACGTCGAACAGCTTGTCGTCGCCGCGCCGGATCGCAACGCCATTCGGCTCGATCGCGTCGCCGGTGTACATGGTGTTGTGATCCGCGGGATTTTTAGCGACGGTTGCGATCTGGCTCTGCGCCGCAAGACCATCGGTGACATAAGCGTCGCAGCGACCGGCGAAATAGGTGTCGCGGGCGGTAATGGTAGAATCGAAATAGACCCGTTTCATCTGGAACTTGTATTTTTCTTCCAGTTCATTGAGCGCGCCCTCGACCAGGCTTCCGCCTCCTTGCATGCAAATCGTTCGCCCGGCCAGTTTCCCGGGCTCGTCAATGCCATCGGCCTTGCGGGTAATGATCACGTCGCCATCGTAGAGGGTTGTCGATACGAACCGGATCGTCATGTCGCGGGTGAAAGTCAGTGTCGACGTACGCGACAGCACATCGATTTCGCCGGTCTGCACCGCAGGCAGCCGCTGGGCGGCATTTAGCGGAACGAAGCGAACCCTTTTGGAATCGCCGAGGATCGCCGCCGCTATGGCCCGGCAGATATCGCTGTCGAAACCGCGCCAGACGCCTTTTTCGTCCGGCCGGGAGAGCCCGGGGACACCCTGGCTGCCGCTGCAATAGAGTTCGTTTCTGGCCTTGATCTTGTCGACGAGGCTCGTGCGCTTTTCTTTGCCCGAACAGCCGGCAAGTGCCAGGGCTGCGGCCGAGACGATAAGAAGGTTTTTCGAGATCATATTCATTATGCGGCCCCATTTTTTTGTGATGACGAAGAGGTAGGCAGTTTGCTGTCTGCCGCGATCATATCCAGTGCCGGCAACAGCGACGCGAGGAGGTCCTCGACGTTTTCGAGACCGATGCTCAGCCGTACGAGCGGTCCGTCATGAGGGGTGGCCGTTGCGGTCCGTAGCGGTGGGCGATCCAGCACGGCAACGATGCTCTTGGTCCCGCCCCAACTCGCCCCGATGGCAAACTGATCCATGGATTCGATTGCCGCCGCGAGCACATTGGCTGCCACGGGCTTCAGAAAGAGCGTGATCAGTCCGGTGGAGCCGCAAAAGTCACGCTTCCAATATTCGTGTCCGGGATTTGTTTCGAGCGCCGGATGGCGGATTTCTTCTATGGCGGGGTGGCCGGCGATCGCATCGAGAACTCGCAGTGTCGTCAATTCGGTGCGATCCAGTCGAACGGCCATTGTCTCCATGCCGCGAAGCACAAGGCTCGCGTCGTCGGCGGACACGCCCATTCCCATGAAGCGGGCATAATCCTTCAACCGCCGGAATAGCTGTTCGTCATCGACCGCGATCGAACCCATAACGACGTCGGAATGTCCCGAGACATATTTCGACACGGCACAAATCGAGACATCGACGCCGAGCGCCAACGGTTTGCAGCGGAGTGGCGTTGCATAGGTGTTGTCGGCTGCCACCTTGATACCGCGATCCCGGCAGGCATTGGCGATAGCCGGAATATCTTGAACCTCCAGCGTCATGGAGCCGGGAGATTCAACCCAGACCAGGCCGATATCGGGTTTGAGCATCGAACCGATCGCCGCTCCAGCCATGGGATCATAGTAGGTCGACTTGATTCCCATTCCGCCGAGGAAACGCTCGGCGAAAGGACGCACCGTATCATAAGCGGTATCGGGAAACAGCACGCGCCGCCCCGCGGCGGTGCAGGCGAGCGTGGTAACGACGATTGCTGCGAATCCCGACGGCAGCGCTATGGCGCGGGTCGCATCCTCAATCGCCGCGATTGCATTTTCGAGCGTGCGCGAGGTGGGCGTACCATAAAGGCCGTAGGAATATCCGTCATACATTGCAGCACGGCGATTTTGATAATCCTCGACGCTTTCGAATGCGATCGTCGATGCGCGGTGAACGGGGACGACCAGGCTTGCGAAGGAACCTTCCGCCGGAGGAGGTCTGAGACATTTCGTATCGTCGTGCATGCGAGAATTACTCCTTGGCCACAAGGCTAAGCGGTAGGAATTCTTCGTTCAAATCGAAGTATGGCGCATCATTATGCGTTCATGTAATAGTAGGACGATGAACCTCAGTCTGATCGAAGCATTCAATGCCGTCATGCGCACGGGATCGACGACGCGCGGAGCGGAGTTGATCGGCGTCTCCCAACCTGCCATCAGTCGCTCGCTCAAGAGGCTGGAGGATGTCACGCGTCTCAGGCTGTTCGAACGGTCGGGGCCCCGGCTGATTCCGACGTCCGAGGCGCATTTGCTTCACCAGGAGATCATCGACACATATGTGGGCCTCGACCGGCTGAAGCAGGCCGTCGCGAGAATTCGGGCCGTCGGCGCCGGGTCACTCAGAATCGCGACCTCCGCGGCAATCGGCCTGTCGATGATGCCGCGTGTTATCAAGCGATTCCTCGAGGACCAGCCCGGTGTCACGGTTACATTCGAAATCGCCAATTCCAGTATCGTCCGAAATCTGGTCGCGAGCGGATCGCACGATATCGGCCTTTGCGCCGACGAGATCGACACCGCGAACCTGATTGCGGAACCCTTCCTCACCACGCAGGGCATCTGTGTCATGCGGGCGGAGCATCCCCTTGCGAGCCACGAGGTCATCGGACCGGCGGATCTTCACGATATTCCATTGGTGTCACTCTCGCCGGACGACACGGCCCGAAAGCAGCTCGACGCCGCCCTCGCCTCCGCGGGAGCAGAACCCAACGTTGTGGTGGAAACCCAGTTTGCGGCCTCTGTGTGCCAGTTGGTCGCAGACGGCGTCGGTGTCGGCCTCACCAATGCGATGGCATTTGTGTCGAGCGAATTCGAAGCAAGCGGTCTGGTCGCGCGAAAATTCGAACCCGCTATTTGCTTCAGGACATTGCTTATTCTGCCGCCTCAGCGATCGCGTTCACGTCTTCTCGACGACTTGATCGTCATTTTGAAACGGGAGCGCGATGAAGTAGCGCGAATTTGCGAGGACCGCTTCGGCATCATCCAGGCCGTCGTACCCGGCTAGTTTTTGATCCGGAAATTGGCGGCGACCTCGACTGCCGCGCCTAAGGGGAGGCTTGCCACGCCCACGGCTACCCGCGCATGGCGTCCCCGGTCGCCGAATATTTCCACCATGAGATCGGATGCGCCGTTGATCACGGTGGAATGGTCTTGAAAATCGGGGCGGCAGGCTACGTAACCGTCGATCCGGATACAGGCTTCGACGCGATCGAGATTGCCTTCCAATGCGTCGCGCAACGCGGCGAGCAAGGCAAGACCGCATTGACGTGCCGCTCCAGCGGCCATGCTGACGTCGAGCGTCTCTCCGGCCAGACCGGCGATGATGCCACTATTTCCCCGAGCTAATTGCCCCGACAGATGGACGACGTTTCCGACAATAATATGGGGGAGGTAGTTGGCGACAGGAAGGGCGAGGACGGGAAGCTTGATGCCCAGCGCGTCGAGCCGGGAATCTACGAGGCCAGACATCATATTCTCCATTGATGAAGGACAGCCTTGCCCATCCGGTCGTGCCGGACGGGCAAGGCTTCAGGGAGACCGAACTCAGAACTTCATCGTGCCGCGGACGTACCAGAAGCCGCCACTGAAGCCGAAAGGCGAGAACTGCGGGTAAACAATGCCGTTGAGCGTCTGCCCCGGACGCAGGTCCTTGTCGGGATAGACGTCGAAGAGATTGTCGGCGCCGACCGCCAAGCGGAAATTTTCGGTGAGGTCGTAGCTCACTTCCAGATCGACGAGCCACTGGGCATCGAAGGTCTGATCGAAAGCATTGGGCGTAGGCACCGCGTTCGGGACGGCATCGGTCCATTTGCCATAATAGCTGGCGCGAAGCTGCGCGGAAAAGGGACCGCTTTCGGCGCTGGCCGTTATGTTGCCGCGCCATTTGGGGTTGAAGGCGCTGATCTCGATCCGGCGTTCGCGATCGACGGCCCGCGGATCGCGGACATTGGTTATCCGGTTCTTCGTGTAGTTCAGTGAGGCCGTCAGCCCGAGATTGAGGCCGCTGTCGAGCCGCCAGTTCTTGGAAAAAACAGCGTCCACACCTTCGGTCTTGGTATCGAAGAAATTGCCGAAAAAGCGAACGCTTTGTACATCGCCCGGATCGATCCCCTGCGACAGCATCGCAGCCCGATCCGCTGCAGTGATCGGAATGCGCGAGGTCAGGGCAATGCGATCTTCGACCTTGATATTGAAATAATCGACCGTGAACACCCATCCACCGGGCAGGTCGAACACAACGCCGGCCGCTATATTCTTCGATTTTTCCCGATCGAGTGGTCGAGCGCCATAGAATTGGGCGACCGGGTCGGTCGGAGGACGAGTAGCGGTCAGCAGAAGGCCGCCGGAATTGAGATCGACGTTCGTGGCGACATCGGAGATATTCGATTGGCCGGGCGTGGGAGCCCGGAATCCCGTGCTCACCGAGCCTCGCAATGCGAACCAGTCGGTAATCTCGTATCGCCCCGATGCTTTCCAGTTGAAGGTGCTCCCAAAGTCCGAGAAATCCTCGAACCGGCCGGCCAGGCCCAAGGTCAAGCCTCGCGCAACATCGCCTTCGAGGTCGACATAGGCGGCCCAATTGCTCCGTGAAAAGGTGCCGGCGGTCGATGGATCGTAACCGGGAAAGCCCGACGAACCGACGGCTAATCCGATGGGCTGGCCCGTGTCGGGATCGATAACGCGGGCATAGGGTCCGGCTACATAGGATGCGACGTCACCGGCGGTGATTTCGAAGGTTTCGCGGCGAAATTCGGCGCCGAAGGCAATGTTAAGCGGTTCGGCAAAAACTCCGGTTTCCCAGGGGTAGGAGAAATCCGCGTGAAATTGCGTTTCGCGCTGCGCCACCTTGCCCGGCCGGAAACTGGTCGGCGAATCGGGACCGAGCGACGGGTTTATCGTATTCGAGAGCTTATACTGGATTGAGTTCTGCGCAATGATGGCGCTGAAGTCATAGTTCAGTCCGCGCGTTTCGCCCTTCAGTCCGCCGGCGAGGCTGAGATCTTTGATCTCTGTTCCGAACACGGGCGTAAAGCCGCCCGGGAACTGCGTTGCGAAGGAGAAGCGTGGACCTCCCGGCACATTGGTAAGCGGAACACTTCCGAAGACGTCGGGTCGTGCCGCGGGATTGCGATAGAAAAATTCAGTATCGCCGGTGCTCCAGCTATAATTCCCGAACAAATAGGCCGTGGCATCATCGCCGGTTGCGACTTCGGCATTGATGAAAAGTCGCGCGGCTTCGCTGTTCACATTGCCCCACCGCTGCGCAGGAACCGGAACTGCTGTATTGCCGGCATCGATCAGCGCCTGGGCATCCGGCCGCTGGGCTCCCCGGGAGGTGGGTTTCGAGCGAACATATTCTCCGCTGATGTTGAAGAAGCCGTCGGCAGTCAGTGGCAGTCCCGCGTTGGCCTGTACGGTGTAATCCTCCCCGTCCCCCTCATAATATTGGCCGTAGCGAGCGACGAGTTCGAGACCTTCGCTCGCATCCTTGAGGCGGAAATTGATCACCCCGGCGATGGCATCCGATCCGTATTGCGCTGCGGCGCCGTCGCGCAACACCTCGATGCTCTTGATAGCGATCGATGGAATGACGGACAGATCTGCTCCCTGTGCGCCAGCAGCGAGCGGCTGGTTGGTGATCTGGACGAGAGCCGACCGGTGCCGTCGCTTGTTGTTGACGAGGACGAGTGTCTGGTCGGGCGGCAATCCGCGCAGGCTGAAGGGGCGAACAAAGGCTGACCCATCCTGCGCGACGAATTTTTGTACGTTGAGTGAAGGTACCGCGGTTTTCAACGCATCGTTGATGTTCGAAGACCCCTGCCTGGAAAGCGTGTCGGAGGAAACGATATCGACGGGTCTCGCTGATTCGACAGCTGTGATGCCTGCGCGGCGCGTACCGGTGACAATGATTTCAGCCTGATTGTCCCTGGCTCCGTCTTCACTCGCCTCTTGCGCGCTGGCCGTTCCACCGAGCAGCATGAACGTGAAGGCGCCCATCGACACGCCGCACAGGCATCTGCGTCCCAACTGGAATAAACCCATCGCCGTTCCCCTAGAAATATCTCGAGCCAACAAGCGCCGATACTTCGGCACTCCACCATGGAACGGCGATTTGCGGAGCCGACCCTTTTGGTGACACCTTGATGAAAGCGGTTCATTCTAACTTCAAATGCGAGTTTGGCCCGGTATCATGCACATTGGTAATAATAAGTCAGAAGATCAGGACATGCCGGGAGGCGGGAAATCATCAGGAATTCATGCAGTTGGTTGGATCATCTTTGCGCGCAGCGACTGGGGCTTGGCGACAAATCCATGGAGTGCGTTATTGGCGCGTGTCACCGAACCCCATGGCAACGGACTGCACTTTCATTTCGCGTCTCGACTCACGAGCAATCGGAGATGGTCCGGCCGTCGCTGCAGGCGACTCTGGGCCACGTCGAACCGGCATCCAGGGACAGGCGGCTCGAATCGTCGCCGCCTTGAGCTAGTTCGAGAAATGTCCGTAGAGGATCAGAAGGGCCAGATACCGACCGGCTTTGGCGATTGTCACCAGAAGGAGGAAACGCGCGAGCGAGGTGCGCAGAACCCCGGCGACAAAAGTCAGAGGATCCCCGACAACAGGCAGCCACGACAATAGAAGCGAGGCGACCCCAAAGCGCTGATACCAGGTCTCGGCGCGGGCCATCGCGGGCTCGGACACCGGGAACCATCGGGCGCCGCGATGGTGCGCAAGATGGCGTCCTATCGCCCAGTTGATCGTCGATCCCGTGATGTTGCCGGCAGAGGCGACGATGAGAAGCAGGGCCGGATCGAAGCGGCCCGTCCCGAGCATGGCGACGAAGACGAGTTCGGACTGCGCCGGAAGCAGCGTCGCGGCAACCAGCGCGATGAGGAACATCCCGGGATAACCCGCCGCCGCGAGCGATGCGTCGATTGCGTCCACCCTCTATTCTTTCACATTCCTTGTCCAGCTGTGGCGCGCCGCCGGCGCGGTATTGCTATCCCGGCTGCTTTGGATCGCGGCGGAGCGCCATCAGGACGATATCGATCCACTGGCCGTCGATGAATTGGGCCTCGCGCAAGATGCCTTCTTCCTGAAAACCCAGCGCTTCATACATGCGCCGCGCGGCATGATTATGTGCGAACACTTCGAGGCTGAGACGGCGCAGATTGAGCTGGCGCCAGCAATAATCGATCGCGAGCCTGAGGGAGTCGCGTCCATAGCCGCGCCCGCGGTCGCCGGCTTCGCCGAGCCAGATGCCGATCTTCGCCGATCGATGCACCGGGGCGATATCTCGAATTTGCACATAGCCCGCGATTTCCGGGCTTGGCTGGATACGGATCGCGAAGAAGATGCTGGCCGGATCCTCGGTTCGCAGCCAGAAATTCTCCTGGCTCTCCCAATTGGGTGGCCGATAGGTGCCGTTGAGGTGCGCATCTTCCGCGCTGTCGGTCCACTGGAACAGGCGACCAAGATCCGATGGGATGATCGGGCCGATCGTCACCCGCGTGCCGAAGATCATGGTCGTTTCTTTCGTTCGAACTGCGGGACGTTCGCGGGCGCGCGCAGCTGTGGTTCGGCATTCCCGCGGCTGAAGCGGGGCGGGTTCGTGGCGCCTCCACGCTTCGGTCCGGTTGCCCCCAATGGTTTGCCCCACGCGGCACTGAAGCTGGCTCCCGCCATGCCGATCGACAGCCCGAAGGGCCTGAGCAGGCGTCCGAGCATCTGCGCGACCCTGAGTTTCGCCGCCGATTGACCCATCGCCGCCCGCGCGGCGCACCAGCGCACGCCGCGATCGGCGAGATCGAGATTTGCATAGCCGCGAAATGCACGGAGAATTGGAAGCGGGTTGACGCCGCGCTGTAGCGGCTTCGCCAGCCCCAACAGCGACCGGTCGAGCGCGCGCGGCCAATAGTTGACGAGCCAGCGCCCGGAATGGACTTCGCGCGGCGCGAGGCGGCTTGCGGTCCCCGACACGATCACCAGCCCGCCAGGCTTCAGGACGCGATCGATTTCCGCGAGGACGGCGGGCAGATGGTCGGGCTCGACATATTCGAGAACGCTGATGCACAGGATGATGTCGAACGACGCATCCTCATAAGGGAGTGTGCGGGTATCGGTCACGAGCGCGAGCCTGATCCGGTCCGCAATGCCGTGCCGTTCCGCATTGAGCTGGGCGAGCGCGATTGCAGCCGGATCGACGTCGACGCCAGTTACGCGCGCGCCGAGCGTGGCGGCGACGATCGAGCTTGCCGCATAGTTACAGCCGAATTCGAGCAATGCCTTGCCCTCAATGTTCCCGGCATAAGCCGAGAGAAGATAGCGCACGCCTTCCCATTCGACCGCCACATATCCGCCGACCCATTGATCGTCGGGGTCGAGTCCCATGGCCTCTGCAGCCGAACGGAACCTGCGATTCGTCTCCCAGTCGACGATCATGGGTTGGGCTGTGGGGGGATGAGCTGGCTTCGGATCGGTCATCACAAACACATGGTCTGATTTGGAGGCGGATAGGCTCCCACGCGCCGTGGCGGAGACGGCGCGTGGGAGTGGGGCGTCAGGCCGGTAAGGGGGAGGCCTGGGCGCCCGAAGGCGGGGTTTCGTCCTTGGCCTTCCTGCCATGAACCATGCGGTAGAGTGCCGGCAGCACGAGCAAGGTCAGGATCGTCGACGAGACGATCCCGCCGATGACCACTGTCGCCAGCGGACGCTGGACTTCGGCGCCGGCGCCGACGTTGAACGCCATCGGCACGAACCCGAGGCTCGCGACGAGCGCGGTCATCAGCACCGGACGAAGACGCGTGAGGGCGCCTTCACGGATCGCTTCTTCCAGATCGCTGCCGCTTTCGCGCAGCTGCTTGATGAAGCTCAGCATCACGACGCCGTTAAGCACCGCGACCCCGGAAAGGGCGATGAACCCCACCCCGGCCGAGATCGACAGCGGCATCCCGCGGATGAGGAGCGCTGCGACGCCCCCGGTGAGCGCCAGCGGCACGCCGGAGAAGACGACCGCCGCATCCTTGCCCGAGCGGAACAGCATATAGAGCAGCCCGAAGATCAGCAGCAGCGCCGCGGGCACCACGAGCTGGAGCCGCTTCGCCGCCGAGATCAGCTGCTCGAACGTGCCGCCATAGGTGATCCAGTAGCCATCGGGCACCTCGACTTCCGTCCCGACCTTGGCCTGCAACTCCTCGATGAAGGAGCCGAGGTCACGGCCGCGGACGTTAGCAGTCACCACGACGCGGCGCTTGCCATCCTCGCGGCTGATCTGGTTCGGACCGATTGCGACTTCGACCTTCGCCACGTCAGCGAGGGGAACGAACCCGCGCAGGCCCGTGTCCATCGCCATGCCCGTCGCCGGATCGACCGAGGGACCGCTTCCCGGAAGCGGGATGCGGAGGCGTCCGATCTCGTCGACCCGTTCGCGGATAGTCTCGGGCAGGCGGACGATGATCGGGAAGCGGCGATCGCCCTCGAACATCTGCCCCGCCTGCACGCCGCCGATCGAGACGGCGACAGCCTGCTGGACGTCGTTCACATTGAGACCGAAGCGTGCGAGCGCGCCGCGGTCGGGGGTGATCTGTAGCATCGGCAGGCCGGTGACCTGTTCGACGCTGACGTCCTGCGCCCCTTCGATCCCGGCGGCGATGCCCTCGATCGACTTGCCCACTTCGAGCAAGGTATCGAGATCGTCGCCGAATACTTTCACCGCCACATCGGCGCGAACCCCCGAGAGGAGCTCGTTGAACCGCATCTGGATCGGCTGGGTGAACTCGTAATTGTTCCCCGGAATCTGCGCGACCGCAGCCTGCATTTCCTTGACGAGCTCGGTCTTGGGTTTGCGTGGATCGGGCCAGTCCTTCCGATCCTTCAAGATGATGAAGGTATCGGCGACCGAAGGCGGCATCGGATCGGTCGCGACTTCGGCCGTACCGATCTTCGCGACCACCCGGTCGACCTCGGGGAACTGCTTGATCCGTGCTTCGAGCGCGGTCTGCATGCTCACCGCTTGGCTGAGACTCGTGCCGGGAATGCGCAGCGCATGGAGCGCAATGTCCCCTTCGTCGAGGTTGGGCACGAACTCCGAACCCATCCGCGTCGCGGCGAGCCCCGCGATCGCGACCAGCGCGACCGCGCCGGCCACGAACCCGACGCGCATCTTGAGCGCCGCCGCAAGCGCCGGGGCATAGGCGCGGCGCGCCCAGCCCATCAGCCGGCTTTCCTTCTCCTCGACCTTGCCCTTCACGAACAGCGCCATGGCGGCGGGGACGAAGGTCAGCGACAGGATGAGCGCCGCCGTCAGCGCCATCACCACGGTGATCGCCATCGGGTGGAACATCTTACCCTCGACGCCTGTGAGCGCGAAGATCGGCACATAGACGAGCGCGATGATCAAAACTCCGAACAGCGACGGACGGATGACCTCCGAACTTGCCGAAGCGGCGAGCGCGAAGCGTTCGTCGCGGGTGAGCAGGCGCCCGAGTTTGTGCTGCGCTTCGCCGAACCGGCGGAGACAGTTTTCGACGATGATGACAGCGCCATCGACGATCAGGCCGAAGTCGAGCGCGCCGAGGCTCATCAAATTCCCCGATACCCCGGCTCGCACCATGCCGGTGATTGTCATGAGCATCGAGATCGGGATGACCGCCGCGGTGATCAGCGCCGCCCTGATATTGCCGAGCAGCAGGAACAGCACCGCGATGACGAGAAGCGCGCCCTCGAGAAGGTTCTTCTCGACCGTCCAGATCGCGCGCTCGACCAGATTGGTGCGGTCGTAGATCGGGACCGCTTTCACCCCTGCCGGCAAAGCCTTCGCGGCGACCTCGAGCCGTTCGGCCGCCGCGCGTGCGACGATCCGGCTATTCTCGCCGGCGAGCATGAAGACGGTGCCGAGCACGACCTCCTTGCCATTTTCGGTCGCGGCACCCGTGCGCAGTTCCTCGCCGAGGCTGATATCGGCGACGTCGGCGACGCGGATCGGAATGCCGTTCCGGTTGCTAACGATGATGGCCTTGAGATCGTCGATGCCATTGGCCTGGCCGGGCGTGCGGACGAGATATTGCTCACCGTATCGCTCGACATAGCCCGCACCGACATTGTCGTTGTTGAGTTCGAGCGCTTGCACGACATCGCTGAGGGTCAGCCCATAGGCCGAGAGACGGGCAGGGATCGGGGTCACATGATATTGGCGCTCGTAACCGCCGATGCTGTTGACCTCGGTAACCCCCGGTGTGTTGCGTAGCTGCGGGCGGATGACCCAGTCCTGCAGCGTGCGCAAATCCTCGGGAGTGTAGGCGCTCCCATCGGGCTTCCTGGCACCCGGACTGGCTTCGAGCGTGTACATGAAGATTTCGCCGAGGCCCGTCGCGATCGGCCCCATTTCCGGGGCGACGCCTGCGGGGAGTTGCTCGCGGGCCGATTGCAGCCGTTCGTTGACGAGCTGACGCGCGAAGTAGATGTCGGTCCCGTCTTCGAACACGGCGGTGACCTGGCTCAGGCCATAGCGCGAGATCGAGCGCGTATATTGAAGGCCCGGCAGACCGGCGATGGCCGTCTCGACCGGAAAGGTCACCCGTTGTTCGGCTTCAAGCGGCGAGAAGCCCGGCGCTTCGCTGTTGATCTGGACCTGGACGTTGGTGATGTCCGGGGTGGCATCGATCGGCAGCTTCTGGAAGCTCCAGACGCCGATGGCGCACAGGAGCAGGACGACGCCGAGGACGGCCCAACGAAAGCGGATCGAGCCGGCGATCAGGCGTTCGAGAATTGGCCGATGTTTGTGAGTGGAAGCCTCAGTGGTCATGGCTCGCTCCCGACTTGTCGATGTCGGCCCGGATCAGGAACGCGCCATCGGTGACATATTGGGTGCCGGGTTCGAGCCCGCCGAGGACCTCGGTCCATTCGGGCGTGCGCCGGCCGATCTCGAGCATGCGGACCTCATAGGTGTTGCCGACCTTGGCGAAGACCACTTCGAAATCGCGGAAGCGCTGGATCGCCTTGGTTCGGACCGCCAGCGGCACATTGGCCTGCGCGACCGCGAAGCTCCCTTCGACCGCCATTCCGGGGCGGAAGTCGTTTGCGGCCGATGTCGGCAGATGGACATGCGCGAGAAGCGTCTGGCTGGCGACATCGGCGGTCGGGACGACGGCTTCGACGACGCTCTGGATCGTGCCTTCGCCCGACAAGCTCTTGAGCGTGACCGGCTGACCGACACGCACGCGTTCGGCGTCGCGCGGATAGACGAAGAACTCGGCGTGCAGGTTCGTCGGATCGGCGATAGCGAACAGTGCGCGATCGCCCGTCGTGTCGCCGACATTTACATTCTTCTCGACGATGGTGCCGCTGATCGGCGCGGTGATCGTGTAGGTCTGAAGCGAGTGGCTGGACTCGACGCGGGCCAACACCTGACCGCGGGTAACCCGCTGACCGATCTTGCCATTGAGCGACACGATCAATCCGGGCAGGCGAGCGCGGACTTCGGCACGGCCTTCGGGGGTGACCTCGACGCGGCCGCCCATGTCGATGAGGTCGCTGACCGTGGCCGCGCCTGCGGTCTCGACCTTCAGCCCGCCGGCCCTCGCAGCCTCGGGGGTGATCGTCGTGCGGCCTTCGTAGGACTGATAGGCCCATTTATGATTGCGGCCGCCTTCGGAGGCCTGGACGCGGACGTCGAAGCTATGCGGCTCGGTGACGACGCCATTGCCGCGCAGGAAATCTTCCTGCGGTGCGAAAGCGAACTTGTCGATCTTGTTGCCCAGCCGGACAAGTTCCATCGACAACTGAACTTCGCCGGGCTTGATCGGCTTGTCGTCGCGATAGACATAGACGCGGAACTCGGGCTCGACACCATCCTCGAAGATGGTGATTTCGAGTGCGAAATTGCCGTCGCGCAGCATCCGGCCGCGGTGCGGCCCGCGCTCATATTCGCCAGCGGCGGCCTTCGCGCCTTCCTTTTCAGGTGTAGCGGTGTCGCCGCAGGCGGCGAGCAGGGTGAGGGCAATGACCGATGCCGCCCCCAGCAGATATTTGGTCATCGGATCGTCTCCATCGTAGCAAGAAGGGGCGCGTGGCGGCCGGTCAACCGGTCAAGCCTGACGCCAAGCAAGTGGAAGCGCCGCAGCAGCTCGACGCGGCGCGTCTGCGCTTCGTTCACGGCGGTCTGCGCCTGCGCATATTCGAGGAAGGTGAAGGCGGTGCCGCCGCGGGCAAGCCCGTCGCGGATCAGGCGCGTCGCGCGGTTGGCGCTAGGCAGCACCTCGGCATCGATGCGCTTGACCTCGGCAGCGATCAGCCGGCGATCGGCGATGAGCTTGTCGATCTCGCGTTCGATCTCGATCCGGGCGATCGCCACATCGGCCTCGATGGCGCGCTGATCGGCCTCGGCGCGGATCACATTGCCGCGGTTCGCCGCCTTTGTTCCCAGCGGGATCGAGCCGCCGACCATGACCGCGAAGTCGTTGCCTTCGCCGAAATGACGAAGACCGACGCGCCCGCTCGGATCGGCGATATTGCCGCTCTCCGCGAGTTTCACCTTCGCACCGGCCGCCGCGAGCTCGGCATTGAGCACCGCGACATCGACCGACTCGCCTCCTGCAGGAACGGTGACCTCGACATTCTGAAAGAGCGTGGGATCGAGCTTGAATTCTCCCGTTCCACCCCACCAGGCCGCCAATGCGGAGCGGGCGATACGGGCATTTTCGCGTGCCTGCTCGACCGCGATCTCCGCCTGCGTGACGTTGGTCCGCGCGCGTTCGGCGGCGAACCACGGGTCGAGCGCCCCGGTGACGCGCTTCACGACGTCGAGCTCGACGCGCTTCAGGTCGGCGAGCCTGGCTTCCGCGACCGGGATAGCCGCCTCGGCGGCGAGCGCTTCGACCCACGCCGCCTGCACACGCGCGAGCCGGTCGAGCAGGCGCACCCGGTTCTGCGCGCCGACGACGGCGACATCGGCGCGCGCCGCGCCGATGCGCGCTTCGCGCTTGCCGCCGCGTTCCCATGTCCGCTCATACCAGCCGGTGGTTTGCGAGCGATTGAGCGGAGAATAGGGACCGGTGCCTGCAAAATCCTCGAAGTCGACCCCGACGACATCGCGTGGCCGGACGTCGGCCTGCAATATGGCGGCGTCCGCGGCCTCGAGGCGCGCGGCGTTTGCGGCAATGGCGGGATCGCTTGTCGCGACGCGCGATAACGCGTCGTCGAGATCTAGATTTTGCGCCCAAACAGGTTGCGCGCTTGCAGCCAGCAGGACGCCTCCGCAGAGCAGGGCCCTGCGGATAGCATGCGCGCCAAGGCGCGCTCGAGATAAGGAAAACATGAGATAACGGCCTCGCTGAAAGGCAGGGAAACATCCCGCGCGCGTTCAGGCGGCGCGGGAACTCAGGCGTTCAGCGAAAAGGGCCGGGGAGGGCGTTCCGGCCCGATAGACCGAAGACCCGCAATCTGACGGTCCGGCCCCATATTATGGGCGTCGGCCGGCAGGATGATCGCGGCTGCGGCCATTGTCTCAGGAACGAGAAGGTTGGAACTCGTATCGCCATGATGATGATGGCCGGGCTCGAGCGGGGTGTCAGGCTGGTCGCCGCCGCTCGGGATATTGTCATGATGCGTGACATGGTCACGGTCGTCATGATGAACGGCATCGAAGGAAAAACTGCCGTCGTTGCCATGTTCGTGGAAGGCGATGAGGGCAGGTGCGTGCTGAAGCTGGTCGGACGCTTTCACTGGCGTCGCAGCCGCATGAAACGCCATAAGCGCGACACATAATGTCGCGACAAGGCGTCTATAGTAGCGGGCGATCAGCATAGGCACGGTCATGCGTGTAAGTCTGACGTTCGCGATTGACAAGCATCGGCGCTGAAATTCAATTCGGGGATCCTGTCTTTGGGAACCCGCGGGCAGCGAGCGCGTATGATGCCCGAGCTTCAAAACAACAATGGATTGAACGCTTTCCACCGGGCCGCGCACGCGCGCGGCCCGGACTATTCGGGCATGATTGCCTGCTTGGCGAGCCGGATCAAAAGCTGATCGTCGCATTAAACTATTGTAGATCGTATCACCCCCTGCTGGCGCATTGGGCGCGTCGTGCAAGAAACGACCCTTGGCGAGCAGCAGTCCGTTCCATTCGAGCCGGAGACGCTTCGGGAACAGCCAATAGCGAACGCGGGCCTCGACCTGATGTCCGGCGAAGCGGAGCGGTTCGTGCAACGGCCAGTTTCGTGGTGGCTGCGCGCCATCTTCCGATGGTTTGGTATATGTCGGCGAGAATGGGCACAGGAAATGGGCTACTCTGTCCGGTAACGCTTCCGTTGCGACGACCGTTGAAGTCCATGGCAACGGAGCAATTTCAGCGGCGTGGCTCGGTAAATTATCGGCAACAAGGGCTGCGATGGCACGATCGGGAGTTGACCCGCGCCAACGCGAGGGGCATGATCGTGCAATGGGGAACGCGATCTCCCCACGAGGCGACAGGCTGAAGAATCGCGTCCTGCTTTTTGAATGGACGCATCATGCCTGTATTGAACACGATTTCATCAGATAAGCTCGTTCGTCTGGTCGGTATTCCGACCGGACCCGTTATCATCGACGTCCGGCCCGACGGAGAGTTCGCAACTGAGCCGCTCCTGATCCCCGGAACACTGCGGCGCCAGGCCGCGGCGATCGGCATTTGGGCCGCGGCGCTGCAGGGCCGGTCTGCCGTGGTCGCCTGCCGCGATGGCGGTTCGCTCAGTCAGGGCATCGCCGCCCGGCTGCGACATGAAGGCGTAGCCGCCGAAGCCCTTGAAGGCGGTGTCGCAGGTTGGGCAGCCGCCGGTCTGCCCATGGTGGCCGATACCGTGCTACCGCCTCGCGACGGCGAGGGGCGGACGATCTGGGTGACCCGCGGCCGTCCGAAGGTCGACCGGATCGCCTGTCCGTGGCTGATCCGCCGTTTCGTCGATCCGGACGCAATCTTCCTGTTCGTCGCGCCCTCGGAGGTGCAGGGGGTGGCCGCGCGCTTCGACGCCGCACCTTTCGACATCGAGGGCGAAGGGGTCATCTGGAGCCACAGGGGCGAGCTTTGTACCTTCGACGTGATGGTCGAGGCGTTCGGACTGGGCGAGCATGGCCCGCTGAAGCGTCTCGCGCCGATCGTGCGCGGCGCCGATACCGGGCGGCCCGGCCTCGTACCCGAAGCCGCCGGCCTGCTCGCCGCATCGCTCGGCCTGTCGCGCATGTATGCCGACGATCTCGAACAGCTAGAGGCGGGGATGCTGCTTTACGACGCCTTCTATCGCTGGTGCCGCGATGCCACGGACGAAACGCATAATTGGGTGTCGCATCAGCCCGCCGGTAGCCGGACCAAAGCCAAGGTGCGGACATGAGCGGGGCAATGACGGACGTGCCTGCGGGCCGCGAAGCGGCTTCGCCGAGGCATGGCATCGCGTTCGGCGATGCCGTTCGCGTCTGGGCGCGCATCGCGGCGCTAAGCTTCGGCGGTCCCGCCGGCCAGATTGCGGTGATGCATCGCATCCTTGTCGACGAGAAGCGCTGGATCGGGGAGGAACGATTTCTCCACGCGCTCAACTATTGCATGCTGCTGCCGGGGCCGGAGGCACAACAGCTTGCGGCCTATATCGGCTGGTTGCTCCACAAGACCAGGGGCGGGCTCGTAGCCGGTGCGCTGTTCGTGCTGCCCGGCTTCGTCGCCATCCTCTGCCTCAGCTACATCTATGTGCTGCTCGGCCATGCCCCGCTGATTGCGGGATTGTTTTTCGGGCTGAAGGCGGCGGTGCTTGCCGTCGTCATCGATGCGGTCGTACGGATCGGCAAGCGCGCGCTCAAGAATAATGTCATGCGCGGCATGGCGGCTGCTGCCTTCGTGGCGATCTTCTTTCTCGATGCGCCCTTTCCGCTGATCGTGCTGGTCGCGGCGCTCGCCGGATTCCTTGGCGGCCGCGCCGGCTTGCCCGCTTTCCAGGTCGGTGGCGGGCATGGATCGACGGCGACCGATATCGTCCACGACCGCGATACCGCGCTTGGGGAGGGGCTGCCGGACCATGCGCGGCCCAATCTTGGCTGGTCGCTCAAGATATCGGGCGCCTTTCTCATCCTCTGGCTGGCGCCGGTCGTATTGTTGTTCGCCTTTCTGGGGCCAGACGATGTGTTCACGCGCATCTCCACCTTCTTCAGCCAGATGGCGATGGTGACCTTTGGCGGTGCCTATTCGGTTCTCGCCTATGTCGCGCAGGAAGCCGTCGGCACCTATGGCTGGCTGAAGCCCGGCGAGATGCTAGACGGGCTCGGGCTTGCGGAAACCACGCCCGGCCCCCTGATCATGGTGACACAGTTCGTCGGCTTTCTTGCCGCCTTTCGCGAAGCGACCGGCCTGCCGCCGCTCGTCGCCGCGACATTGGGCGCGATCCTGACGACTTGGGTGACCTTCATGCCCTGCTTCCTCTGGATATTCGCCGGCGCCCCCTTCATCGAGCGGATGCGCGGCAACCGCGCGCTTTCGGCGACGCTTGGTGCGATCACCGCCGCGGTCGTAGGGGTCATTCTGAACCTCGCGCTCTGGTTTGCCATTCACACGCTTTTTGGCGAGGTCCGGAGGGTGACCATCGTCGGAAGCGGGTTCGATGTGCCGGTCCTGGCTTCGCTGAACCTGCCTGCGCTAGTGCTTGCCGTGGGAGCGGCGGTGGCGGTCTTCCGCTTCAAGATCGGCATGATCCCGGTACTCGCCAGCTCTGCCGCACTCGGTATCGCCTATACGCTGATCGCATAATTCGGGAGACACATCATGATAAAGGCTACCGTAGCATTTCTTTCGGGCGCTCTGGCGCTGACGTCGCCGACGCAGGCCGCACAGCCCTGGGAGCAGGCAATCGCCACCGCAATCGGCAAGGCAGGTACTGAAATGCCTGGTGGGGTCTATCGCATCGGCCTGCCGCGCAGCGACCTGCATGTGGCACTCGACGGCGTGCCGCTGAAACCGGCCTTCGCGCTCGGCTCCTGGCTTGCTTTCGTGCCGCACGGCGAAGGGCAGGTGATGGTCATGGGCGATCTCGTTCTGACCGACACCGAGGTCAACCCGGTGATGGCGAAGCTGGTCGCGAACGGGATCGAGGTCACCGCGCTTCACAATCATCTGCTGCGGAACAATCCGCACACCATGTATATGCATATTGCGGGACATGGCGATCCGGCGCGTCTCGCGAAAACCTTGCACGATGCGCTGGCGCTGAGCGGCACGCCGCTTTCGGCGCCGTCCGCTGCGAGTTCGGCAGCGCCCGAGAAGCTCGATCTCGATATCGGGCGGATCGAAGAATATCTGCCCTATACCGGTAAGGTCGCAGGCGGCGTTTACGCGCTCAGCATAGCGCGCGCCGAGACGCCGCGTGACGGCGGCATGGAACTGCCGCCGGCCATGGGTGCGGCAATTGCGATCAACTTTCAGCCGACCGGTGGCGGCAAGGCGGCGATAACCGGGGATTTCGTACTGACGGCGGCGGAGGTGAACCCGGTGCTGCGGGAGCTTCGCGCAAGCGGTATCGAAGTGACAGCGCTCCATAATCATATGCTCGACGACGAACCGCGTCTGTTCTTCATGCATTTCTGGGCGAACGACGATGCGGCCAAGCTTGCGCAGGGCCTCGCGCTGGCGCTCGGGCATGTCGCGATAAAGCCTGAAGGCGGACGGTAGGCCGGGCGCAGGTGCGGCTATCTGAGCTTCCAAAAGCTGTGTTCAGCGAACCGCGGACGAGCCCCCCACGATCCTATGAAGAAGGCGCTGACCTGGAACCCGCCAGCTGGCGGCGCGATCAGAACCCGCCTTCGGGGGCTCTCATTTCTGCTTGCCGAGTTTCGCCAAGCGACGCGGAAGCTCCGCGGCGAGCTTGCGCTGCTGGAACGGCGAAGCCTTTTTCCATGTCCGGCACTCAGGCTGAGTGCGCCCACAGCCCAGGCACCAGCCGGTTCTGCCATCGAACGCGCATAATTCGATACAGGGAGACCGCATGGCTCAACTGCACTCGACGGTGAGATGGCGCAGTTCGTGCACAGGCGCGAGGCGCTCCCTGATTGCCCCGCCGGTGAGCCCAGCGGGCGACACGACGCTTACGATCGCGGCATGTGCGTCCGGGCCGAGCCGCCAGACGTGCAGGTCAACGATGCGGGCGTCGCCGGGCGCTTCGACCAGTTCGCGAACCTCTTCGGCCACATGATCGTCGTTCCGGTCGAGCAGCACTGCAGCGGTGTCGCGCATCAGGCTCCATGACCAGCGCGCGATCACGATTGCGCCGACGATCCCCATAACGGGATCCATCCAAACCCACCCGAGGTAGCGCCCAGCGAGGAGGGCGGCAATCGCAAGCACCGAGGTCAGGGCGTCGGCGAGAACGTGGACATAGGCCGATCGAAGATTGTTGTCGCCGCTGTGCGCCATCGGGCCGTGGTTGTGATGATCGTCATGATGATGGTGATGGCCGTGACTGTGATGGTGGCCACCTGAAAGGAGCAGGGCGCTCGCGATATTCACCAGCAGCCCGATCGCGGCGACGACGGTCGCCTGCATGAAAGCGACATCGGTCGGGTTCAGAAGCCGCGATACGGCCTCGACGCCAATGCCCAGGGAGACGAGCCCGAGTGCCATGGCCGATGCGAAACCGGCGAGGTCTCCGACCTTTCCGGTCCCGAAACTGAAAGCGGCATTGTGCGCGTTGCGCTTGGCGTAGGCATAGGCGATGGCCGCGACGCCCAATGCTCCGGCGTGGGTCGCCATATGGAAGCCATCGGCCAGCAGTGCCATCGAACCCGTGATATAGCCGGCGATTATTTCGCCGACCATCATGAGGGCAGTCAGGACAACGACAAGCATGGTGCGCCGGGCGTTCTCGTCATGTGACGCGCCCAGAAACATATGATCATGGACGCGGGCGTCCGCGGCGGAGTTCGAGGCCATTGTCGGGTCCTATTTGCTGTAGCGGCGAATTACGGTGAGCAGTTCCTCGGCACCGGCTGCCCGCTCGGCGTCGGTCAGGCCTGCGCGCGAGACATGCGCTTCGAGATGCTCGCACATCACCTCCTCGATGAGCCCGGCAACCGCGCCGCGAACTGCCGCGACGAGGTGAAGGACTTCGGCGCACGGCGCGTCAGCCTGTAGTGCGCGCTCGATGGCACCAACTTGCCCGCCAATACGGCGGACGCGCGCGATAAGTTCGGAATTGTGGCCGGAGAGATGTGACATAGGGATACCCCCTATCCCTATAGGGTCGCGATGACAAGCGGAACCGCGTGATCGGACGGTTCGCAGATGGAAGGAGGAGCCATCGTGGGCCAGCAGAGGCGGGACTAGCCGTCCGCCGGGTTGGGAAGCGTGAACATCCATCGCGCAGCGGCATGGACGGGATCAATGTGCTCGCGACCGCGCGATCAGATATGCGTGGAGTGCGTCAATCTCGCCATCGGTGAACACCGTGAGGTCCTCTCGCGCAGTTTCCGCCATAAGCCCAAGGTCGCGCCCGCCTGGCGGAACGCCGGTACGCATAAGGCGCCGGAAGTCTTCGAGATCATAGGCCCCGGCGATTATCAGGTCGGTACCGCCCTCGACGGCATCGCCGCCCAGATTGCTGCCATGGCACTCGGAACACACGGTTGCCGCGATGTGCCGACCTTTTGCATGTGCCGGGCCGAGATCGAGAGGCGGCCTCACTTTGGCCGCTGCGATCAGAGCCGGTGCCGAACGTTGAATATTGTCGTCATCGTTGAACCATCCGCGCAGCAGGGCGATGCGCGCTCGGATTGTTGGGGACCCGCCTTTCATCGGTGAACCACCGACGGGCACCGATCGCAGATGGGCGAGCACAGCCGCCAATTCGGCGTCGGAGATCGTACTGAAGGTAGCCGACGGCATACCCCACAGGGCGCGCCCGTCTCGCGCACTCACACCTTGTCGGATTGCCTGGGCTAGTCCTGCGTCCGAAGTTTTGGCGGCGATGAGGGTGAGGTTCGGGGCGTAATTGCGCACCAAGTTAGGATCGTCATTGTATCGCAGACCGCGATAATCGCTTCCGTGACAACTCGTGCAACCATAAAGCTTGGCCAGCCGCCGACCCTCGGCGATATCCGAAGGGCCGCCTGCCCGTATAATCTCCGGCGTCGCGGGATGCGTCTGTCGAAGGATGAATTCTGATGTCGTGTATATCGCTAGCGTCCCGGCCGCCGCGATAGCTAGTAGAATGATCCCTGCTCGCACGGGCCAAGGTAAATTTATACGGGCAGCTGACATTGCCGACTGAGCGGAGCGGCCTGTAGTTGAATCACGATCACCGGGATCGATCATGCTTCCACGAGGCGCGGGCGAACGCATCGCTCCGGGAATCGATTCCGAGGCTCAGTCATCGTCAGCATCTCCCCATCTCGAGCAGCGGCCAGCAACCAGTTGAGCAATCCCTACATCAATGTCAGACCCAATTCGACACACAAGAGCCGCAGCCCGGATTCGCCGGTCGTATCCCGCGTGCGGCCGTCCGCTTTCTCTGTCTTGCGTTCCGAAAGCAGCAGGCCGGGAATCGGAGAAAGACGACAGTCGGCGACCGCCCAAATGGCTCGCCTAAAACTCGATTTCGGCGACCTCTCGGTTAATCGAACTATCGTTAGATCATCAAAAATGTGGGGATAAGTGTGGGGGGATAAAAATCATACTGACAAATAAACATAATTATATCAGTGGTTAATCGATTGGTTCGATACAAGCCCTGCCACCACCCTCTGGTCGGCTGTTCCGGCGTGGCGGTCACGCCCGCGGTAACGATCATGCGGCCCTGCACATAATCTTTGGTCGCATTGACGCAGTCGAGCGCGATGACCTTGCCGCCCTTGAGGTACACGACCGAGAAGCTGCGCGCCGCCGGGTCGTCGCGCAGCACCGTCCGGTCGTGCCCGGTCGACAGCCCGCCGTCTGGAGTTTCAGGTCATACTGGTTCGACCAGAACCACGGGATCGCGTGATAGGGCGCCTCGGCGCCGCAAATGCCCTTCGCCACGACATTGGCCTGGTCATTGGCGTTCTGCACCGACTCGAGGCGGATGCACCCGCCCTCGGCAAAGGCGTTCTCGTGCGCGGCGCAATCGCCGTCCGCAAGCCGGACGCCGGTGACATTGTCGCTGCCTTCGATCGCCGCCTTCGATCGCCGCGACCGCCACGCCGAGCCGGACGTCGACCCCATGCTTTGCGCTCGACTTCGACTTCGTCGCTGCGCTGCTTCATCTGCGCATTCGGCAGAGGCGCATATGCGAGGGCAGGTCGACGGTGAGGCATCCGCCCTTGCCAAAACCTTGTTCTGTTCTTATGAATGATGTAGGGATATTTTATTCAGGAGAATGAAGTGGCTACGCAATATGCCTCCGCCGCCGATCAGGGCCGGGTCCTTTCGGCGGCTGTCGCCCGCGTGGCCGCCTGCTGGAAGCTGACCAATGAACAGCTTGGTCTCGTACTCGGCATTTCGGCCGCTACGGCTTCGCGGCTTCGCTCGGGCAGCTACCAGCTTCAAAGGCCCGACAAGGCTTTCGAACTCGGTCAGTGTCTGGTCCGGCTGTTCCGCAGCCTCGACGCATTGATGGGCAGCGACGATGCGGCGGCCTTGTCCTGGCTGAAGGCGGAGAATCTCGATCTCGGCGGCCGGCCGATCGATCTCATCCGTACGATCCGCGGCCTCGGCGACGTCGCCGACTATGTCGATGACTACCGCGCCCGGGTCTGAGCGCACGCCCCGGGCCGAGGCGTTTCGTGAATATCGCGGCGAGCTCTGGCGGATCGTCGAGGCGCAGCACCGGATATCGACGAACCGTCTCGCGTCGGGCGCCGACGATCAGCTATTGCTCGAACAACTCGTCGAAGAGGTTAAGCCGACGCTGCCCGCAGCGGCACGGCGCCTCCACTATTTGCTCGCGACGCCGTTTCGCTATGGACACAAGAGCGGCTCGCGCTTTCGCAGGGCCGGGGAGAAGCCGGGGATCTTCTATGCGGCCGAAACGGTCGCGACCGCGCTCGCCGAGACCGCTTATTGGCGGCTGCGTTTTTATTCGCGCTCGCCGGGCTTTCGGCCTCCGGCGGCAATCGTCGAGCATACGGCGATCAGCGTGGGCGTTGCGGCGGACCGGGTGCTCGATCTTTGCGCGCCGCCCTATGATGCGGCGACGGCGCTGTGGATGGACCCCGACGATTATTCGGCCTGCCAGATCTTTGCGGCCGCGGCCCGGGCCATCGATACGCAGGCGATCCGTTACGCATCGGTGCGCGATCCTCGTCACCGCGCCAATGTCGCGCTCTTCGATCCATCGGTTTTTCAAGGCCCGGTGCCCAAAACTGCCCAGACGTGGCATTTCCGCTTCGAGCGCGGTGAAATGACGGCCTATGCGGCCTTTCCGTCGAGCGAACGCATTGCGTTCCGGAACGAGGACTTCGGGCTGTAGCGGAAAGCCGCAGCCATCCCGGCGTCGGGACCGACGCCAATCGCTTCGGTACAAGGTGTACCAGATTCTCTCCGACTATCGGGCGGCGGGCTTCCTCCGAAGCCCGCCGGCGGTCCGGCTATTGTTCTTGCTCCCCGCCTGCCATCGCCATCAGGACCGACAGCGCCAGCGTTTCGGCGCCGCGTTTGATCGTCGGTTCGGGCACTGGGGCGAAATAGGGCGAGTGATTGACCGGCAGCGGCTTTCCGTCCGCCTTGTAGCGGGCGATCATCGCCGGATCATAGCCGCCGATCGCGTAGAAGACCGACGGCACGCCCGCGTCGATGAATTCGGAGAAATCCTCGCTGGCGTTGCCGCCGGCTTCGCTCGCAGGCACGAACAGAACGTCCTTGCCGAACGCGGTCTTGAGGACCGCTGCCGACCGCGCCGAGAGCGCTGCGTCATTGTGGACCGCGTTGGTGCCGTTGGGATGCTCGATCGTCGGGGCAGGAGCGTGCGCCATCTCGGCGACCGCGCGCGCGGTGCGTTCGACGCCCTCGACGAGCAATTTTCGCGTCGCATCGTCGTGCGAGCGCAGCGTCAGCTTCAGGTCGGCATGATCGGGGATGATGTTGTTCACCGTCCCGGCGACGAAGCTGCCGACGGTTATCACGCCAAATGCCTTGGGGTCTTTTTCGCGGCTGATGATCGATTGAACGTCGGTGACGAAGCGGCCGCCCATCATCACGGGGTCGATGCTCTTGTCGGGCATCGATCCATGCGCACCGACGCCGTGAAAGGTGATGTGGATGGCGTCGGACGCCGAACTGACGACGCCGTCCTTCACCAGCACCGTGCCGACCGGCATCGGGGCGACATGCGCGGCAAAGCCGAAATCGGGCTTGGGCCAGCGCGTGAAGAGACCGTCGGCGATCATCGCCTCGGCGCCGCTCACTGTCTCTTCGGAGGGCTGGCCGATGAACATCAGCGTGCCGTGCCACTGATCCTTCATCGCGACGAGCGCGGCGGCGGTGCCGACCCACCAGGCCATATGGCTGTCATGGCCGCAACTGTGCGCGACATAGCTGAGTTCGCCGTTCACCTCCTGCTGCGCGCGGCTGGCATAGGGCAGGCCAGTCTTTTCCTCCATCGGCAGCGCGTCGAGTTCGGTGCGCACGAGCACGGTCGGGCCTTCGCCATTCTTGTAGATCGCCACGATGCCGGTCTTCCCGACCTTTTCGGTGACGGTGAAGCCGAGCTTGCGCATCTCGCCCGCCAGCAGTGCGGCGGTGCGCGTTTCCTGAAAGCCGACCTCGGGATGCGCGTGCAAGTCCTTGTAGAGCGCGTCGAGGTGCGGATATTGCCGGTCGAGCGTCGCGTCGATCCGGGCTTTCGCCGCGGCGACGTCGAAGGCGGCGGGCGGCGCGCCCACCGGCGCCTGGGCGAGCACCGGCAGCGTGATCAGGGTAGTGGTCAGCGTCATCAGCATCCTGTGCATCGTTCATGTCCTTGCTTGCTGGAAAAGGGGCGCCGGCTCGGAAGTCCGTCGGGCGCGGGTCGGTCGCCGGGTTAACGCAGCACTGCGGTGACGAGGCGGTCGAGGAAATCGTCGGCGAGCGGCCGCCCGGCTAGATAGCCCTGGTCGATCGCAGCGGTCAGCGTGAAGAGGATCTCGAACGGGCCGAGCACGGGCTCGATCCCCTGTTCCTGCAAAGCGCGCTCGAGCGTCGCGACGTTGGACCGGCGGCGGGCTCGCTGCGCTTCCATGATCGGTGCGATGAGCTCGGGTTCGTGACGCCGCGCTTCATAGATGGCGGGCAGGCAGACGCTCACGACGGGATCGTCGTACCGGTTGCGCACGCTCGTCGCGAACGCCAGCAAATCGGCTTTCGCATCGCCGGTGTCGACAAGCAACGCGTCGTGAAAGCGGTCGTTGAAGGCATCGACCAGCGCCGCGACGGCAGACGGCCAGCGGCGATAGAAGGTCGGGCGGGGCACTCCGGCGCGCCGGCAAATGCGATTGACCGACAGCCCGGCAAAGCCCTCCTCGCCCAGCAGCGCGACCGCGCTGTGCTTGATGCGTTCGTCGAGATCGGCCTGCCTCGGCCGCCCGACCGTCGGTTCCTTTTCATCGCCCAAGGTAATGACGTCCATTTTCCCCCGTTCCTCATGCCCCAACGGGTCGCCGTATGCGACAGCAAATAAATACGATACAAATATGTATCGAAATATGATGCGGGGTCAAGAACTTCTGCCTCGATCGGTTTACCCCGCGCCTCGCAGAGCCTCTCGGCGGCGATTGACAGACGAACCCGTTTTGCGCCAAGAGCCTATTTCGATGCATCATTGTATCGTAATTTGACAGGGCGGCGATAGATAATGAGGCGGCGCTTCGGACCGACCGCCGATATCGCCGCTGCGCCAGGGCAAAAAGGGGAAGGTTCTTGAGAATGTTGGACAACCGCAAGCTGACGCTCGCCATTTCGGCCTCGGTCATTTCGCTTTTGAGTGCGCCCGCATCGGCGCAGGACGAATCGGAAGGCGAAGCCGCCGCCGCAGCGCCCGCGCAGGAGATCGTCGTCACCGGATCGCGCATTTCGCGGCGCGACTTCGAGGCATCGAGCCCGATCGTCACGCTCGGCAGCGATGCGGTGTCGTCGACCGGCAGCGTTACGCTCGAAGGCGCGCTCAACCAGCTTCCGCAGTTCACGCCGGATTCGACCGCCTTTTCGAACGATCTCAATTCGACGGGACAGGCGACGCTCAACCTGCGCGGACTCGGCGCCCAGCGCAACCTCGTGCTGCTCGACGGGCGGCGCCTGCAGCCTTCCAATTCGAGTCAGGTCATCGACATCAACACGCTGCCGGCGATCCTGATCGGCGGCACCGAGATCATCAGTGGCGGCGCTTCGGCGGTATACGGGTCGGACGCGATTTCGGGCGTGGTCAATTTCAAATTGCGCCAGATCGACGGCGTCGAAATTTCGGGCCAGAACACAATCACCAGCCGCGGCGACGGCGGCATCCGCGAAATCTCGCTCGGCGCGGGCACGCGCTTCGCCGACGGTCGTGGGCGGGTGACGGTGGGCGCTTCCTACACCGATCGCGACGCGATCAACATCAATTCGCGCGCCTTTTTCCGGGAGAACCGCGGCGTATCGAGCACGATCCCGCTCGGCCTGTTCACGCCGGGCGCCAACGCCCCCGACCAAGCGGCGGTCGATGCAGCCTTTGCCGCCTATGGGGTCGCGCCGGGCTCGGTTCCGGCGAGTTCGTCGATCGGCATCAATCCCGACGGCACGCTCTTTTCGACCGGGCGCGGCGTCTATAATTATCGCGATGATGTCCCCTATGTACTGAACACCGGGACCGCGCTGCTCGCAACGCCGCAGCTCACCTATTCGCAAATCCCGCTCGAGCGCATTTCGACCTTCGGCCGCGTGACCTTCGAAGCGTCGGACAGCCTGAAACTGTTCGTGCAGGGCCTTTATACCGACTATACCTCGACGACGATCGCCGACGCGGCGCCCAATGCCGGACTGTGGACGATGCGCGTGCCCGTCACAAGCCCCTTCATCCCCGACGCGTTGCGCGCGCTGATCGACGCGCGCGCCAATCCCGCAGCGCCGGTCGTCGTGACCAAGCGCTACAGCGAAGTGGGGCCGCGCCACACCGACCATGAAGCGACGACCTGGCAGCTGCTCGGAGGCGCGTCGGGCAAGTTCGGCGACAGCGGCATCAGCTGGGAGCTTTACGGTTCGACCGGCAAGAGCGTCGTCGACGATATTGCGAACGGATCGGTCTTTACCGACCGCGTGCAAACGCTCGTGTCGGCGGCCGACGGCGGCGCGTCGATCTGCGAGGGTGGCTATGATCCGTTCAGCACGACCAATTCGCCCGAATGCGTCGCCTATATCAGCGGCGTGACGCGCAACCGCACCGAAACGAAGCAGGACGTCGTCGAGCTCAATATCCAGGGCGGGCTCGCGCAGCTTCCCGCAGGCGAAATGCGCTTCGCGGTGGGCGCGGGCTATCGCCGCAATGAGTTCAGCTTCGATCCCGACGCGCAGCAAGTGACGGGTAATGTCGTCGCGATCGCGCGCACGTCGCCGACCGCGGGTTCGACCCGCGCGATCGAGGGCTATGCCGAACTGCTCGTTCCGGTGCTGCACGACATCTTCGCAGTGCAGGACCTGACGCTCGACTTCGCCTATCGTTATTCGGACTATAAGCAGAGCGGCGGGGTCTCGACCTACAAGGTCGACGTCGACTGGACCGTGACAGACGGGGTGCGCTTGCGCGGCGGCTATCAGCGCGCGATCCGCGCGCCCAATGTCGGCGAGCTTTATACTGCGACCACCGGCCTCTATCCGACGATCGGTCTGATCGCGAACGGCGGCGGCGATCCGTGCGATATCCGCAGCAGCTTCCGTACGGGCAGCAACGGCGCTGCGGTGCGCGACATCTGCGTCGCGCAAGGAATGCCCGACGCGATCGCCGACGTCTACGTCAACAATGTCGCGCAGGTCGCCGCCTATCTGTCGGGCAACGAGAATCTGAAGCCCGAAAAAGCCGACACCTATACGATCGGCGCGGTACTCTCGCCGCGCGCCGCCTCGCCGTGGCTTTCGGGGTTCCGGGCATCGGTCGACTATTATAATATCGCAATCGACGACGCGATCGCGGTGATCCCGGTGTCGGTTTCGCTCAACAAATGCTTCAACGGCGACGGCAGCAATCCCGGCTATGACGCGGCGAATTTCTATTGCGCGCTGATCGGTCGCGATTCGGGGACCGGCGGCATCACCAATGCGCTCCAGCCCTATCTCAACCTCGGCGGTTATCGCACGGCGGGAGTCGATGTCCAGCTCGACTGGTCGGTGCGCCTTGCCGACGTCGGGCTCGGCGACGGCTCGGGACGCTTCGGCATTTCTTCGGTGATCAACTATCTCGACAAGTTCGAGATTCAGAACCTGCCGGGCTCGCCCTTTCAGGATTTCGCCGACACGATCGGATCAGGCACGACGCTGCCGCGCTGGCGTTCGACGACGTCCTTCACCTATGGCACCGACAGCTTCAACGCGTTGCTGCGCTGGCGTCATATCGGCGCGATGGATGATGCGTCGATGGTCACCAACGCCGCGAGCACGACGCCTGGCGTGAAAGCCTATGATTATTTCGACCTGTCGCTGCGCGTCGATCCCGCCGAGCGCTTCAGCGTGCGGTTCGGGGTCAACAATCTGTTCGACAAGACGCCCCCCGTCGTCAGCGGCGTTCCGGGCACGACCGATACCGGCACCTATGACGTGCTCGGCCGGACCTATTATCTGTCGGCGACGGCTCGTTTCTGACGCAAGGGAAAAAGGGGAAGAAGATGTCGGTCTGGATACGATCGTTCGGAACGCTCGCGCTGTTCGGCCTGTCGGCGTCACCGCTGGCGGTGTCGGCGCAGACGGCCCCGGCGGCCGACACCCGCGCCGGGGCGCCGGGCCGGCTCCTCGAAACGCAGCCGTTGGCGAGTGACTATGGCCTGGAGGAAGCCGGGCAGGCGCTGGCGATCCGCTATGGCTCGACCGACGGAGTGGCGGGCCGCGGCGCGATCGCCGTCACCGGCGCGCTCTTTCTGCCGAAAGGCACGCCGCCGAAGGGCGGCTGGCCGCTCGTCGCCTGGGCGCACGGCACCGTCGGGATCGGCGACGATTGCGCGCCGTCGCGCAATCCCCGCTCGCTGCGCGACCGCACCTATCTCAACCATTGGCTCGATGAAGGCTATGCGGTCGTCGCCACCGATTATCAGGGTCTCGGCACACCGGGGCCGCACCCCTATCTCAACAGCCGCGCCGCGGCCTATTCGACCCTCGACGCGGTCCGGGCGGTGCAGGGCGGCGGCTTCGGTCTGTCGGGCAAGGTGCTGATCGTCGGCCAGTCGCAGGGCGCGGGCGCGGCCTTCGCCACCGCGGGCTATGCCCCCGATTATGCACCCGACGTCGATGTGCGCGGGACGATCGCGACCGGCATTCCGAACCTGTCGCCGGCCGCCACGACCGCGAGCGATCCGGGCGATGCCGACAAGGTGGATCGCATCATCGCCTATCTGCTCTACATCGCTTCGGCGGCACAGCAGATCGACCCGACATATGATCCGGCGGCGGTTCTCACCAACCGCGCGATGCCCGCGTTCGCCAAGGCGGCCGATACCTGCGTCGTCGACATGTTCGGGACGGTGGTCGATGCAGGGCTGACGCGCGCCAATACGTTCAAGGGCGATTTCTGGCGCTATTATGCGCCGGTTCTCGCCCACGCCGGTTATCCGACGCTCAAGATCGCGACGCCGGTATTCATCGGCACGGGAACCGAGGATATCGATACCCCCGCGCCGATGCAAAAGGCGCTCGTCGCAAGCGCTTGCGCCGCCGGTTCGACGATCGAGGCGCATATCTATCCCGGGCTCGACCATTCGGCGACGCTCAACCGCTCCTTTGCTGACTCGCGGACATTCGCGCGCCAGGCGATCGCGGGCGAGCCCGTCGCCGCGACCTGTTCGCCGGCCGGGGCGGTTCGCGGCGATCACTGAACTTCGGGGCGGCCATCGCACTCGGCAGGAAGCTGTGCCGGCCGCTGCCTTAGCCGTATTATGCTGCGGTCTTGGTCTTCCAAAGGTCCGTCGATGCACAGTCCCTATCTGATGATGAATCTCTGCTGAGCGCCCTCTATTGGTTCGACGATGCGCTCCAGGCTGCACTCAGGGAAGCTGGCATTCCCAATGTGACGCGCACTCGCCTTGCTCTTCCTGTTTCACACAAGCAGGGTTCAAGCCGCAAAGCGGTCGAGAACCATATCGGATGGGTGGCGCAAGTGTCGATTGCCGAGGGCGCCGTGAACTTGTTCGACAAGCAGAATTCGGACAAGCGGCACTAACACCGCCCTCGAACAATCCACCGAAATGTCCTTTCGATTTCACGTCGAATTGGACCATCTTGTTAGTCGAACTACCGTCGTACCACTAAAAATATTGGGAGAAGTGTGGGGGTAAAGAATCGGAATATCAAACTAAATTCAATAAAATTGAATGACAGATGGCAGGTTCGATACAAGCCCTGCCACCTTCGGGTCCGAGGGCGGCCGCAGAGACTTTTGGGTGTTGCAGCAATGCAACGCGCCTGCCGCATTTGATCACGAACCGTTCCCGTTTCGAAGGGTGGTTTGATCCGATTGTCCGTCGCCGGCTTTTCGGCACGGCATCAGTCAGAGCTCGATGATGATCCTGACTTTGCCCGGAGAAACGCCAGCCGCCTTGGCGACGCGCTTTCTCGATACTTCGACCTCCGCATGAAGATTGGTCTCACCTGCCGCACCTGCGGCGAGGCCTTCGGTGCCGCCATTTTCTTGCGGGATCGAAGCGGGTTGGCTCAAGATCTCTTCGATCGGCACGTGCAGCGCATCGGCGACGGCCTGGAGGTTCTTGCTGCGCGGGGTCGATTTTCCGTTTTCCCAGGCCCAAAGGCTTGGTTTGCTGATGCCGGCGTGCCGGGCAAGGGCTGACAGGCTCATCCTGCGCGCCTCACGCAACGCCCGGATGCGGAGCCCAAGCGCGATTCCGGCCGGCAATTCCGTTCGCGCGGGGTCGAAATCCGCGGGAAGCGGATTGCGCAGGCGCGCGGCGCTCAGCGCAGACCGGCTTAGCGGGACGTCGAAGCGACATCCGAACAATCTCTCGCTGTTCCAGACAACGGTGGCGATCGTATCCCCGATTTCGGGAAGCGCGA
This sequence comes from Sphingopyxis sp. CR5, assembly GCF_059693785.1. Lineage (NCBI taxonomy): Bacteria > Pseudomonadati > Pseudomonadota > Alphaproteobacteria > Sphingomonadales > Sphingopyxidaceae > Sphingopyxis > Sphingopyxis sp. CR5. The sequence goes on along the minus strand of NZ_JCATIE010000008.1, from coordinate 27,449 downwards.
TCTGCAACTGCCGGCCGATATCCAGCGCGGCTTCGGTCTCGATCAAGAGGCCTGACGTCGAAAGATTGTGCACGAGCACCGGGCTCCCGGTTGCCCCATCCTCGGCGAGGACCGAAAGATTCAAGCTGAACCTCTCGGTTTCGCGCCGCGAACCGCGCTCGGCGTTCGTTTCAATTGTCCTGCGGATAGCCATAGGTGCCGCATCATCCGTACAACCCGTTTCCGCCCGGTTAATGCCCACGCGCTGAACCGGTGCAGCAATCGGACCATTCACTCGTTCCTTGGCGGGCGTAGCTCGGGCGTCGGGGACGGATTGTCATGCTCTTAGCGACCTGCGCTGACCATCGGTGCCAGCCCCAGGGTCGGCGATTCCTGTCGCCCTATCGGCACGGTCTGGCGTTTCGGTGTTGCGAGCGGCACCCGGTCGGGCAGGAAGGTTACAAAGTTAACCGTGTGCGTTTCAAAATGGGACGGGGCCGTTTCCCGGGCGCGGGTCTGGGCTTCACATTAACCTTCGAATCCTAGCTTTTTCCGGCAAAAGCTCTTTTTTTCGGTGGCTTGGCTTCAATGCCCTTCTTTTCGTCGACCTTTTTTAGGGTTCACATGGCACCGAACAGTTGTACAACTCTCACCTAACGAGAGGGGGGTGAGTCGGGTCGCATCGCTCCCCGCCCAATCAAGCTGCCGACGCAGCTTCTGGGTTTTTCGAAAACCGCAGCAGGTTTTTTGGGGGGGGGTATGCGACTGCCATTTTTACTGCTGATCGCGGCCGCTTTTGCCGCGCCCGCTCACGCTGGCGAAATCAACAACGTGCGCTCGCTCGATATCGCGGTGAGCGGTTCGATTCGCGAGTATTGCGCGCTCGGCGGCGTTCCCGACATGGATTTCGGCAATCTGGAGCGCCGCGGCCTTGGCATCGAGACCCGTGTGGCGTTCGATTGCAATGTCCCTTTCACCATGACGATCCAGGGCGCCTCGGGCGCGCTGACCAATACGCGGATGCCAAACGGGCAGGGGCCTTATGGCGGCAAGCTTCCGTATAGCCTGATGGTCCAGATGCCGGTGCGTTACCCGGCGTCGGGGACGATCAGCCGCACCTTCAACAGCAACCAGCTTCTGGCGGGTGGCGTCATTTCCAGCAACGGCGGCATCGCCACCGACGGCATGGTTCTGGGCGTCGAACTCGGGACGCCGACGGGCGAAGCCGGGCTGCTGGCGGGCGAATATTCGGAGACGATCACGATCACCGTGTCTCCGATCTGAGCTTCGTTCGCGAGGGGGGCCTCGCGAACGGAATTAGCCGAACAGGGCAGGCACCGTGCCCGTCCGGCTTAGCGACCACCCGGTGCAATATGCCGCCGCCCGATCGTGGGCGGGGGCGGGATAAAGAGGGAAGAAGTTATGAAGAAGATGCTTTGCGGCGCCGTTGCCGCTATCGCTCTCGTCGGCGTCGTTTCGCCGGCTGCTGCTCAGACCAACCAGCGTCACTATGCCGGTACGATTCTGGGTATTCCTTACACCTCGACCAACCCCGGTCCGTTTGCGACCCTCGGTCTCGAGATTGGCCTGGCTGGCGGTATCGGCACGCGTTACACCGCCGTCGCCGATGCGCCGAGCGACAGCGAAACCGCCACGCCGACCGTCACCACGACGTTCCAGCTCTCGGGTTCGGTCAACAAGGACTGCTCGTTCTATGCCGGCAACAATGCCAGCGCGACGAACATCGACTTTGGCGTGATCGGTGTTCGCACCGGCAACAACGAAAACGTCAACTCGGCGTTCGAAATGGTCGGCCCTGCGATTGCCAACATCGAGACGCTGACGGCGGGCTGCAACTTCAACAATGATGTGACCATCACCAAGAGCAGCACGCTGGGCCTCGTGAATAACGCGGCTGGCGGCTATGACACCGACGAATTCCAGGCGAACATCCCGTACACCGTGACCGCGAGCTGGACCGGTGTCGCGCAGAACTCGGTCGGGCCGGGCGGTGGCCGTTCGCTCGTCGTCGGCGATGGCGACCTGACGGGTGTTGCCAACGAAGGTGCATGGCGCTCGGCGATGGATATCAACTTCACCGCCTCGGCCATCACCAACAAGGGCCTGGTCGCCGGTAACTACACCGGTTCGACGACGCTGACGCTCAGCGCGATCTAAGGCTGGCCGAAGACAAGGAGAAAGGGGGAAGAGCAATCTTTCCCCTTTCTTTATTTACCTGTGCGATTAACAAGCGACGGTTGAGGGACGAGGGGGGTTTCATGGCAATCTTGACCATGGCGAAGCGCCACATGCGGGCGCTGATGGCGGTTTTGGCCGCATTGTTCATCCTCGTGGCTCCCGCGCTCGCAATGCGCGTATCGCCGATGGTGGTCGAAATGGAATCGCGCGGCAGCGATTCCGTCGCGCGCATCGAGGTTCAGAATATCAACGCGGGCAAGCTGGCCTTTCAGACGCGCGTCTTTCGCATGACGATCGGCGCCGATGGACAGATCACCGAAGCGCCCGCCGACGACAAATTCCTGATTTTTCCGCCGCAAGGCGCGCTGCCGCCGGGTGGGCGGCAAGTCATTCGCCTCCAATGGGTGGGCGATCCCGAGATTGCGACAGCCGAAGCCTATTATGTTTCGGTCGAACAATTGCCCGTGGCTTTCGAACCTGGAACCGAAGATGCCGCGTCGGCACAGGTACAGGTTCTCTACAAGATGCGTGCACTCGTCGTTGTTGCACCGCCCGGCGCCAAGCCCGACGTTAAAGCTACATCGGTTCATCAGGCCGATTACCAGCCGCGAACGCCGCCGGGATCGACCGAGGTGCCCCCGATGCAGGACGGTGTCGAGGTGACGCTTCGCAACGATGGGCGACGGCACGCGATGATGTCGAATTTCGCCTGGCATCTGGAGGGCACTGATCGCGACGGCAAATGGCTGCGTGTAGACATCTCGCCCGAGGAATTGACGCGTGTCTTGGGGACTGGCTACGTTCCCGCGCAGGGTGAGCGCACATTCAATCTGCCGGTGCCCGGCTTCGGGCCTGGCCCCATCAAGCTGACCTTTGCAAAATGATACGACGGGCGGCACTATGCTCGGTGGCGGTGTCGGCCCTCTGGGTGAGCGCCGCCGCTGCGCAAGTATCGATCCCGCTGCCGCAAAAGCCGGCCAGCCCGCCGCCTGCTATCCCGCAATCGGCGCCGCCCGAACCGCCGTCGACGAGCATCCCGTTGCCAGGCGTCCCAGCTCCGGCTCCGCCCGGTCCTGACGACCAGCCCGAACTTGGACTGCCGCAGGTGCCGATCGGTCCGCACGGCCGACCCGATATCAACCCGTATGAGCGCGACATCGACATGACGGTGCCGCTGACATTTCTGAGCAGCAGTCTCGGCGACATTCCAATGCGGCTTACTGCCGACGATCGCTTCCTGCTGGACACCGCGACATTCCTGAAGCTCGTCAAGCCGATCCTCACCGAGGAAGCGCACGCGAATCTCGCGTCGCATCTGGCCGGTGTGACCCAATTCGGTCCCGACGACCTGAAGGACACCGGCGTCGCATTGACGTACGATCCGAGCACGCTCGCGGTCGTGGTTGTCGAAGTATCGCCCGACCAACGCGCGACGGTTAATCTGTTCGCGCCGCCGCGTGACGATGTAAACGACATTTCGCTCGAGCCCGAGAACTTTTCGGCTTACCTAAATCTCAACGTCATCCAGACTTATATCTGGGAAGGCGACGACCATAGCGATCCGCCTACCGTCAATTTCGACGGTGCCATCCGGGTAGGACCGGTTGTCTTCGAAGGCGACGCGCAATTCGGCCAGCAGTTCACGCTGGATGGGGAAAGTTACAAGTTCCGCCGCAACTATGCGCGCCTTGTCTACGACCAGCCTGATGATTACCGCCGTTGGTTTCTAGGGGATCTCGATCCCGAAATTCGGGGGCAGCAGTCCTACGTCCAGATGGGCGGCATTGGCGTGGTTCGCCAACAGCGGCGCTTCAACACTTTTCGCTCGGCGATCCTGCAAGCTGATCGGCAACTCGTGCTTCAGCGCGAATCGACGGTGCGATTCATGCGCAATGGCTCGCTCTATCGCGAATTGCGACTGCAGGCTGGCCGCTATGATTTCAGCGATCTGCCGCTCGTCGCCGGCAGTAACGATATCGACATCCAGGTTATCGACAATAGCGGCGCAATCCAGAATCTGTCCTTCCAGCAGTATCTCGATCCGATCGACCTGGATCCGGGCGACTACGAATATGGCGCCTATTTCGGACCGATGAGCGACACCTTTGGCGGAGCGCCGGATTATAAAGGACCGCTCGCTTTCACCGGGTTCTTCCGTAAAGCGTTCTTCAACGCGCCGGCGATTGGCGTGGGCTTGCAGGCGAGCAAGGAAGTTCAAACGCTCAACGGACAGACCCAGTTCGTGCTGCCCAATGGCGGACGCCTGCTCCTCGACGCAGCCGGCAGTCATTCGAAATTTTCGGGCGAAGGCTATGCGCTCGGCGCAAGCTACGAACATTATTTCGACCGGGGCGGCCTGTCCGACAGCATGACACTGCGCGCTGATTACACGTCGAAGAACTTTGCCAATCTCGGCAACACTTTCGGCATCAATACCAATTCGTTGACCGCGACGGCGCAATACACGCACCAGTTTAACATGAAATTCCTGATGACTGCTTCCGGGTCCTACCTCAAGGGACGCGGGGTGATCGGCGATACCTATCGCGTCGGGGCGGTGGGCTATTATCGCATCGATCGCGAGTGGACGTTCCGTGCCGGCGTCGACTACGCCAAATATCCTTCGAGCATTTCGACCCGGAACGGGTTTAGCGTCATGGTCGGCCTCGTCTTCCAGCCGGACTATCGCCGCCGCGCCGAGGCCCGCTATGAGAGCCGCGACAATCTGGGCGAACTCTCCTACAATCAGAGCGGCCTCAACCAGCTCAATAGTGTCGGCTTCGGTGGTGTGCTCACTCGCGACGATAATAGCGCCCAGGCGCTGGGCTATGCATCCTATTCGGCCAACCGATTCGAAGCTGCGATCAGCCACGCGGCGTTTGGGCCCGATGTCTCCAATTTCGCCAACGTCAATGCGACGACGGTGCGGGTCGGTACCACGATCGCCTATGCCGGCGGCATGGTCGGACTTGGGCGGCGGATCAATGACAGCTTCATGCTCCTCGAACCGCACAAGAATCTCGGCAAGCGCAGCGTCGTCGCTGGGCAGTCGCTCGCGCAGAACGATTATATCGGCCGCAGCGGCGCGCTGGGGGCGGCGGTGAACAATTTCCTCGGCTCGTACACGACGCAGTCGGTGCAGTACGACGTCGAGGATCCGCCGGTCGGGTACGACACCGGCCCCGGGGTATTCCGCGTCCATCCGCCGTACAAGAGCGGCTATGCCGCCCGCATCGGTACGGAATCCTTTGCGAGCGCGATGGGTACGCTGATGCTGACCTCCGAAAAGCCCGTGTCCCTGATCGGCGGGCGCGTAACACTGCTCGACGTGACCGAGGGCGACACCCCTCAGCCGACGCCGTTTTTCACCAACAGCGCCGGTCGCTTCGCGATTTCGAATCTCTTGCCCGGCCGGCGCTATCTGGTCGAAACCTATGGTGCAAACGGCACGGTCAACCGCGCGTTCGAATTCACCGTCCCGGAAGATACCGACGGGCTCGTCAACCTGGGAACCGTCCGGTCGGGCCAGTTCAAATAAGGAGGCTCCATGCTTCGCTCATTGCTTCTCGCCGCCGCCGCGCTCAGCGCTCAGGCCGCCATTGCGCAGGGACCCGCCGCGACAGCCCGCCCGGCCGATTGCATGGTGCGGATGACTGCGGCGCCAACCGCCTGGATCATCGACGGCTACGATCCCTATGGTGGATCGCTTCCCGAAGGCACCTTCGGGGTCACATACACCAACGATGGCGGCGCCGAATGTCGCTTCGCGCCGATCTTCGAGCTGACTCAGCCGCCGTTCGGTTTGTCGAAGGGCACAGGCAAGCCGATCGGCTATGCGCTGCTCAACCTCACCGATACGCAGGACGTTACCCCGCGCGCCGGGCGTTCGCTCCGGACGCCTTCTTCGCGCGAACTGGTGCTGGCGCCGCAGGAATCGAAAACCATCCTCTACAAGCTCGTCGCCGATCCCGACGACGTGCGCGACGCGGGGACCTTTACGCAGGATGTGACGATCGAGGCGCAAGATCGCACCTTCCGATCCCTCGGAGGGACAAGGCTCGTGCTTGGGCTTCAGGTGCTGCCGTCGGCAAGGATCGGGTTAACCGGTGCCTATCGGATGAGTGACGGCCACGCCGTTGTCGATCTCGGCGACCTGCGCCCCGGAATTGCACCGGTTCCCTTGCAATTGCGCGTTAGCAGTACCGGTCGTTACGACCTTCAGGTTTCGTCGGCGAATTCGGGAAAGCTGCGGCTCGGATCGAGCGACTGGACAGTTCCTTATACGCTCGTCGTTGGAGGCACCTCGGTGAATTTGACCGGCGTAAGTACCGTCGCGGGGCCGAGCGACATGGGTTATCGGCGAGATTCCCTTCCGATCCATTTCGTTATTGGCGACATTTCCGACCGGCGGGCAGGTAAATATAGCGACGTCGTTTCGATTTCAGTGACAGCGCGATAGTTTTCTGGCCAATATTGGTTAACCTCATATTTATCTTAAATGGCATGATCCCGTTTACTACTGCTTAACTCAATATTATTTTTGAGGCGCTATTCGCTGACCCACGCTTTGGCCATTTGGCAGAAAGGGTGGCGAATGTTTCGGAACTTCACGATCGGCTTCATGGGACTGGTGCTGGCGACGGCACCGACGTCGGCATTTGCCGCCTCCTATGGTTTCAATCTGCGCGCCACCGTTGCGGTTCAATGCATGGTCAGTCATCGTGCGACGGGTTTCGGCGCGATCAGCGGAGATGCGGTTTCGCTGGGCATGTTCCGCGAATATTGCAACGCGCCCCAGGGATACGACTTGATCGTCAATTATACGCCGGGAACGATGCAGGGCGCCCGACTGATTGCGGGGAACGACGAGATCGTTCTGAACGGCTCGGGCTATGCCGTTCTCAGCCGCACGCAGGGCCCGCGCGTGCGCGAGCGCGCCATCGCTGCGGTCCCGGGCGACAATGGTTTCGATACCGATCATCTCGACCTGCAGATCGTTCCCACCTGAACCGAGGCTCTCGATCGTGGTGTTTTTCTTGGTTCAACCTGCGCCCTGTTCAGTGGGCGAGGAACAGGGCCACGTTTCTGTGCATAACTTGGTCGCAGCAAGATCGCCTTTGACATCCGGGCAAGCGCCGGTTCCCGTGCGCTGATTTGCAGGGGATGTCCCCGGTAAGCCTATCCACAACGAAGGGACGCGCAGCTATTGCTCGAGCGTGATCGTTCCGGGGTGATGCTTGTCGAGGTGGCGCTTGATGATCTTCAGGTTGCGCGTGTTCGAGCGGAACAAAAGGTCGAAGGCGTCGCCCACGAGCGGGATGGCGCCGAGCGCGGTGTCGACGCCCAGATTGCCCATCATCCGCCATAGCTTCCACTTCGGCATGCCGAGGTTTCGCGCCTCCCAGATGATATAGGCGCCCATGGCCGCGGTCACGACATCGCCGACGATGGGCACCAGGCCGACGATCGCGTCGAGCCCGACCGGTCGGTTGATGCCGGGAATGGTAAAACTGCGCTCCAGCAGGAACTCGAGCGTCTCGATGCGCTTGCGCAGCGCGGCGGGATCGTTGCGATTCTGGACCAGTGCCTCGAAAATCGCATCGGTGTCGGGCGTCGACGGGGCCATTGGCGTCCTTTGCATGAGCGCGCGAAAGGTGCGCGCCACTCTCTAGTTGGGAGCGTCGCGCAGGCGATTCAATGGGTGCTGCGCGCGAGCGTTGGCCCTCAGGCCCGAAAGCCGCTGGGCGGCCACCGACCAGCGTAGCGGCGTGGCCAGGGGGATGAAGGGCGTATATCGGCCAAGAATCGTTTCGGCCTCGCCGATCAGGCGGGCTCGCTCGACAGGGTCGGCGGCGGCCGTCGCCTCGTCGATCTTGCGCTGCGCTTCGCTGTTGCACAGCGTATCCTCGCGGCACGACAGGCGGCGCAGACCCCACAGCGGATCGTCATTGGGGGTGACCTGGTCGACAAGTTTCAGATCGGCGGCGGCACCGATATCGACGCGCTTGCTGGGTACGCCGATGCGGTCGAAGTCGGCGGCGACATAGGCATAGAGGATTCGGCCGCCAGGCGAATCGGGGACCGCGATGCGCAGCGGGTCGATGTCGCGCCCCGCCGCCTTCCACGCATCGACGACCCGCTTCGCCTGCGCCAAGCGCGACGCATCGTCGTAATCGGCCCAGGCGGGCAGCAGCGGCACCGGGCCGCCGTCGCGAGCATAGAGGGCAGGGCGCAGCGTGACCTGGGGCTGCCATTCGGTCAGCCCGAACGCTTCGACCAGTCGCTGCCGCCGGACTGCGCGCGACAGGGCTTCGCGGTTGGCGTCGGTGGCCAGGAAGCCCTCGGCGCGCACAAAGACCAGTCCGAACAGGCCGGGGACAGGATCCACCACCAGCCGCGATCGGCCGATGTTCGACGCGATGAAATAAGGAAGGGTGGAAAAGCGACCGCCGAGCACGCCATCGGCATAGCCGTTCTTGAATCGTGCCAAGGCCCGCGGTGCGCTTGTCCCGACGAGTTCGATCGACGCCGCCGGATCGGCGGCCGCCGCCTCGGCTTCTTCCGGATCTTCGGCCAGCGGGTCGGGAACCGGTGTGAGCAACAACCCGCGTCCGTCTTTTCCGGGCCGCATCGGTCCCCAGCCCATGCCGCGGTTGACGATCGCCATCGCGGGCTGGGCGAGCAGTTCGAGAAGGTCGGGCTGCGGTACCGAGAGGCGAATCTCGATCACCGTGTCGGTCATCGCCTTGATCGTTTCGACCTCGGGAAAATCGTCCTTCAATATATTTTGGCTGCGGCGCCCGAGATAGGAGCGCAGGATTGCCGCGACCTCCTCCGCCGCGACCTTCTTGCCGTTCGACCATTTGGCTTCGCGAACCCGGAATATATAGCTGCGACCATCGGCGGTCACCGTCCAGCGCTCGGCGAGGCCGACATCGATCTGGCCCTCGGCGTCATAGCTGACAAGGCCCTGCGACGTGGCTTCGAGCAGCGCGGCATTGGTCGCCGACAATTCGCCACGAATGGGATTGGCGGCGGGATTGAGCGGGCCGATCGCGGCGATGCGGACGGGCCCCTGTTCGCCGAACAGGCCGCAGCTCGTCAGGGTCAGCGCGAGCAGGCCGGCAGCGAAGAAGCGCGAGCCGATGCGCCGTGCCGTCATAATCTCGCTGCTCCCGTCACTGGTGCGGACGGCGGGACTCGAACCCGCACACCCATATGGATAGCAGATTTTAAGTCTGCTGCGTCTACCGGTTCCGCCACGTCCGCGCACCGGCAGACGGTCAAGCGGATGACCCCGAAGAGGTCAAGGCCTGTTTGCGACTTCACGGCCACGCGCGGACCGGGTAGGGAGGGCGGCATGCAACCAGTGCTCTCCATCGCTGGCCTGGCGAAAACCTATAAAAGCGGGCACCAGGCACTCAGCGGCATCGACCTGACGATCAACAAGGGCGAGATTTTCGCGCTGCTCGGCCCGAACGGCGCTGGCAAGACGACCTTGATCAGCATCGTTTGCGGCATAGTCACCCCTACGGCGGGGAGCGTGACCGTCGCGGGTCACGATCACAGCCGTGACTTTCGCGCCGCGCGGACGATGATCGGGCTCGTTCCCCAGGAACTGCATACCGACGCGTTCGAAAAGGTGATCACGACGGTCAGTTTTTCGCGCGGCCTGTTCGGAAAGCCGCGCGATCCGGGCTATATCGAGCGACTCCTGCGCGATCTGTCGCTGTGGGACAAGCGCAATGCCAAGATCATGGAATTGTCCGGCGGGATGAAGCGCCGCGTGATGATCGCCAAGGCGCTCAGCCACGAACCCGACATCCTGTTCCTCGACGAGCCGACGGCAGGGGTGGACGTCGAACTTCGCCGCGACATGTGGAACATGGTTCGCGGCCTGCGCGAGCGCGGCGTCACCATCATCCTGACCACCCATTATATCGAAGAGGCGGAGGAAATGGCCGATCGTGTCGGCGTGATCAGCAAGGGGCGATTGATCCTGGTCGAGGAAAAACATGCGCTGATCAAGAAACTCGGCCGCAAGACGCTGACCCTCAACCTTGCCGACCCGCTCACCGCGATTCCCGCCGAACTCGGCGAATGGACGCTCGAACTGGCGGGCGAGGGGCACGAACTCGTCTATGAATTCGACAGCCAGGCCGAGGCGACCGGGGTGCCATCGCTGCTGCGGCGGATGAGCGATCTTGGTATCGGCTTCAAGGACCTCAACACCACGCAAAGCTCGCTCGAGGATATCTTCGTCGGACTGGTGCATGAAACGCGGACGGAAGGGAACGCCGCATGATCAGCAATCCGCGCGGCATCCGTTCGATCTATGCCTTTGAAATGGCGCGGTTCGGACGGACGTTCTGGACCAGCCTGATGCTGCCCGTGATCACCACGACGCTCTATTTCGTCGTGTTCGGGTCGGCGATCGGAAGCCGGATGAGCTCGGTCAGCGATGTGCCCTATGGCGCCTTCATCGTGCCAGGGCTGATGATGTTGACGATGTTCACCGAAAGCGTCAGCAACGCGAGTTTCGGCATCTATATGCCGAAATGGACGGGCACCATCTACGAAATGCTGTCGGCGCCGCTGTCGCCGATCGAGATGGTCATCGCCTATGTCGGCGCTGCGGCGACGAAATCGGTGATCATCGGGGCGATCATCTTTGCGACCGCGCACCTGTTCGTCGACATCCAGATCGCGCATCCGCTCTTCATGGTCGGCTTCATGCTGCTGATGGCGGTGACCTTTTGCCTGTTCGGCTTCATCATCGGCATCTGGGCGCAGAGCTTCGAGCAGTTGCAGGTGATTCCGATGCTCGTCGTCTATCCGCTGACCTTCCTCGGCGGTGCCTTCTACTCGCTGTCGATGCTGCCGCCGGCCTGGCAGACGGTGACGCTGTTCAATCCGGTCGTCTATCTGATCAGCGGCTTTCGCTGGACCTTCTTCGGGCAGGGCGATGTCGGCATCGGCGTCAGCATGGGCGCGGTCGCGCTATTCCTGACGCTGTGTCTGGGCGTGATTTTCTGGATGTTCCGGACGGGCTACCGCCTGAAGAACTGAGCCGGAATGTCAGGCCGGTCGTCGCTGCGGCCGCGCTGGCGCGGTTCGACGCTCAATCGTTCAGCCGTTCGCGCATTTCCTTGCCCGGCTTGAAATAGGGCACGCTTTTCGCTTTCACCGCGACGGGCGCGCCGGTGCGCGGGTTGCGCCCGGTGCGCGACTCGCGGGCACGGGTGGAAAAGGCCCCGAAACCGCGCAATTCGACGCGGCCGCCGGCGGCAAGCTGGTCGACGATCGAGTCGAAGAAGGTGTCGACGATTTTCTCGACCTCCTCGACGCGCAAATCGCTGTTTTCGCTCGCAATCTTTTGAACCAGTTCCGACCGGATCATCTGCTTCCCCTCATTGTCACGCGCATCGCAGCGGATGCGGTCATCCGGTCGTTGCCGGCGCCAGTGCGTGAGACCCCTCCCAACGCGATGCGAGACTAACATGAATCAGGGTGCGGTCAAAACATATAGCGGATGCAAAAAGGCCCACCGAGGGACACTCGGCGGGCCTTTCCGTCATATCGTCGCTGGCAGGAAGGATCAGTCCTTCTTGCCGGCCTTCAGCGCTTCGCCGAGGATGTCGCCGAGCGACGCACCCGAATCCGACGAACCATATTGCGCGACCGCCTGCTTCTCTTCGGCGATCTGGAGCGCCTTGACCGAGAAGTTCGGCTTCTTCGAGCGGTCGAAGCCGATGACCATCGCGTCGAACTTCTGGCCGACCTGATACCGGTCGGGGCGCTGTTCGTCGCGGTCGCGGCCGAGGTCGGCGCGCTTGATGAAGCCCGTGGCGCCATCGTCGCCAGCCTGCACTTCGAGGCCGTTGTCGCGGACTTCGAGCACGGTGACCGTGACGGTCTCGTTCTTCTTCATCGAACCGGCAGACGCGCCGGCACCGACGGCGGGCGCTCCCTTTTCAAGCTGCTTGATGCCCAGGCTGATGCGTTCCTTCTCAACGTCGACATCGAGAACGACGACCTGCACCGTCTCGCCCTTGCGGTGGAGGTGCAGTGCTTCTTCGCCCGAGATGCCCCAGGCGATATCCGACATGTGGACCATGCCGTCGACATCGCCGGGCAGGCCGACGAACAGGCCGAACTCGGTGGCGTTCTTGACTTCGCCTTCGACGACCGAACCGACCGGATGCGCTTCGGCGAAGGCGCCCCAGGGGTTCGACTGGGCCTGCTTGAGGCCGAGCGAGATACGACGCTTTTCGCTGTCGACCTCAAGGACGATGACGTCGACTTCCTGGCTCGTCGAAACGATCTTGCCGGGGTGGACGTTCTTCTTGACCCACGACATTTCGCTGACGTGGACCAGGCCTTCGATGCCCGGTTCGAGCTCGACGAACGCGCCGTAGTCGGTGATGTTCGTGACCGTGCCGGCGAGCTTCGCGCCCACCGGATATTTGGCGGCGACGCCTTCCCACGGATCGGCTTCGAGCTGCTTCATGCCCAGGCTGATACGCTGCGTGTCGCGGTTGATGCGGATGATCTGCACCTTCACCGTGTCGCCGATATTGATGATCTCGCTCGGGTGGTTGACCCGCTTGTAGCTCATGTCGGTGACGTGGAGCAGGCCGTCGATGCCGCCGAGGTCGACGAACGCACCGTAATCGGTGATGTTCTTCACCGCGCCTTCGATGATCTGGCCCTCTTCGAGGTTCTGGATCAGGCCCGAACGCTGTTCGGCGCGCGTTTCCTCGAGGATCGCACGGCGCGAGACGACGATATTGCCGCGGCGGCGATCCATCTTCAGGATCTGGAACGGCTGCGGCAGGTCCATCAGCGGGCCGACGTCGCGCACGGGGCGGATGTCGACCTGACTGCCGGGCAGGAAGGCCACGGCACCGCCGAGGTCGACGGTGAAGCCACCCTTGACGCGGCCGAAGATGACGCCTTCGACGCGGGCTTCCTTGTTGAATTCTTCTTCCAGGCGGTCCCAGGCGGCTTCGCGGCGCGCACGGTCGCGGGACAGCATGGTTTCGCCATTGGCGTTTTCGACGCGGTCGACATAGACTTCGACTTCGTCGCCGACCTTCAGGTCGGCCTTCTGGCCCGGCGCGGCGAATTCGCGAAGCGGCACGCGGCCTTCGCTCTTCAAGCCGATGTCGATCACTGCCAGGTCGTTTTCGATGCCGGTTACGGTGCCCTTGACGACGCGGCCTTCAAAGCCGCCCTCGGCACCACCCAGCGATTCATCGAGCATCGCGGCGAAATCGTCGCGCGTCGGAAAAGCCGTAGTGGCCATAAATTGATCTTCCTTGCTTCATTCGTTTCCGGCCAAGCGGTTGGGTCCGCTGGTCTTGTGGCCGATCCGTCCCGTTCGCCGAATGCAAAGCGGAACACCCGCGGGAACGCGGCGGCGGAAGGGCAGCGGGCAATGCAAAAAAGGCGCGACGAGTGCACCCCGTCACGCCCGACGCTCAGGTGGAGCGGCGGCCTGTCCGTGCCTCAACCAGCGCAATCGCCCGTTGGACGGCGGCGTCTATAGTCATTTCGCCGGTGTCGAGCAAGTCTGCATCGTGCGCCTGCGCAAGCGGCGCGTTCGCGCGCCCGCTGTCGCGCGCGTCGCGCGCGCGAATGTCCGCAAGCACGGTGTCATAGCTGACCTCGACCCCGCGCGACCGCATTTCGGCATGGCGTCGCCGCGCCCGCTCTTCGGGGCTTGCGGTGATAAACAGCTTGGCATCGGCGTGCGGCGCGATGACGGTACCAATATCGCGGCCGTCGAGCACCGCGCCGCCGGGTTGATTGGCAAAGTCGACCTGCCGCTGGAACAGCGCCTGCCGCACGGCGGGATGCACGGACACGCGGCTCGCAAGTCCGCCCGTCGTTTCATAGCGCAGCGCCGGGTCGCCGAGCAGGCTATCGGGGAAATCGCAAGCGGCCAGCGCGTCGCCGGCCTTGTCGGCGTCGCCATGATCAAGCTGCGTCTGGTAGCCGACGGCGCGATAGAGCAGGCCGGTGTCGAGCACCGGCAGTCCGAAATGCGCGGCGAGCGCGCGGGCGATCGTTCCTTTCCCCGACGCCGTGGGGCCATCGACCGCGACGATCATGCCGCACCCCCTGCCGCGCGCCGCCGCAGCGCGCGCGCCAGCCCCCATAGCGCGATGCTCGCCCAGGCGATCTCGAGCAGGAAGGAGGCGAGGTTGAAGTGGACGAGAAGCGAAATCATCAACAGGAGCGCGCCGACAAGGTTCACCGCGTTGAACAGCACGCCGTTCGGTTTTACCGCCAGGTTGATATAGGCGAAGGCGGCGAGCACGCAGGCCGTGCCGACAAGGCCGATTGCATTCGCCGCGGTGCCGGACAGCCAGTCGATCATGCCGGCAATCCCGCCAGCAAGGGTTCGAAATTGGGAAAGCTCGTCGCGACCGGCGCGATGTCGTCGATCGTGACCGGTGCCCTGCTGACGAGGCCCGCGATCGCGAAGCTCATGCAGATGCGGTGGTCGAGATGGCCGGCAACCGTCGCGCCGCCGGGCAGCGGATCGCCGCCGCTGCCATCGATCACGAGCCCGTCGGGCCGTTCCTCGACCCGCACGCCGATGGCCTGCAGGCCCGTGGCCATCACCGCGAGGCGGTCGCTTTCCTTGACGCGCAGCTCGTCGAGCCCGCTCGTCGTCGTGCGCCCTTCGGCGAGCGCGGCGGCGACGAAAAGGATCGGGAATTCGTCGATCATGCTCGGCGCGACCGCCGGATCGACCTCGATCCCGGTCAGCACGCTATGGCGGACGCGCAGGTCGGCGACGGGCTCGCCGCCGACGTCGCGGCGATCGAGTTCCTCGATATCGCCGCCCATCGCGCGCAATACGTCGATCAGGCCGGCGCGCGTCGGGTTCAGTCCGACGTTGGCGATCGTCACGTCGGAGCCGGGGACGATAAGCGCGGCGACGATGAAGAAGGCGGCCGAAGACGGATCCCCCGGCACGGCGATCGTTCGGGGTTTCAGTTCGGCTTCGCCGTGGATGCGGATGTGGCGCGTGCCGTCGGCGGCGGTGTCGACGGTCAGATCGGCGCCGAACCCGCGAAGCATGCGCTCGCTGTGGTCGCGGGTGGGAATCGGTTCGATCACTTCGGTGACGCCGGGCGTGTTGAGGCCCGCCAGCAGGACCGCGCTTTTTACCTGCGCCGAGGCCATCGGCAGGCGATAGGAGAGGGGCACGGCGGGCGCGATACCGCGCACCATCAGCGGCAGGCGCCCCCCCGGCGAGGCCGAAATTTCGGCGCCCATCTGGCCGAGCGGATCGATGACGCGGCCCATCGGGCGGCCCGACAGGCTGGCGTCGCCGGTGAAAGTGGCAGTAATCGGATGGCTTGCGACAAGGCCCATCAGCAGCCGGGTCGACGTGCCGCTGTTGCCCATGTCGAGCACTTCGCGCGGCTGGAGGAGGCCGCCGACTCCGACGCCATCGATCACCCATTCGCCGTCGTCGCGCCGTTCGATGCGCGCGCCCATCGCCCGCATCGCGGCGGCGGTGGCCAGAACATCGTGGCCCTCCAGGAGGCCGGTGACGCGGCTGGTTCCCACCGCGAGCGCCGATAGCATCAGCGACCGGTGCGAAATGCTCTTGTCGCCGGGAATGGCGATCTTACCTTTGAGCGGAGCGGACGCGCAAAAGGCGCGCGGTGTGGCGATAGGGTCATTCATGGCGTGCGGCTTTTGACAGCGGCCCGACAATCTGGCAAGGCGCACGCCGATTTGACGGATCGGCCGCGAGGCGCCGTTTTCTTTCCGAAATTTCACAACCGTTTCCAAAGGTTTACGAGGCTTATATGGTAAAGGCTGAATGGGGCACGAAACGTAGCTGCCCGAAATGCGCCACGCGATTCTATGATTTGACCAACGATGATCCGGTGACCTGCATCAATTGCGGCTATGCCTGGATCCCGGAATCGGTGCTCAAGTCGAAGCAACCGATGCCCTTCGAAGAGGCCGAAAAGCCCAGCAAGACGAAGGAAGAGTCGAGCGACGACGATCTGGATCTCGACGTCGATGTCGACGAAGATAGCGATTCGCCCGACAACGACGTCGACCTTGGCGGCGACGACGACCTCGGCGTGTCGACGGGCGACGACGACGACGACGAAAGCTGATAATCCGGCACAGGGGCCAAAAAAGCATCGTTCGGTGCATTTGGCCCCTTGCATAGTGGGCGCGCGCTGGTAAAGGCGGCGTCCCGGTCGCACCACCCAGGGCGACCCGCAAAATGGCACGGGGCCTTAGCTCAGCTGGGAGAGCGCTACAATGGCATTGTAGAGGTCACCGGTTCGATCCCGGTAGGCTCCACCATTTTTCCTCGGCGGGCGCGGCAGAGCGCTTCTCATGGCGTATTAGCGGTCACCGGTTCGATCCCGGTAGGCTCCACCATTTTCCTCGTCGAGCGCGGCAGAGCGCTGCTCACGGCATATTAAAGGTCGCCGGTTCGATCTCGGAGGCCCCGCCCATCTCCCCCGGCAGCGCGTCAGACCGCCAGCTCTTCCTTCTCGATCAGCGGTTCCACACCGATTGGATCGGCGAGGCTGATCCGGTCGAGAATCGCGGCGGTATCGTCGCGAACCTTCAACATGAGGCTGCGCATTCGGCATTCGGCCTCGGGAAGGCAATTCTTGCAGGCTTCGTGCGCGTTGCGGCTTGCGCAGGGAACGAGCGCGAGCGACCCGCGGGTGAGGCGAACGAGATCGCCATAGCTGATGTCGATCGGCGGCAGGGCGAGCTGGTAGCCACCGTCGCGGCCGCGCTGCGAAATGAGCAGTCCTTCGCGCGCCATTTCGGACAGGATCACCGTCAGGAATTTGGGCGGAATGTTTTGAGCCTCCGCAATGTCCGCAAGCTGCACCTGCCCCTTGCCCCAATGGTCTGCAAGGTGCTGGAACGCGCGGATCGTATAGCGGGTCTTTTGCGAAAGCATGGCCGCTGTCTGGGCCACTTCGCGGCTAATTTCAACCTGTGGACAAGACAATCTTTGCGCCATTGATTGAAATCACAGCGAGGTCTAGTTTCGCCTGCAAAACAAGGGGTCGCCACTGGCAATAATCTGGAGCGGGCGATGCGACGATGGTTTTGGCTTCCGGCATGGGCGGCGTGTGCGGGTCTTATGGCGACGCCGGCGGAGGCGCAGTTTGGCGGTCTTTTGCGAAAAGTCACGACTCCGGCGCCGGCGCCGAGCGACGATGACAGCAATGGCGGTTGTCCCAAGGGCAAGAAAGGGAGCAGCGTCGGACGCGGCATATTGGGCGGCGTCCTGCGGGATGCGGTTGGCGACGCCGCCAGCAAGGCGGGCGTTTACAGCTATGTCCCGATCGCGGAGGTGAGCGAGACGCTGACCGACGCCATCGCCTGTCGCCTCGATCCCGCCGAGCAGGTTCAGGCCGCAAAAGCCACCGAGGATGCGGTGCGCGGCGAGGAGGTTGGGTCGACCGCCAACTGGACGAGCGAAACCCGCGACGGGGTCAGCGGGTCGTCGACGATCGTCGCACGGAACGACGAGGGCGGCGGCCGCCAGTGCATCAACGTGACCGATTTCATCATCGTGGACGGCGAAGAGACGCGGGCGACGAAGCACATGTGCCGCGACCCCGGCGAAGCGCGCTACAGGCTGGCGCAGGCGTGACGGGCGGGATCCGCCTAGCTCTCGGCATTGCCGCCCTTGCGACCGTTGCTGCGGGGCCCGCGATGGACCCCGACAATCCGACCTGTCCGCTCCACCCCGGCTGGTCGACGAATCCGACCATGACATTGACGCCGGTCGAGCGTGGCGGCGTCAAGATACTGCTCGCCGAAGGCCGCGTCGATGCGGGGCTTCCAGACCGTCTCGCGAAAACGCTGGCGGCGAACCCGGACGTGCGCGAAATATGGCTGCGCTCGCCCGGCGGCGACGCGCGGGCCGGCAACGCCGCGGGGCGCGTCATCCGTTCCAACCTGGGGATTACGACGCGTATTCCGTCGGGCTGGGCCTGTTTCAGCGCCTGCAATTTCGTCTTCATGGGCGGCATTCCGCGTTATGTCGATCCGGGCGGGCTCTTCATCGTACATATGTTCACGCGCACGGGAGACCGCGGCACGATCGACATGAGCGTCGCGATGGGGACCGATGCGACCACCGAACTGATCGGCGATGTCGAACAGGACGCGGCCTTGCTGGCGAGCGAGGATAATGACTTCCTCATCAAGATGGGGGTTTCGCGCAAGCTTTTGACCGACGTCATGTATCGCCAAAAGGCGGTGAAGGGCAGCGGCGACGATCGTTCGACGCGGCGCTGCCTGACCCAAGACGAGGCGTTGAAATATGGGGTCGACAGCACCGATACCACCGGCGGCGGTTAGGCCTTCGCGTCAACGTTGCAAATTGCAACGGACGGCGTAGACTGGCTCCAGGAACTGGGAGAGCCGGCGATGAACGACATGACGCATCCGCGCGCAAAATTTCGTGCAATGACCGAAGGCACGCAGGAAGACTGGGACATCATCGCCGCCGAGCAAAAGGAGTTCGCTCCCAATAACGGCGCCCGCATCCTTGAGCATCTGAAGCTGCTGGCGGGCGATTACGGCGGTTTTCCGGTCGACCGGCTGACGCATTGCCTGCAAACGGCGACCCGGGCGCACCGCGACGGACGCGACGAGGAATATGTCGTCATGGCGCTGCTCCACGATATCGGGGACACGCTCGGCGCGTTCAACCACCCCGATATTGCCGCCGCGATCCTCAAGCCCTTCCTGTCGGAGGAAAACCACTGGATCGTCCAGCATCACGGGATTTTCCAAGGCCATTATTTCTTCCATTACATCGGGCTCAACCGCGATATGCGGGACCGGTTTTCGGGCCATCCCTATGCCGCGGCCTGTGCGGAATTTTGCGAGAAATACGACCAGCCGGCGTTCGATCCCGATTATGACACGCTGCCGCTCGATGTCTTCGAGCCGATGGTGATGCGGCTGTGCGCGCGACCGAAGCAGAGCATCTACAAAAAGGTCATGACCGAAGAGGCCGCCGAATAAAAGCAGGCCCCGACCGTCATCGGTCGAGGCCCGGTTCCTCGGGAAATCGATGCGACCGCGAAGCGGGGCGCCCGTGCCTCTTTGCTTCAAGCGCCTTTGAAGGCAGCCTTGCGCTTTTGCTGGAACGCCAGGATGCCTTCCATCGCGTCGGCGCTGTTGCCGGCGACGAACTGCCCCATGGCCTCCGCGTCGAGCGTTTCGGAAAAGCTCTGCGTGAGGCCGCCGCGCAAAATCTTGCGCATCGTGCCGAGCGCCACGGTGGGGCCGCTCGCGAGCCGGCTCGCCAGCGCGCGGGCTTCGTCCATGAGCGCATCGTCGTCAACCGCCTTGTAGATAAGACCCCAGTCGGCGGCCTGTTCGGCGCCGATCTTTTCGCCCAGCATCATCATCTGCGCGGCGCGAGGCAGGCCGATCAGGCGCGGCAGCAACCAGGACGAGCCGCCATCGGGAACCAGCCCGATGTTGACGAAGGCTTGCAGGAAATAGGCGCTCTTGCCCGCAAGCGTGAAATCGCCCGACAGCGCGAAGCTGCATCCCACACCCGCCGCGGGGCCGTTGACCGCCGTGACCACCGGAATGTCGAGATTGGCGAGCGCCAGGAGCATCGGGTTATAGTGGTTGCGCAGCGCCTTGCGGCTGTTCGCGCCGCCCCCGACCGCCGAGGCGGTGCGATCGCCGGCCAGGTCGGCGCCCGAACAGAAACCGCGACCTTCCCCGGTGATCAGCAGCGCACGCGCGCCGAGCACGCCCATCCAGTCGAGGGCGGCGCGGACGTCGTCGGCCATCGCCGGCGGCATCGAATTGAGCCGTTCGGGGCGGTTGAGCGTGATCGTCGCGACATCGTCGGCGACGTCGAGCTTGATCGTGTCAAAGGTCGGGATGTCGGTCATGGGGAAGGATCCTCTCGCAGGCTGCTTTACCTTTACGTTCACGTAAAGATGTGGCGCATTTGGATCACAAGTGCAAGTGCAAGAGAGAGAAGGCCACTTGTCGGTCGGAGCGACCGCATCCGTCGTTCCGCTTGGCGTCCATAAGCAATTTTTGGCGGTTGTGAGGCGGCGCCATCTTACCCGCGAAGGACCAAACTAACTATTTATTTGCCCACGGTCGTCAGAGTGGGGCCGCGAGAATGATGGAGCGACCGAATTCATGCCACAAGATCCACGTAATAGGCAGGACGGATCGCAAAAACACCCAAACGGAAAATGTCCCTGGGACATCAAGCTGCTTGCGATCTTTGTCGGTGTTTTGTGGGGAGTCACCGTCGCTTGGCAAGTTTTCGGCCTTGATCATAGGCTGGACCCGCCCAATCACTCCGAGGCCGCGGTGTGGGTCCTTACGTTTACGGGCGTAATCTTCCTCTACTTTATCGTTCTGGAGATTGTTGCCGCTTGGGGGATCATCTTGGGGATACCCACCAGCCTTCTTGCGATTAATTTTGCTCTTCAGAAGGCCGCACCCAAGCGCCGATGGTTCATCTCGGGAGCCGGTTCCGCTGTGTTATTTGTCGGCGTGCCCCTGCTTCTCAATCATGGTGAGGAGCGGCGATTTGTCGGCCTCTATCAGCGCAATGATGTGGTTTCACCCCCTCAGATTGAAGGGCGTGCGGTCGAATTGCAAAATTCGGCACCGTCCAGCACGGAATCGAGGCTTTGGCACGAATGCAGTGATCGTTGTCTGGAACTACTCGTGAGGGGGCATGCCCAAACGGTAACCATGTCCTTTCCGGGCGCAGAGGATGCGCCAGCGAGCGGACCGTTTTATCAAACGTTTCGATTGGGCTCGATCGGGCCAGACTGTGCGGGAGAAATCCGTCGGTACCAATGCGCCCGTTTGGATTCCAGCGAGCTCCCTGCGGATCGGATCATCGTGTGGGTCGGCTCCGTCAATTTGCCAGCCGACTCTGTCAGATCGACGGCGCGGCGACTCTACGTCCGTGATACCCGGGACCGTGATGCCTCGCCCCGGCATATGACGAGTTTCACCTTCGCCCACTTCCCCGGTCTGCTGAACATCGCTTGGGGCCCCGGAAGATTTTATCTGCCGCGGAGAGGACTACCGATGTTCGGCAAGAACGGCCTGGACGACGAACTTTACGGGAAGCTCATGTCGAAAAAGGTTTTGCGGGGTTCATATTCGCGGTTTCACTCTTGATCCTGTGCGATCGCAGTCGATTTTGGGAGGGCCCTGGCACGGTGGGCAAGCTCTCGGTCCCTACTCCACGTCGAGCCGCACGAACCGCATGTCTCCTTCGGCACGGTGAAAGGTGATGCCGCGTTCGGTGCGTTCTGCACAACTGCCGTCGAATGCGACCACGCCCAGGTCGTTCGGCTCGATGACCACGCGCAGCCTGCCGCCATCGGCGTCTGCGAGGTCGTATCTTGGTGCGGTGATATTATAGATTGGCTCGCGCAACTCGACCCAGCGTGGGATGCGCTCGTCGTCGTCCGGCATCGTCCAGCCGTCCTCCTGGGTATATCCTTGGATCGGATTGCCGGTATCGAACCCGATCCTGAAATCGACGCCGGGAATACCGCGGCCGTTGGGCCAGGTAACAAGCAGGGTCGGGGTGGCGCCATCGACTTCGACCTGGGACCCCTTTTTCATCGCCGGCGCGACGGGGCGGGGTTCGGTCGTAAGGCAGATCGAGTTGCCGCGCCGTTCCCAGCGACCTTCCGCCCATTCGTCGAGTGCGCCGGCGGCCAGCCGATACTGGAACCGGCCATCCTCGCGGATCAACAACCCGCCGCCTACATCGGGCCCTTCGTCCACCCCATATTCTCCGACGAAGCTCGCAGGCTCGGCGGCAATGCAGGGGAGGGCGAGCAAGGCGGCGAGCATGAGAGGAAGAGCGAACATACGCATCGCCGGGTTATGGGTATTCCTGTGCCGATGCGCCAGTCTCTTCCCACTTGCGGCGGCGCCTGTTATGCAATGCGGCCGGATCTGCGGGCCAGCCGCAACGCTGGGAATGGCGCTCCGCCGTAGAATCTGAAGGGCGAGGCGACTGAAGAAAAAGGCGGGAGCCTGACCCCCCGCCCAATGACCCGCCGCGAGTCTGCAATCGCCGACGGAATAGTTCCAGTGGACGGCCAGCATACGCGCCTGCGCTGTCGGGTCAAGATGAACGATGCGTGCTGCATAGGTCGCGGTCGGCTGCGGCGAACAAATTCGTCTGCACGGCCATCCGGGACCGTGTTGCACGCTACGGGCATGCAGGGTCGGTCTGTGCGCGGCTCTTTCCTGCAGGCCGCATTCCTGCCATGCGAACGGGATGGAAGAGGGACCCCGATGGAAAGCCAAGGCGCTCGCGATCGAGTTCTGGTTCGTGGCCGCGATCGTCGGCGGGTCTTTCCTCGCTGGCCTCTACGGCTGGGTGAAGACCCTGCTCGATTGAAGTCGGCCGGAGGTGCGAACAGAATGCCGATGCCCGTCGCGGCCGCCCGCCGAGTGCAAAATGGCCAGGGGCGGATCGCCCGAGCCGCGCGGGGGTTTTAGCCCGTCCAACTGGTCACGGTCTTCGTCCGCCGACACGTCCCACAAGGCGCCTTGGTGCGGCTATAGAGCGGCGCACCAAGCTTGCGGGTTACCACATTCGCTTGACTGCGCACCGAAAGATTAAGCTGATCGGTAATACAGTCGTCGCAAATCCGCTGTCCGCCGAGGCTGACGAGAAGGCGTTCGATCTCGCTGGCTATCGTTACGCGCTGGCGCATTGCATCGGTATAGGCGGCAGCGCCGGATAGGACCAGAGGCGCGGAGAACCACGGGCCGCCGGGGAAATTGGTGCATCGGGCAGTCTTGCCAGATGCTTTTGCTCCTTCGCGCAAGCGTCCCATCGTCAAGGGATCGTTAACCTGATTATAGCATCTTGGTCCCGATCTACAGTCTGGTGCCGCCTCGCTCTTACCCCCACCTCGGCAGCACCACGAAGGGCGGCGCGCCGTGCATGGTCCATGCGCGTGCCACCCGTTTCGCTTCCTGCTGGATCCGGTTAAGTGAAGGGCCCCGTCCCCCTTCGGCGGGGCCCATCTGCCTCGCCCGCGGGGGGATGAGGCGGGGCATGTCCTTCCGGTCCGAGGCGACGCGCGTCTCGTCGACCGGCGGTGGCCTTATGCGAAGGAGAAGAGCGCGAGGGAGGTGTCGGACCGTAAACGCGGTCGAAATCGGAAAGGTTCCTCTGCCTGCCCGTCATCCGCGCGGCGAGGGAGTGGCCAATGTTTCGCGATATTGCTGAATACGGGTTGTCCGCAGACCGCGTACTCCGATCCGGTCGAACAATCGCTGCCAGGTGCTCAGTTCCTCGAACGACATTCGGTATCGCAGGCATGCTTCTTCCGGTGTCAGCAGGCCACCCTCGATCGCGGCGACAACCTGCGCCTTGCGGCGGCTCACCCAACGCGACGTGTTCGGCGGCGGCAGATTGTCGAGTGTTAATTCTTCGCCCATCGGTCCGATGACCGCCGCCCGGCGGATCTTTTGATTTTCTAGCACTTTGGCACTCCCTTGGCAGCTCGCGCTGCACAGTGCCTCCCCGGCCTTGCAACCCTTCTAACCTTCCCGTTGCGGGTTAACGAAAGGCGAGGCATCGTGGTTAATTGCGCCGGGCCGTGGCGCGCTACGGTCCGAAATAGAGTGGCCCGGCACCGGTTAGCGGGTAGTGACACCCGCCCGGAGGGATGTCGCCTTGCGTTTGCGGGCGGGGGAGGGAGCGCTCACAGTACCCGCGAGGCGCAACCATTACGGAAAATTCATTTGACGCTGGCTGGGCGGCTGCCGCATCGGTTCCGTTACGCAGACCGCGCGCCGGGTAATGGCGGGCAACCTCGCCGAACGCATTCCGCTCCGCGACACCGGTGACGATTTCGACGAGCTCGCCGGAACGCTCAACCAGATGTTGGGGCGGATTGAGGAGGCCGTTGAAGCGGTGCGCCGCGTGTCCGACAATGTCGCACATGAATTGCGCACGCCGCTCGCGCGGCGGCATGCCGATCTCGACGATTTGCGTGTCGCGTCTGACGAGCGCGAACGCCAGCGGATCGCCGAACAGGCGGTAGCTGAAGCGGAGCGGCTCCAGTCGATCTTCGATGCGCTGCCGGGTATCGCGCGCATCGAAAGCGGACGACATCTCGCCGGCTTCCGGACTGTCGACCTTGCTCGCCGACGCGATCGAATATCACCTGCCCGGTGCGGAAGTGCGGGGCCAACGCATTTTGAGCGAGATTGCGCCGGACCTGATGCTCGAGGCCGATCCCAACCTGCCGTTTCAGGCGGCGTCGAACTTACTGGACAATGCTGTAAGATATGGCGGCGAGGGCGGCACGGTTGCGGTCCGGTCAGACGAAAGAGGGCCGCAGATCGTGATAGAAATATCCGATATCGGTCCCGGTATTTCGCCCGCCTATCACGAAAAGGTGGTCGAACGCTTCTTCCGATTGTCCGACACCGCGACTCAGCCGGGAAGCGGTCTCGGCCTGTCGCTCGTCAAAGCGATCGCTTTGCTGCACCGGGGAAAGCTTCGCATTATAGACTCGGCATCGGACGCACGAATTTGTCTGATATTCGGTCGTCCGGTTCGCGAGAGGTAGTTGCTGCCCGCGCCGTTTTCTGACCGCAGAACGGCCGGTTCGAGAGGGACCAGACGCTGTCGCGTGGCCTCGATCGGATCCGCCGTCTCACCGGCCCGACCGTGGATGCCAGCGCGGCCGTCATTGCGATCGCGACGCCGTCAAATACCGGTAGCACCGGCGGGAGCGGGCTGCATATGCCTCCTCGCCACGGCGACGATGCTGTCGCGCTGAACGGCATGGAGACTGATCGGTCTGATAGTCGACTCCCTGTGCTTGCGGCCGACGCCGGTTTCGGCATGCGATTTTTCAGAGGGTGCGGGCCCGAAAGCACAGGCGAAACTGGATTGGCGCCGGCCTGACGATTGCCACTCGATCGGTGTTTTGCGCAATCCGAGCTGACGGTGCGTCGGATCAAGTCCGGGGGCCGGAGTGCTGAAGGCTTCGCGGCGTTTGCAGATTCTCTCATCTGCACGCGCTTGCACCCGGATTCGGGTCCAGTTCTCCTTGCCTCAGTCTTGGAGCTACGGGATAGCTGACTTGCGCTGATTGGTTCCAGCGTGTGACCGGGTTCCGGCACGGATGTCCAGGCGTTCTGCTAAAGGTGCCGGTCTGTGGATCCGACAACATAGAACCTCGCTCGGTCACTTTTTTTGAGTGCGGCTAGCGCAACACAGGTGTCGGCGTCGCCAGGTTCAAACTCTTCGGGGCAACCTGTCTCAGACTCACAGCGATTGTTGATCGTCGATTTCCGGACCGTCATCGCAAATACCTTTAAACACATCATAAAAAGGTATTATAATAAAGCGGATATTCAGAGATATATCGTAAAATGTAAGATAGATCCGGTCTTATATTCCTAAATACACCTTCCGGAAATTTAGCGTAATTATACGTAATTGGTACGTTTTTAGATAATATTTAAATTATAAAATGGATCGTCCTTTCTCAGTTCAATAATTTGTCACAGCGACTCGATAATGTCGCAGTTTATAGAAAGGAATCTCCATGAGAAACCATGAATCTTGCATCGCTGATCTCGGCGACGCGCGCGTCGAAACCCGGGGCGCTGCGATCGACGGGAAGCTGGATGTGCAGACGTTCCAGCGTTATCCCGAGGGCGGCATTGAAGCCGACGACTGACGCAAAGGGCGTGCGGAGCCAAAGGCACCGCACGCCATTGCGGTATCGACATGCCTTCGCTTCGACTTCGATCCGATCTCCGGCACTGCACGATTGGTCGGCATATCATCTGCCTCGATCTGCGGGAAAGCCGCTATTTTCTGCTAGAGGGCTATGGAGCAGAGGCATTTTGCGCAGCTGTTTCCGATGACGCCAGTGGCGCACAAATGAATTGGCTGACGTCTAAGGGGCTGACTGAACCTGGCAAGCCTGGCTCTGTTTGGGATGCCGCACTGCCGCCCGAAACTAGCGTTTATGACGAAAGTCTTCCGGTGGTTCGGATGCCCCTCGTCGCGGAAGCGATCGTGACGCAGTGGCGCGCCCGGCGAAGGCTGGCCCGTCGGCCGCTCAGCTCACTGTTGCTCGCCAGCGATCTCGCGGCAACGACCTCCGAATGCTATCTGGACATCGCAGCCGCCTTTATCCGAGCGTCGCGCTACCGCGATGCAACCGATCAGTGCCTTGCACGCGGTCTCGCCATCCGAGCGATGCTCGCGCGCCGCGGTCTTGGTTGCGACCTTGTTCTCGGAGTCACGCTCCCCTTTGCGGCTCATTGTTGGATTCAAACGGGAAGTCTGCTGCTTAGCGATCCGTTAGATCACATCCTAAACTATCGCCCGTTGATGACCGTTCGATGAGGCTTTCTTTCGGCCTCGAAATCCCGGTGCCGGGCATCGAACCTGTCCAGCCTACGTCCGGCAGACACATTCTCAACTCGGAATCAGTGTCTCTATGGAGCAAAGCGCCTCGCCTCGACCTTGGGGCGCTGGGATGTATCCTGGGGCCCTTGTTCCGGCGCGAACCGCCGTCGCCTCGCGTTGCCGAGTTAAACCGAGACGATGTCGACGATATCCTTCGATCACGAGGCGCGGCTCCGTCTGCCAGCTGGAAACGCCGAATCTCACCGCGATCAGTCGTGAATGTTTCAGCCGCGACGGCCTTGGCTGAACCTGCAGAAAAAGGTCCCGGTAACGTTGCTCCGAAGGCTCCATAGCCGATCAGCAGCAATCCAGCGATCGTGGCAAACGCTCCCCAGGATAACCAGCGTCCCGCCAGTAGCTGAGATCGTCGTCCGGCCCGATCTTCTCCGAACCGCGAGGAGATCTTGAGAATTGCCGCGCGATCGAGCTGACGCTCGACACGATCATAGGCAGCGCGATGTTCGGGTGCGCTCGCGAGCCATTCCTTGAACTCGGCGCGCAGAGCGTCAGAACTCACCCCTCGCATTTTGACCACCCATGCCCGGGCGATCTCGTCAACCGAATAGCGGGCATCGTTCGCGTTCATCGCTCACGTTCCACAAGGGCGGCGATTTTCGCAAGTGCCTTCATCATGTGATTGTCCGTCGTCAGAACATTTGGCACAACTCGCGGCGTAGGTTTGCGGAGTGCGGGCCTCGTCTGAGGTTTGATGTTAGGCGGCGAGCCTGCGGTGTTGCAAGCGCCGATGTTCGAGTGTCTTTCG